>JAEFDA010000022.1 GCA_016126025.1 Nitrososphaerota archaeon | reverse complement strand
TCGGCCTCGCCGTATAGCTTGGCAACCTCCGCGTACAGCGAATCAAACTGCTGGGGCGACATGCCTGCTATGGCCTTGAATATCTTGGAGCTCCGCCGAGCCTTCTCGTAGGTCAGCATGCCTCTGGAGACTCGATCACAACTACTTTACCATATCGACGCCCACGCCCCCGAGATATTACCATGTTGTCCGGACACGGACGCGGCTGCCCGGGCCGTTCCGGCCTGTCTATGGCCCCTAGATGCCCCAAATTAGACCGGAGGCGGGCTGGAGGGCAGCCTACGGCTAATTGCGAATCATGTCTAGTCCATCGCTTCTTGGTCATGGTGTGATCCTCCCGGGCAGGTCCAAAAATTCTTTGTTGCGGATCGTTCTCCTTCTAAGGGGGCCCCGCCAACCAAACTGCGGAGGGACCCGCTGCGGGGACTGCCGGATGGATCTGCATGATGCTTTACACGAACAGTGTTTCAATGATGTGGTCCAGAACATCCCGGGCCGCGCCCGACAGTATGCAAGTCCCAGGCCACCGTCATACCGCAGCCGCACATATGCTCGGCCACGGCCTCTAGAGTATTCCTGCCGGCGTGGGATACGGCACATCCACCGACACCGCCGATTCGACAGAACAGCCGCCGTTGCGTCATCCGGCATCACAATTCGGACGCTACATCCGGCAGCAGGCGGCACCCTAGAACCTAAAAAATCCCCGGTTAGGTACGTATCCCACCCGGCTCACCACCCGTGATGGACAGTACGAACCGTAGCATTCGATAGCCAGACCCCTGCTTTGCTTGATCGGCCTAAAAACATGGTTGTCAAGCCGCCTCTCAGACTCCTTCCAACGCCGATCAGGCGGGCGGCTAACGGCGGGGAGCGCAGGGCAAAGACCGCCCTCTGACAGCGTCGTAGACACGACGGCGTGGACCGGCCGTAGCCTAGTCCCGGTGTCGTCGGCATTCCCCGCGCCCCCATGCCGCTGCTACGCCGCAATGTAGCAGCCACGGTACAAGGATGCCCGGTCCGCCCTGCGGACCGGCGTTTACGTGCCCCCAAGCCGCCTTCTCGACGAGCCGCTGCCGGTCCTCGGGCAGGCCCACCACTCCCGTGGTCGCCCCCGCATCGCTCTCCAGGACCAAGTGCGCTGCCGCCGGACCGTCGTTTTGGAACCAAAAATGCACGGTATAGCGTCCATACCCTGGGAGATACGCATATCGCCCCGTACCGCCGTGCGGTACATGGTGGACCTGATAATAGGAGAGAGGAGGTAATGCCGGGGGCGGGTTTCGAACCCGCGACCTCCAGATTATGAGTCTTGCCTTTGGAAGGTCGGGCCCCGTACGCCAAACTGGCACTCTAACCAGGCTGAGCTACCCCGGCACGGGACTCGTCCGGCCGCAGGGAAATTAAAGCATTCTTTTTTGCCATACTGCCAAGAAATGGGGGAACGCATACGGCGCAGCATCTGGGGCGCCGGCCAGTGTACCTGGGCGCGCCACGCCATACTACGCCACGGTCTACGGCGCGCCCGACATGTCCCCGGCTCTTGGCGGCCCACGCATATGGAAGCGGTTGCCGACCGACCCTGCAGCAGAACCGTGCCGCCCACTCCGGGGCCTGCAGCGCCTACGGGGCCGCCGCCTCGCCCTGGATGCTGATCTTCCAAGAGTTGTCCCTGTTGGAATGGTGGACATGGCCCAGCAGCGTGTCGGCGATGGACCACCCGGGCGCGGCTCCGGAGTCCTCATTGTCGCTGCCGGTGAACATGAGCCGGTACGCGCTTCCCGGAGTGTAGTCTGCCACGTCAAACACCACATGGTAGTCTGTGTCGGCGCCAAGGGGAATGCCGCCCTCGGCGGTGAATGTGTAAAGGCCCGCGGCATCGGGGTTGCTTCCGTTGAGCGCGCCCACCGGCATGCCCGGCGAGCCGGCGTCATCGGCGTATATGCGCACCCGGAGGTCTCCCGGCGAGCCGGCCTTGTCGCCGAACGACGCGGTCACGCTGTGCAGCACATATCCGCCGGGGTTGGGGCCGGTACGGAATCCCTGCGCCGCCACGTCCGGATTGTGGCCCAAGAAGAGGGCGCCCGGTCCGCTCGCCTGCGCAAGGTTGCTGGCCAACGCAACGCGCTCAAACTGCAGAATGGCAATGGGTCCGCCAGAGAACTTGCCGGTGTTGCGCAGGCTCGTTATGGCCTGGTGCGGGACGGTGGCGCCGTTGTTGAGGGAGAACTCGCCGCCGTCCTCGGTCCCCGCGTCATACGGGAACAGTTCCGCACTTCCATGGTGTATCCATGCGCCATCGGCGCCGAGCAGCGGCAGCCCCGACACGCCCACAAACCAGTCCGGACTGGGGGCCACCATCGATGCCAGCGTCACCGAGGCGTGCCCGCCGGACACCACAATATCAAAGCCCGCCACGGGCGTGCCGCCCGAGACAAGCGGCCGCTCTATCGTTTCGGAGGCGTCCGGGCGGGACGCAACAACCTCAGACCGCAACACTCCGGTGCGGCCCGTCTCGGCCATGATCTCGGTGCCCTCGCTGGCCATGCCGCCGCGCTCCCAGAAGGTCACGCCGCTGTTGTGTACGGCGCCTATCAGCGTGGTAAAGTGCGCGCCGCGGGGCACGTTCACGCCCGGAGCCAGCGCGTCGGTGGTGAACGCACCGGTGAACGTGATGCGGTATGTGGCCGTCATGGGGGGGATCACCCTATACATGGCCCTCTCCGAGGAGCATTCTGACGACTGCTGCGACACGGTGTGCCGGGCATGTATGGTATGCAGGCCCACCGCCAAGCCGGGATCAACCTCCACGTCCACCACGTACGGGCTGCCGGCACCAATCACGCCCACCGGAGCACTGATGGGGTCAGAGCACATGTGGTCGGAGTACAGCGTGACCGTACCGCCCGCCTCTGCCACCGTCACCGATACCGTGGGCGTCGTGTCGCTGCCCACGTATGTGGCATCTGTCAGGGCTCCGGCTGTAGCCACCTCTAAGGCTGACGGCGGCGCGATGCCGCCTGCCGCATCCGCCGCCTCAAGGCCCTCGGCGGGGATCGCCCACATAGCCGCCAGTACCGCAGCCGTCATGCACAGTATGAGGCGGCTCCCAAATCCATCCGGTTCCATTTCAAGCAAAAGTCGGCCCGCCGCATTATATTAAATATTTCAAGAGCAGGCCGAACATATTCAGGATCATGGCGGCGCCTCCAACCAGGCCGGTTGGGCGGCACGCTAGACATGATCAGCTACGGCCTGCAAATCATATGAACGGCCAAGAATGCAGTTAATTATGCATATTTTCCAACGTGTAGAACACACCTCTCAAGGACGATTCCTGTACCGATCTTCCAGTGCCACCTCTTGCGCCTGGCCGTATAATCCACAATTCCGGATTTTCATTTATGGCGCACCGGCAAGGGCGCGCCACATTTAGACGCATGCACAGTCTGTACCTGCAAGCTGTATTGGTTTTTTATCCCCTACGATATCGCAGCCGGCGCATCCACGCCATATTCATTCCAAGCCGGAATGCGGCATACACACTCCGATCCGCGCCAGAGTGTAAAATAATATCTAGGGAAACGATTCCAAGACGGCCGCATAGCTGGCAAACCGGTGGTTCTCCGGGGCAACGGGAATATTCTGGAATTTTTCGTCGTCAAAGCCCGTCCCGCACAGGCCCGCAGGGTATGGATTCAGCCCCGAGTCGTGGCCCCGGGCCAGCTCCTCGTCGCCCTCATGGTAATAGTTCTTTATGACATCGGATACGGCCTCATTCAGCATGTGCCGCGCCGAGGCCATCTCCGCCCTAGTCGCCGAGGCTGCAAAGAGGTGCACCGATCTTATCGGTGGGGCGTGGCCACCTTTGCGCAGGTGGCGGACGGCAGAAACTATTACCTCCGAGCCCAGCGAGTGCCCCAGGAGGCGTATTGTGATGCCGTGGCTCCGCGCAAAATCCTCCAGAAACGCCGCCAGGTGAAAGCCGTTCTTCTCGGCTATCGCGCGGGCCACCCCCAGCGCCCTCACATGGCCGCGCCGCAGGTGGGCCCCCACGACGTCAGAGTCGTAGCTGAACCCTATCACCGGATGCACATACCCCAGATATGCCAGCCGCTCGGAGGCGATGCTCACCTTGGATGCGGCGCCGGCGCTGTCGTTGCGCATGCCGTGCACCATTATGGATATCTCAGGCGAACCGGCCAGCATACCGAGCAGGTTTGGCGGGTACACCGAGTAGCGGCGGGCACGCAGGACCCCGCCGGTGCGCCGGTCATAATATCCCCGGGTGGTGACGCGTCCCACTACACCAGACGAACTCAATGTTTCCCGAGCCGCGCCTTCTGCTTCTCTATCCCGGCCCGCTCGACCTTTGCAAATATTGGATATATCTTGCCGAGCCGGTGCCCCGGCCTGATTCCCAGCTCCGACGCAGAGTCCCAAGGCATGTCAGAGACGGCCCCCTCCAGCCCCAGCTGCGTCCACATCTTGGAGGCGGATCCTGGCAGGAACGGACACAGTGCGACGGCTATACTATATGTGGCGTTTACCGAATAGTATATGCACGAGGCCGTCCCCGGGCCCCCTCTCCAGGGCTCCTTGCGCTGAAAATACTGGTTGAAGAACGCGGAAAACTCCATCAGCCGCCTTACGGCCCGGTCTATGTGGTTGGATGTCATCTGCGAGCCCACCGACTCGGCAAGACTCGATATGCGCAGGCGGGCCGCCTGGTCGTCGGCATCCGTTCCGTCCGGTTCGGGAACCACCCCGCCAAAAGACTTTGCAGTGAACCCCAGGGATCGGTTCACGAAGTTCCCCAGGTTTCCGATGAGCTCCGAATTTATGCGCGTCGCAAAGTCGTCCCAGTCAAAATTGAGATCATCTTGCGAGTACGACGTGATCGACAGCAGGTAGTACCGCAGGTAGTCGGCCGGGTACTCCCCCAGAAAGTCCCGGAGGCCTATGTACCAGTTGCGGCCTTTGGATATTTTTTTGGACTGCAGCGTGAGGTGCCCCCGGGTGGGCAGGTAGTCGGGGAGCTTGTACTCGGACTCCAAACCCATCCGCACGGCGGGCAACAGCAGGTAGTGGTGGTACACGATATCCTTGCCGATAAAGTGGTAAATGTCAGCCGAGTTCCAGAATTCCTGGCCGTCCATTCCCCGCGCCTCCAGAAACTTTAGCGCGGTGGATATGTACGCCAGGTGGTTGTCGAACCATCCATACAGCACCTTTCCGGCGGCCTCCTCCAGTGGTATGGGCACCCCCCAGGGGATGTCCCGGGTTATGTCCCAGTCCTCCAGGCCGGACTTTATCCAGCTGCGCACGTAGTTTTTTACGTCCTTCTGCAGGTTCGGGCTGGAGTCCAGCCAGTCGCTCAGTGGGCCGGCAAACGAGCTCAGCCTGAAAAAGTAGTGCGTCGTGGGCCGCTTGACGGGGGGCGCGCCGCACAGGGCGCACCGCGCGTCCAGTATGTCGTCCGGAATGCTGCTGCACTTTTCGCACAGATCCGAATACTGGTCCTCGGCGCCGCATTTGGGGCAGGTGCCGCGGACGTAACGGTCCGGCAGGAATTTTCCATCCGCTTCGCAATAGTACTGTATTATTTCGCGGCGGTATATGTGGCCGGCCTGGTTTAGCCGCTCAAAGACATACTGGGCAAACTTGACATTCTCCGGGGAGCTAGTACTGTAAAACATATCGAACGATACGTCCAGCGCCTCAAAGTCGGCCAGGTCGCGGCGGTTCCAGTACGCCGAGTATTCTTGGGGCGTCTTGTTCTCCCGCTCCGACTGTATCAGTATCGGGGTGCCAAAGTCGTCGGAGGCGCAGATATAGTACGCCTCCACCCCCATCATCCGGAGAAACCTGACGGTGGCATCGGCCGGCAGATACGTCGAGGCAGCGTGGCCCAAGTGTATCTCGCCGTTGGCATACGGCAGGGCGCTTGTTATCAAGGCCTTTCTTCCCATCGGGGCGGTGCTCGCTTCAGGGTTAATGAGTCTGTCGCACGCCTTGAATCATATAGGCGGATGGTCCCACATACGGCCATGAGGGGCCTCGTCATGGGAAGGTTTCAACCATTCCATCTGGGGCACATGGCGCTGGTCACGCAGGCCATGGCCGAGTGCGACGACATCATAATAGCGGTCACCAGCACCCAGTACAACTATCTGGAGAAGGATCCCTTCACCGCCGGCGAGAGGATAGAGATGATCCGCAACGCCCTGAACGAGTCCGGTATAGACCCGGGCAGATACATGATACTGGGGCTGGAGAACCAGCACAACGTGGCCACTTGGCCGGCCTACATACGGGCTGCCCTGCCGCCGTTCCAGAGGATATACAGCGGCAACCCCTACGTGGCCATGCTGCTGCGGGACTACGGAACGGAGGTGGCCGAGCCCGACATGGTGGATCGGGAGAGGTTCAACGCCAGCGTACTGCGCCGCATGATGGCCGACGGCGGGGACTGGAGGGAACGGGTGCCGCCGGCGGTGGCCCGATTCGTGGAGTCGGTGGGCGGAGAGGAGCGCGTAAGGACCATACTCGGCTCTGACACGGACCCAACCCGCCATTGACTCCACCATCGAGGGCATGCCCCGTCTGCCCGTGCGGCGCCAGAAAGTTCGAGCGGCTGGCCGGCGACGGGGTACGGTTGAGGTGCCTGGCCTGCGGTCGGGTGCTTTCTGTGTGACACCATCAGACACGCGACAGGTGTATGTGGACTATCTTCCAAGAGCCTTCCTGCCGGACCAGCACGAATGTCGCCCTGCCGTCTATGGAGACGTGCTCGCCGGTGTAGTTCTTGTTGTCCACCAGCATACCCTTTTGGTTCAGCTCGACGGCGACCACCGCCGCATCCCCGAACACGCTGACCCTGGGGCGGGCAAGGGTGTAGCTGTAGTCGGACAGGCTGACAAAGCGCAGCGTCTCAAGGGTGAGCGTGGTCTCATAGTCCTTGAGATCGTACGGCGGGACGTCGCTGAAGCTGGTAAAGCGCGGGTCATCGAGCTGTATGCGCTGCAGTACCGACGTGTCTTTGGTGCGGCCCACCTCGAAGAACGACTCCACAACCCGTAGAATGTCGATGGCCTGGGACATGTCGGTACGTCAGAGTGGGCGGTTTTTTTGTGTTTGCGGCCGAGTACACTCCCCTGAAAACATGGAGTAAACCAGAAGACATGTCTTTTTGATCTTAAATGGTATATTAGAGCATGGTTGGTGCGGGGCGCAGGAAGCCCCCAGAAAAGCAAGCCGCCAGGGGCGGGCATACGGAGACCGGCGCGACTGCCCGACAGGGCGGTCATATCTTCCGAACGGTCCCCCAACATACGCCCCATGCCTATGGGAGGAGCCATAATCCCAAACAATTAAAACGGTTTTTCCCGTACGGCGGCCATGCCCGAGTTAATATGCAAGGACTGCGGAATCAGGCTGTTCCACGAGAACGAGACCACACTGAAGGTGGAGACTGCCATACACAAAAAGTTCTGCAGAAAGGAGCAGGGGGCCACCCACAGCTACATGCACCGGGATCCCGCCCACATGGAGACGTTTGATTCCGAGAGGCAGAACGATGCGGACGGAAACCCCATACTCAAAAAGTAGACCCTCCCGGCCGGTGCCCAACCACTCTGGCACACCTGCAATGCTCAAATAGCGCGGGCCGGTATACACATCGTGAGCGACATCCGCTTCATAATGGCCGGCGTGGCCCTCGTCTTTGCCGGGTTTCTGGTGCTGGGCGTGTTCGGGGACGCGTACAGGTCCGCCAACGTCCAGAACGCCGAGTTCGAGGACTGCATGGAGTACTCGGAGGACAGACCCCCGATGGAGACCGACTGCGGGGAGGCGGCGCAGGGATCTGTGGCGTTCTTCGGCCTGGTGCTGGCGCTGCTGGGGGCCGGCGTCTTCGCCCTAGTCAAGGGCTACCGGGGGAAGTGGGACAACGAGGCAAGGCCAGAGGACATGCTGGGGCCCGGATACCGGGGCGACGGAAAGCCGTAGGGATATCTACGGGACGTTCCGACCCCTGCCGGGTGCAGGTTACGCTCCGGTGCGCCAGCCCGGGATCCGGGCCATCGTACTCAAAATCACACAATATGGCGCGGCAGCCGTTGCCAGAACACATGATAGAAGCGGCCGGCTGGCCGCAACGCGGCCTGCCGGACACCAACAACAGGGGAAAAGAAACTACTATTTTTTGTAGCGGAGAGTCCGGTATTCGTCGGGATTCTCCCTTGCCATTCTCTGGTAGCAAACTTCTTCGTATGGCATCTCTTTTCGCGTAGTATACGCGTCTTGGGTATTTAAGGCCACGCAGGATAATAACCGACCACATCTGTCAGTACGTCCAGATATGGCCGCCCCGCAACAACACATAGGGTACGTCAATCCCCATAGATTCGGTATGGCGCCAGGAAAGGGATTCGAACCCCTGCACGCTTGCGCGTAGCGGTTTTCGAGACCGCCGCCGTAACCGCTTGGCTACCCTGGCAGGCGTAGTGGCCCGGTGCCCCTAATATAGCAGATGCCCCGCCGCCCGGGCCAATGCCGGGAGTCAGGCGGCCGCGCCCCGGCGCGGCAAACCCCAAAATACGGCCGCCCCGGCGCCGCACGTGTGGGACTAAACCTCAAGGACGTGGCCCTGCGGGAGAAGACCTCCCTGGAGTCGTTCAACACCCGGGTGGTGGCCATAGACGCATACAACGCCCTGTACCAGTTCCTGAGCACCATCCGGGGAAGCGACGGCATGCCCCTCGCGGATCTGGAGGGCAACACCACCAGCCACCTGAGCGGGCTGATGTACCGGAACGCCAGCTTTCTGTCCATGGGGATAAAGCCCGTATGGGTATTCGACGGCAGGTCCCCGTCCCTCAAGGCAGCCGAGATCGAGAGGCGCCGGCAGACCAAGATGGACGCGGCCATAAAGTACGAAAAGGCCATAGCCGACGGGGACCAAGAGGCCGCAAGAAAGTACGCCCAGCAGGTCACGTCCCTGAAGGACGGGATGGTGGACCAGTCCAAGGAGCTGCTGGACCTCTTCGGCATCCCCCACATACAGGCGCCCTCCGAGGGAGAGGCCACCGCGGCCCGCCTGACCATCACGGGCCAGGCGTGGGCGGCGGCCAGCCAGGACTACGACTCCATACTGTTTGGAGCCCGGCGGCTCGTCCGCAACTTTACCAACAACGGCAGGAGAAAGGTGCCCAACAGAAACTTTTACGTCACGGTGGAGCCGGAGCTTATACTCCTGGAGCGGGTGCTGGAGGGCGCCGGCCTGAGCCGGGAGCAGCTGGTCGACATGGGCATCATGATAGGGACCGACTTTAACCCGTCGGGGTTCTACGGCATCGGGCCCAAGAAGGCTTTGAAGCTCATAAAGAAGCACGGGCGGCTGGAGGACATACCGCAGGTGCAAGAGAAGCTGGAGTCCACGCCGTACGAAGAGATCCGCAGGATCTTCCTGGAGCCGGACGTCGCCGACGTGGACGAGATACGGTTCGGGAGCGTCGATCACGAGGGCATAATCCGATACATGACCGAGCACGACTTTTCCCCCAACCGGGTCGGGCAGGCCCTGGCCCGCATGAGAAAGGCGCTGGAAAAGAAGAGCCAGACCCTGGAAAGGTGGTTTTAGCCGTCCCGTTTGGAGAACGAGAGCGATGCCGAGTTGATGCAGTAGCGCAGGCCCGTGGGGCCGGGCCCGTCGCCGAAGACGTGCCCCAGATGCGACTCGCAGTTGGAGCAGACCACCTCGGTGCGCACCATGCCGTACGACTCATCCATCTTCCTGCCCACCGCGTCCTGCCTTACACTGTCGGCAAAGCTGGGCCAGCCGGTGCCCGAGTCGAACTTTGTCTTGGAGTCGAAGAGGGCCGCCCCGCAGAACACGCACGAGTACTTCCCGTCCTCCTTGTTGTTGTGGTAGGCGCCTGTGAACGGCGGCTCGGTTTGGCCGTGGGCGCACACCCCAAACTGCTCGGGCGTGAGCCGGCGGCGCATCTCCTCCAGGTACTCTGGCTTTACCATCGTATACCCTCCGTATCGCATCGGGTACCCCATACTTATCATCTTTTGGTGGGAATAGTTATGCGCCTGCTGGCTGCCCGGGGCTGTCCAAACAGTCTGGTAATGCCGGGCACCACAGTCGCATGTTCGGCGGCCGGCTTCGGAACTGGAGTCTTGCTGCACTAGACCAGAGAAGCCATTCCTGTGGTACAGCATGGACTTTGTGGTCGAGGCCGGCGGTGGGTCGCAGCGGGACGGCGCCAACAGCGTCCGACCACGCGCATTTCTGCATCTCTGCGGGGGCGATCAGGCTCCGATCGACCGTCTAGGGTGATATGGTCCCGGTAGGCGGCGGGGCGTGGTGGGAATCATCCACCAAGGCCACTTCGACGGCACGCCAGTTGTTGCCGCCCTCAAATACCGAGTCACCTTCGGCAGTGATGGTGACCGTGTATGATGTACGGTCGGCGTCCACCGAGATCATATTGAGGCGGTTGCCGTCGGTTATGGTGAACCGGTCCGAGTCGCCGCCGGATTCTAACCGGTAGATCGGATCATGTCTGTCCAGTAATGCATTCTGGGCGGATATTGTCCCGACCACGCCGGGGACGTCCGCCCTGTCGATGGACGCGTTGTCGATCGTAATATACCAGCCGCCAAGGTTCTGGTCAAAGGAGGCGGCGCCGTCGAACATCATGGTCATGTTGGTGACCGAGGAGACATCCCAGGCGGAGATGTCCTGATTGAATGAGGAGGCGTCTTGGAACATGACGAACATGCGGGTTACTGAGGAGACGTCCCAAGAGGAGATGTCCTGATTGAATGAGGAGGCGTTCCGGAACATACCGTTCATGTTGGTGACCGAGGAGGTATCCCATGCGGAGATGTCCTGATTGAAGGCAGCAGCATCCCAGAACATGTAGGACATGTCAGTCCCCGAAGAGGTATCCCAGGTGTTGAGGGGTTGGTTGAAGGCGGCGGTATCGGCGAACATTCCGTTCATGTCCATAACCGAGGAGACGTCCCATGTGTCGAGGGGCTGGTTGAAGGAGGAGACATTCCAGAACATCCCAGTCATGTTAGCCGTAGAGGAGACGTCCCATGTGTCGAGGGGCTGGTTGAAGGAGGAGGCGCCGCCGAACATCCAAGACATGTCAGTTACCGAGGAGGTATTCCATGTGTCGAGGGGCTGGTTGAAGGAGGAGGCGCCCCAGAACATGTAGGACATGACGGTCACCGAGGAGGTATCCCATGTGTCGAGGGGCTGGTTGAAGGAGGAGGCGTCGCCGAACATGTCGGACATGACGGTCACCGAGGAGGTATCCCATGTGTCGAGGGGCTGGTTGAAGGAGGAGGCGCCGGCGAACATCTGATACATGTTGGTCACCGAGGAGGTATCCCATGTGTCGAGGGGCTGGTTGAAGGAGGAGGCGCCCCAGAACATGTCGGACATGTCGGTGACGCGCGAGAGGTCGGGGATGTCGGTCGCCTTGTAGACCATGTTAGAAGCGCCCTCAAAGGCTGACTCCATGGTCGTCCATGACGCGTCGCCCCACTGGTCTATTGACACGAGCTTGGACGCATCCGAGGGGGCGTCCAGCGAGATGGCTTCAAGGCCACCGTAGACAGAGACCGTATGGGTGCCGGGATTTGCGTACGTGTGAGTTACTGTTCCAGAGACGCCGGTGCTGCTGACGCCGTCGCCCCAGTGGATGGTCATGCCCGAACCCACCAGAGGAATGGTAATGGTCTGGTTGGCAGCGTCGGTCTTCCAAGTTGTAACAAACGGGAGCTGATCCGGTGCCTGCTGCGCGTCCGCCGTCGAAACGCAACCGGCCACCGCCAGCGCCACCAATGCAAGCCACCGCAGCATGCTCGGTACTCCCCGGCATTATATTTTATCTATTAACCGGACTGGTAAGTTACGGGAGCCAAGGTCCCATGCGCTGCGGACCGGTGCTGGGGGGCAGACTATGGACTGGCGTAGTATTGATCGCCAGTGTCAAGCATACACAAGTACCGTGCACCGCCATCGGCTGACACGATCTCGGATCCCCACAACTTGACACTCCAATGGCGTGTCCCGGCGCCGAGTGTATCCTGTCCCTGTAGGCCGCAAACGCCCCCGCCAAGATACTCCGGCGTCCCGGATCCGGGCTGCCCGCGGCGCCCCGCTCACGCGATATCCAGGACGCCGCCGGCCGCCACCATGTCCCGCACGAACTCCGGATACGAGACGGCGGCCGACTCGGCCCCATACACGGTCGATTCCCCCGCGTACATTCCCGCGATACAAAACGCCATGAACAGCCGGTGGTCGTGCCGCGGATCGAGCGCCGCCCCCCGCACCCGGCGGGGCGGGTGCAACGTCATGCCGTCTGGCCGCTCGTCTATGCGCACTCCCATCTTGGACAGCTCCGATGATATTATGGATATGCGGTCGGTCTCCTTGAGGCGGGCGTGCCCCACGCCGGTTATCACGATGGGCTGCTCGGACTTTAGCGCCAGTATGGCCAGCGGCGGCAGCAGGTCCGGCGAGTTGCCCAAATCAAAGGTCCCGCCGCCCAGCCGCTCCGGCGGCGCGACCGACACGGCGTCCTCGCCCACGCTCACTGCCACGCGCATCATCTCCAGTATGTCCAGGAACGCCTCGTCCCCCTGGGGGAGGCCGTCCATCCCCCCGCGAACACGGAAGGAGCCGTCACCGCACAGCACCGCGGCGGACAGCAGCAGCGCCAGGCTGGAAAAGTCCATGGGGACGGCGAACCTGGCAGACTCGTACCTGGCCGGGCGTATCTCGTAGCTGCGGTATGGTATGACGGTTCTCGCCGAGACGCCGAACCTCCGCATCGCTGCCAGGGTCATGTCCAGGTACGGCCTCGACACCATCTGTCCCTCTATCGTTATGTCCATGCCTCGGGGAGCCATGGGGGCGGTCATCGCCAGGGCCGAGACGAACTGGCTGGAGACGTTGCCCCGTATGGACACCGCCCCGCCGGAGATCGGGCCCGATACGGTCACCGGGGGTCGGCCGCCCCGGGACGTGCACCTGGCCCCCAGGGCGCCCAGCGCGTCCAGCAGGGGCTGCATGGGCCTCTCCTGCAGGCTGGCGTCCCCCGTAAGGGTGGCGGTGTGCCCGTACAGCGACGCCAGCGCGGCGGCCATGCGTATGGTGGTGCCCGAGTTTGCCGCGTCGATGGTCACATCGCACGAGGGAGCCACCCCCCTACGCACCGTGACGCGGTCGCCGCGCACATCTATATCGGCGCCCAACCTGCGACACGCCTCTATGGTGGAGAGCGTGTCGCCCGATAGCAGCGCCCCCTCCACCACACTGCCCCCGCCGGCCATCGACGCCAGGAACACGGCCCGGTGGGTGTAGCTCTTGTTGGGGGGGCACGATATGCCGCCGGAGAGCGTGGAACGCGATACGCTACAGTTCATCGGAGAACGCCTTCTTGTTGTTGATCGGGGTTATTATGGTGCGGCCATCCAGCGACTTGAAGACCTTCTCAACGTCCCGCTCCCCCCCGGCCCTCACCACCGCCGCAACGGCCGGCCCGTTCCCGGAGAGGGAGGCCCCCAGGGCTCCGGCATCCAGCAGGGAGTTGAGCAGGTACGGGTCTGGGCCCAGCACCGGGGAGACGGCCAGCCCGTTCATAATCATGGCCTCCCAGTGGCGCCCCTCCCGGGCCGCCTTCCAGGCCATGCTCAGAACCTTGGCCATGCTCCTCAGGTTCCGGACGCTGCGGCGGCGGCGGTTCTCGGGCACGAATATCACCGAGACCAGCCCGGGCGGGGCGCGCCGGTGCTCCACCAGCCTGGAGCGAGAGTTGTGCGTGACGTTGAATCCGCCGTAATAGCAGCCGCACACGTCGTCGTATGCTCCGGTGACGCTGACACCTGAGCGCATGGATGCGTCCACGCCGGCGGCCAGCACCTCCTTCTCTCCCATGTCCGGATTGAATATGCTGGCGCACGCCATGGCCACCGCCGTGGATACGGAGCTGGAGCTCTTCAGGCCGCAGCCGGTGGGCACCTGGGACGTGACATGGACGCTTATGCGGTGGCGCCGCAGCTCGTCCTTGGGAACCACGTTGCATATGGTCATGTTCAGCAGCCGGGAGCTCTGGCTGCGGGAGTTTATCAATATCCCCTTGCCGGGGACCGCCGTGACGCGGGCCGTGGTGACCAGCGAGGTCCCCAGGGTGGCCCCGTACCCGGTGGCGACGGCGTTCACCAAAGATACGGCGCCGTGCACCGTGGCGGTCGCCCCCCTCAGTCGAACACCCCCAGAAGGGCCCGCTTCATCGCCGGCACGGGAGCATCCCTGCCGTGCAGTATCGAGAAAGAGAGGGCGGCCTGGTGCAGCAGCATCTCCCAGCCCGGTATGGTGGCGGCGTCGGCCCCCTCCGCCTGCTCCAGAAACGAGGTGCGGACTGGCGTGTACACCATATCGTACGCCACCACTCCCGGCGGCACCCTGCTCATATCCGCCGGGGACGGGCCGCCGTTCATCCCGACCGAGGTGGCGTTCACCACCAGATCAAAGCCCCCCTCCACGTATGAGGGCAGCGGGCCCGAGCTCGAGGACACTCCCATCTTGGAGCAGTGCTCCGCCAGGCCCCGCGCCTTCCCGGTATCCCGGTTGCAGACGTGTATGTGGGACGCGCCCCGGGCGGCCAGCCCCGACGCGCCGGCCCGGGCCGCCCCGCCGGCGCCCAGCAACAGCACGCGGCACCCGGACAGTGGCACGTTCCGGGACAGGAGGGGCCTCAAAAACCCCTCCATGTCGGTGTTGAAGCCGCGCCGCCGGCCACCGCGGTCATGCACTAGGTTGGCGGCGCCTATGAGGCTGCACTCCTCGGAGACCGAGTCCAGCCGTTCCATTATGGCCACCTTGTGGGGTATGGTCACGTTGTACCCCTCTATCCCGGCGGCCCGGAGGGAGTCAAGACCCGCGGACAGATCCCCCCTCGGCACGCGGTACGCTATGTATGTGCAGTCCATGCGGGTCTCCAGAAACGCGGCGTTGTGCATGGCCGGCGACAGCGAATGGTCTATGGGGTCCCCTATCACGGCAAACGTCCGCACCATGCTACATGACCCCGGACAGGCGTCGGGCATCCTCCAGCGAGTACTGGCCCGGGGCCACCGGATCCCCCAGCGACACGTACATGAACGGGCACCCCAGGTGCATGGAACACAGCCGGGTGAAGCGGCCCGCGTCCCCCATGGCAAACGCCACCAGGTTGGTCCTGCCGCGGTACGCGTACAGGCTCAGTATGGCCGCGGCGCCGTACCCGGCATCGGCGGTCACGACCATCTTTATCCAGTCCGAGTACTTGCCCATCTCCCCCATGCGGCGCCGGAGCCGTGCCACCGGCGGGCTCCCCCGGAGGTCGTGCCAGGATGCCAGAATGTCTGTGTTCAGGCTGCTCCGCAATCCCGGATTGTTCAGCAGCGTGTTATACTCGACATCCAGCAGGAAGGGCCCATATGTGGCCGCCCCCTCCAGCAGCCGGATGCGCTCGGCCTCGGTCCCCCCGAACCGGCCCCCCTCCTTGCGCGAACGCAGTGTGAGTATGATGCGGCCCATCCTGGACGAGACCGACTCAAGGAAAGGCCCCACCCCGGACGCATCCAGATAGTCCAGGCGTATTTCCGCATACTTTGACGACTCCAGGGCCATATCCAGATCGCGGCGCATCCCCTCGGGCGTGTCGGCGGCCACAGAGGCGCACGTGGTGTACTTCATTTCTCCAGGATGTATTCGCTGTCCACCTTCATGCCAAAGTGTCTTCCGGCCGCCGGCGTCGCGTACACCAGTATCTGATCCCCCTCCTTTAGGTGCGTGACCGACACCAGCTCCCCGCCGGGCCGCACGAACCGTATGGTCTCGGCGTTCTGCGCTATTATTCCGCCCGACTCCGTATCGGTGGCGGCCCCCACGAACAGCATGGGCCTGCTCTCTATCTTGGAGCGGCCGACGGTGACGCGCCGCGACCTGCCCCCCTGGTTGACCGCCAGCACCTCCGAGCCCCCCTCCAGCTCCGAGAGGTACATCGTGTTGCCGCTCGGCGACAGAGTATAGCAGTGGACGGCGCCCGCATTCACCCGGAATGGCCGCGGGGACGTGAACGAGGAGCCCACCGACTCGTTGTGTACCAGGAAGAGGAAGTTGGATCGGTTGCCGACCAGCATCCCCTCCCCCATCTTCAGCATGGACGTGGTGTCCACGCAGACCCGCTCGCCGTCGCCGGTCTCGCGTATGGCGGTGACCCGGGCCGGAACCACCTCAAACGTGGTGGACGCCAGGTACTCCAGCGCGGAGGACACCTCGTCGGCAGAGGAGGTCTCCAGTATCACCGCGTCGACGCCTATGTCCAGTATGGAGAACATCTTGCGCGCCTCGTCGGCCGTGCCGGCCGAGGCGATTATGCGGGTGTCGACGTCGTGCAGCTTGGCTATGGCGTTCTCCAGCGGGATGATCTTCCAGTCGTCCACGTCTGCAATCACAAAGTCCAGGCCCGCGGCGGCGTCCGCCAGCATGGCGTCGATGTCGGCGTTGGACAGTATGCGATAACGCCGTCCGGTCTGCTCTCCCGCGCCGCCGGTCAGGACGTACGTGGAGTCCTCCCGGCGGTGCATTACAGATACGGGCATGTCCGCGGCGGTGGCCGGATCGGCCAGTATCGTCCTGATTCCCATCTCCGCAATCTCCTTGAGAAACTGCCCGTCGGCGGTGGCCGGGGCCACTATCAGCTCCCGCCCCCTATCCAAGGTCCCCCACCGACTCGGCCTTCTCGCCGTCGAATATGATGCGGGCCAGCGCCCTGGTTATCGCAGGAGGGTTGCGGTGCGCGAATACGTTCCGGCCGTACGTGACGCCGGCGGCTCCGGCCTCCATCACCTCCTGGGTCATGCGCAGCAGGTCCGCGTCCGACTCCACCTTCGGGCCGCCGGCCACCACCACCGGAACCGGCGTGCTCCTCACTATGCCGGCAAAAGAGTCCACGTCCCCCGTGTACACGGTCTTTACTATGTCGGCGCCGCACTCGGCGCCTATCCGGGCGGCATGGGCGACGATCTCGGGATCGTGCGGGTTGGCGACGTTCTCGCCTCGGGGATACATCATGGCCAGCAGCGGCATGCCCCAATTCTGGCACCGTTCTGCCACCATCCCCAGGTCCTGCAGCATCTCGGGCTCTTCGCGGCCGCCTATGTTGATGTGCAACGAGACGCCGTCGGCTCCCATCCGGACCGCCTCCTCCACGCTGCCGGTGAGCATCTTGCGGTTGGGCGAGAGGGACCGGGAGGTGCTGCTGGAGAAGTGCACCAGCACCCCGACGGACGGAACCGCGTCCAGCGACTTTAGTATGCCCTTGTTTATTATAACGCTGGTGAGGCCGGCCGGGGCGCATTCGCGTATTATTAGCGAGGGGTCCTCCAGGCCCGGTATGGGGCCGTTGGATATGCCGTGGTCCATCGGGATGCAGAGCATCCTGCCGCCTCGAAGTATGCGGGACAGACGCACCTGAAGGCCCGAGACCATGTGCCAAGGCAAGCGTCGCCCATTTAAAAACAATGGTACCGGCATGGGGTACGCGTTCAGGCTCAGCGTGGCGCCAGAAGATATGCAAGATGGGGTTCTGTGGTATTGATCTGGCAGCTTTTGCAACATAACAGGTGTTATCTGGTTACGTGGTGTGCCAAACCACACGGATTATGCCAAGCAAGCCAGTAAAATCCGGAAGATGCTCGTGCTGAGCCTAGACGCGACATTGCAGCACCAGCAAATATTAAGTGGCATCAAACACCAAGACGACGCATTGATACAAGAAGGCGACCGGGTACCGAATTTTGAGCTGCAGAGCCAGGCCGGCGAGGTCGTCCGCTCCTCGGATATGGCCGGCGGCAGGTACGTCGTCTACTTTTATCCACGCGACTTTACGCCCGGCTGCACCACCGAGGCAGACGAGTTCACAAAGGCATACGGGACGTTCGAGAAGGCTGGCATCCAGATACTGGGCGTCAGCCCGGACACGGCCGAGTCGCACCAAAAGTTCTGCAACAAGATGAACATACCCTATCCCCTCCTAGCCGACACCGACAAGGCCCTGGCAAACGCCTTTGGGGTGTGGGGGCCCAAAAAGTTCATGGGCCGCGAGTACATGGGCGTCAACAGAAGCACGTTTCTGGTGGACGAATCCGGCACGGTGTTCAAGGTCTTTGCGAAGGTGAAGCCGAAAGGACACGCGCGTCAGGTCCTAGAGTCATTTACAAAATAAAGAGAGGTTGTAAATCAGAATCCCTTGGGAAGCGTGCCCCGGGGGCGCTTCGGCGCCTCGGCGGCTTTGCTCGCTTCTGCCTTTGCTGCTTCAGCTGCCTTTGCTGCTTCAGCTGCCTTTGCTGCTTCAGCTGCCTTCTCCTGAGCTGCCCTTGCAGCCTCTTGGGCGGCGGCAGCCTGCTGCGCCAGCTTTGCGGCCTCCTCCTGAGCCTTACGAGCGGCATCCTGCGGGGACGGGGGCGGCGGGGCGTTGGCTGTCTCCATGCGCTTCAGGTACTCGGCCTCATACTTTGCCAGCTCCTCCTGCCTTGATTTGGACTGCTGTGAGGGAGGAGGTGGCGGGGCCTGCTGCGTCTGCTGCGGGGGAGGAGGCGGTGGCGGGGCCTGCTGCGTCTGTTGGCTCTGCTGCGCCTTCTGCGGAGAACCCTCCACCTTCAGGTCGTATCCTCCAAACGTCCTGTCCGGAGGATGGTACGCCAGTCTGGCCCTAGTTGCAAAGTACTGGTTGGACGGCTGCGTGTATCCTGTTACCTTGGCCTTCTGCTCGTTCCAGCTGGGTTCGGTCGGAACGTGCCCGGCGGGTGCGGTCCTGCGTACAAAGTACCTGTTGGGGGCCGGAGAGTATCCGGTTACCTTGGCACGGTAATCGTGAAAGTCCGTCATGGCAATGGATCTGTACGCCTTCTCCAGCGCGTCGTTGAGGTTTCCCGATGGCGCGGACTCGGCCGGCTGCGGCTTGGTCTCGGCTGGTTGTGGCGGAGCCATGCCCTTGGGCAGGGATCCCCTCGGAGACTCGGGTGCCGGTTCGGGAGCGGGCTCTGGTGCCGGTTC
>JAEFDA010000054.1 GCA_016126025.1 Nitrososphaerota archaeon | reverse complement strand
CCGGACCCCACTGGCTTTGGCCCCTCTGCGCGTCCACTATCGCGCTGGCCCGAAAGAGCCTGTTGCGCAAGGCCATGTCTGCCCTGTCCAGCACACTGTGGGTCATTAGATCCCCTACTGCATTCTTGGCGGCAGTATAGCCTATGTTCAGGGCCGCCGAGGCCCCCGATATGGTGATGTATGGGTTGGACAGCAGTGTATCCACCAAGGTCAGGGCGTTGGGGTTCTTCAGCCTGTCCTTGTATCTTATGCGTAGGGTGCTCAGGTTCTCTATGGCAACCACCGATTCCTTGGCCTGGGTGATCACCGCGTCCAGAAAGAAGAGCAACCACTCCCTCCACCTGCTGCGCATTCTGACGCCCTCCATCTTTTGCTGGTAATGGGCACGCCTCCTCTCGTAGTATGAACTCAGGTACAGGAATGGTCCGGAGATCAATCCCCACTTGTACAAGTACGCAAGGACCAGCAACCTAGCCATCCTGCCGTTCCCGGTATTGAACGGGCTTATGATCTCGAACTGGTACTGTATGAAGGCGCACTGCACCAGCTTGGACACCTCCCCAGTTCCAGACGCGTACTTTAGCAGGTCTTGGAGCAGTTCCCGGACATGCTTTGAAGCCGTCGGCACCACGATGTCGTCACCCGCTGGCGTGCCATCGGAGGGGTTGAATTTCTGCATCCGCCGCAGCTTTCCCGCACCCTTCATGTTAGCGCCCTTCATTAGCACACCGTGCGTTTCGCGAATGAGGTCTATGTCGATGTCTGCGCCATCCTTTATTCTTCCTATACAGTACAGTATGGCATCCCTACAGTTGAGCGACTCCTGTATCCTCATCTCGGCCATTATGGACGCGGCCGTGTGATTAGCCGCCTCATGCCGCATCAGGTCCTCGGTGGTTGCGGGTATGCCGCTGATCCGGGAGCTTTCCGCCGCTTCTCTTGTCATGTAAGACTTGGTTATTATTTCGGGATTTACTAGGCGGGATCCCAAAGCGTTCAGGTCAGCCAACGCTCTCTCGGCCTCTATTATCCTGCGGATAATGGGGTTGTCCAGCCTCAATCGGGGCGGCATCATCGCCGGTGTGAACGAGATCAGTCTGCCCTCTGCCCTCTTGAATGTCCCGCTGGGTTTGGTGGCGACGGACGGCCAGTCGCCACTGTGCCCGACCTCGGCGGCTCTCTCCACCATCAGCATTATTATGCCATTTCTAACATTATATAGTTTGTTTCAATACAGCCAAGCCTCGGCATGTGCTTACAGCGCGGCCTCCGAGGGTTATCGTGCGGGACGCGCCGTTGTCTGCGCCGTATTTGGCGACATTGCCCCCTCAGAACCCCTGCCCGAGGGCCGTCATACGAGGCGCGCCGTCGTCTGCTCCCTACCTGAGACCCCAGCGGGCCATCACCCGGTCCTCCAGTCGCTTGAAGACGAACCCATCTATCCCTATTCCTATGCCCATTATTATTATCATGATTCCGATTATCTGACTGACGTCATTCAGCTGCCTGCCGGCGTTCAACAGGAATCCCAACCCCAGATATGAGAAGAGCAGCTCGGCGCCTATCACTCCTCTCCACGCGAATGCCCAGCCTTGCTTAAAACCGGATATCATGTACGGGAACGCCGCCGGTATCAGCACGCCGGTTATCATCTTGCCTCCCCGGGCACCGATGTTCCGGGCGGCCTCCACGTAGTGCGGGTTGATGTTCTTGACTCCAGAGCTGACGTTTATCGTTACGGCGAAGACGGCGCCCACCGCCGTCACGAACACTATGCCGGCGTCGGTCAGTCCGAACCACAGTATGGCCAGCGGCACCCATGCAACCGACGGTATGGACTGGAGCCCTAACACTAGGGATCCTATTGTCTGGTCTACTATGGTGATTCGGGCCATGAATATCCCTAGAACCAGTCCTCCCGCTGCCGCTATCACAAAGCCAGTGATTAGCCTAGCCAGGCTGGTGCCGATCCCATGGAAGACGCTGCCGTCGCTGGCCATATATGCCAGATCTTCTACGACGTCATATGGGGAGGGGAATATGTTCTCTGGCCACACGTCGACCATGGCTAGGGCCTGCCAGCCGGCGATCAGGGCCACGTAAAAGACCACCTTCTTGACGAGCACGGGTATGATCATACCCCTTCTCGGCATAGTTCTGAGCGGATCTTGTTTTGTATTGGGACAAGGTCGGGGTCGTCGCTGGTCCGGGGTCTTCCGTTGCCCACATCAATTATCTTTCTGATGTGTGATGGCCTCTTGCTGAACACGGCTATGCGTGTGCCCATCACGGATGCCTCTACCGCGTTATGCGTCACGAAGAGTATGGTCTTGCCGGTCTTCATCCATATGTCCTGTACCTCGCCCAAAAGCCGGTCCCGGGTGGGTATGTCCAGCGCCGAGAACGGCTCGTCCATCAGCAGCATCCTCGGTTCCATCACCAAGGCCCGGGCTATGGCCACCCTCTGCTTCATGCCTGTAGAGAGCTGGTGTATGTACGAGTCAGTGAAGTCCGCTAGATGCATCATCTCTAGATACTTGTTCGACGATTTGGATCTCTCCTCGGCGGGGACGCCGGCCACTCGGAGCCCGAACTCCACGTTGTCCCGGACATTCAGCCACGGAAAGAGAGCCCCTTCTTGGAATATCATGATCCTCTCCGGGCCGGTGCCGGACACCGGTTCGCCGTCAAAGGTTATCTGGCCCTCGTCCGGGGTCTCCAAACCCGCCACCAGCCTCAGAAACGTGGATTTGCCACACCCCGAGGGTCCTATCAGCGAGACTATCTCCCCGTCCCGGATGTCCAGATCTATGTTATCTAGGGCCCGCATGGGCTGGTTTTTGTGGGTAAAGTACTTTGCCACACCGCGGGACTCAAGCATCGCCATCGTGCGTCTCCATGTACAGTCCATTTAGGTCGTAGCCGTCCCTGCCCAAATACCCCAGCCCGTCGGCCCGTAGGGCGAACGTCTCGATGGACTCCTTCAGCGGATCCGCGGTAAAGAGTATGTTGGACATGGACTCGTCTATTATGTCGTCAGGGAACGGCCTGCCCAGCTCTGATTCGACGTACCTGTTGAAGGAGTCCCGCGCGTCACGGGGGTTGTCGTTGATCCACTCTATCATGGAGTGGTGCACCTCCAACCACTTGGATACCACCGTGGGGTTCTCTTCTACGAACTGACCGCGGGCTACCAGCACCACCGAGGCGAATCTCCCGTCGGGCCACATCTCCTCTTCCCGGAAGAGCCTCTGACCGTCCAGCTCGTTCACCAGCATGGTGGCCCAGGGCTCTGGCACCCAGGCGGCGTCCAGCTCACCCTTGGCAAAGAGGGTATAGGTGTCGGGGTTGGCTATGTTCAATACGGTGACGCTTCCGCCCCTCTCAGCGGGCGCCATGCCGTTCTCTGCTAGGTAATTGCGCAGGGATATGTCCTGAGTGTTGCTTATCTGGGGAGCCGCCACCCTCTTTCCGCGCAGGTCTTCGGCCAGCGCAATGCCCGAGTCCGTATGCGCCACCATGCTGCTCCCGCCGCTGGCAGCTCCGGCCAGTATGCGGATGTCCCTGTCGGTGGACTTGAGAAAGCCGTTTATCGCCGGCCCCGGTCCCACATATGCCATGTCGATGGAGCCTGAGAAGAGGGCTTCAATTGCCTGGGGGCCGCTGTCGAACAACCTGACCTCCAGCCGCGTAATGTTACCGATATTCCTTTCGAAGGATCCCGTCTCCATCCCCACGACGGGAACCGCGTGGGCTATGTTGGGAAAGAAAGCAACCCTCATGGTGGCTTCTTCGGCATCGTTCTGGACGGCCGCGTACCACGCCGTCACTGCCAAGGTCAGAGCAGCTCCGGCCACCACCGTATACAGGGGTTTCATGAGCTTGGCTCCGCCGATGTCGATAAATAACAACCGGTTTTTAGCTCCGACTAACCGGCGCCACCCCACAGAACCCCCATGATTCCAATTTAAGATTATACGGATATGGTGCGTACATACTCACCCTCTGCCGATCTGGGCGCGGCCCTGACATCCCAGTTCGACTGTTGGCGTTGATTGGTACAAATTGGCGCCATCTGGCAATATGTGGCAATATCAGGATACATGTAGCGCGCCTGTAGTTGAATGGATTGAACATATGCGCCGAAGACACCAAAACCAATATTACACACTCCAATTCCTTCTCGGTGGATGGGCACTCTGTACGTGTGTAGGGCTGGAAGATGAGCTACAACTATGAGAAGCGCATGAAGACCAAGAACACATTGGAGCCGATGCACCGCTCGGTAGATCTGGAGGGGCGCATAATCGACTGCAACGACAAGTACGCGCGTATGCTGGGCTACGTGAAGGACGCGGTGATCGGCATGTCCATATTCGATCATACGCCCGAGGATAAACACGACGTCCTCCGGACAATCTTCGAGAACTGGAAGAATCACGTACCCATAAACAACCACCGGTTCCCGCTGATCACCAAGAGCGGTAAGACGTTCGACGTGTTGGTCACCGTGGGGGACGTAACGGGCTCCAACGGCCAGGTGGTCCGGAGCTCGACTACACTGCTGGACTATGAGGAAGTGCGCCAGCTGCAGGAGATGGTGAAGCTGAGCAAGTATGAAAGCCTCTACGAGAACTCGCCGGAGATGTACCGCACGGTGAACATAAACGGCATCATAGTGGACTGCAATGCGGCGTACTGCAAGAGGCTGGGCTACTCAAAGTCCGAGATCATAGGGCGGAACCTTACGGCGCACACCGCGGACCGGAGCGTCTCGGCCATTTTGATAAACATGGCCCACTGGAGGGTGGACGGCGTGTGCACACAGGTGGAGACGTGGATGAAGACCAAGGACGGCAACGAGTTTCCCGCACTGGTGACGCCCACCAACCTGTACGATGAGAATGGAGCCTTGCTGGGACGCAATGTGGTGATACAGGACATGACTGAGATGAAGGAGACCCAGGAGATGCTGGAACAGCGCCGGCAGATAGACCAGATGAAGGACGAGTTTCTGACGGGCATAACCCACGAGCTCAAAACGCCGCTCACGCCCATCATAGGCTTCTCGCAGGCCCTGGCAAAACCCAAGCTTCTGGGAAGCCTCAACGCTCGGCAGATGGATGCTATCAACACCGTATTGAACAACGCCGTGCACCTGCGCCAGCTAGTAACCGACCTGCTGGACGTACACAAAATGGAACTGGGCAGGATGAAGTTCGACTTTAAAGAGCTGGACATAGAGCAGTTGATAGCCGGAGCCTTGGCGTCGGCGGATCATGCCTCCAAGGAAAAGGGCATAACAATCACCACGGACATACGGGAGAAAGGCCGCATGGTAGGCGACCAGTTCCGCATATCTCAGATACTCAACAATCTACTGTACAATGCGGTGGACTTCACCCCCGAGAAGACTGGCGAAATACACATAACCGTAGAGAAGGAGGGCGACTTGATGAAGTTCTCCGTACGAGACAACGGCGTGGGGATCCCCGAAGACAAGCAGCCGTCACTCTTCAACAAATTCTACCAGGCATCCACGGAATCCGTGACGCGCCGGTATGGCGGTACGGGTCTGGGGCTCTCCATCTGCAAAGGGCTGGTAGAGGGAATGGGCGGGAGCATATGGGTGCAGAGCAAGCCCGGCGAGGGCAGCACGTTCCACTTTACCATAAAACCGGGTGGTATGGCGCAATGAGGGTACTGGGCGTAGACGACAACGTCGACATACTGAAGTTGGTGCAGATTACCGTGGAATCGCTGGGCCACGCTTTCGAGTCCGCCCCCGGTGGGGTTCCGGGGCTTGACAAGATACGCAACAACCAGTACGACTTGGTGCTCTTGGATCTGTCCATGCCGGACATGACCGGGTTGGAGGTCATAGACGCGCTAGTGGAGGATGGCATAATAAAGAAGCAGCGCGTGGTCCTCTTCACCGCCTCGTATTTGGGCGTGGAGGACCTGGAGAGCAAACTGCGCGAGAAAGGCGTCCACTCCATACTGGCAAAGCCTGTCGACCTCGACCAGCTAATGGACCGGCTACAGCAGATTGAGTCTGAGGTTGAGTCCACTTAAATAGAATTTCCCGGTAGGCGTTCTGTGTCGTGTGTGGTCCGGGTCGCTGCCGTCATGTCCTTGGCAGCCAAGTCGCGGCTCTTTGGGGCAAAACCGGCATTGGACGCAATACCGCCGGGGAAGCCGGGCTGCCCACTCCACCGGAACGCGGCGGCGGGACGCGGGGGCGCCTCCGCTGCGTACGGGTGGGCGCCGTACGCATCCTGTAATGGCGCATCGGACCGCACATTCAGTGGCCGGGCACAGCCGAGACGTCGGGCGCCGGACTGTGGGCGGTGCGCGTCGTGGGGCAGTAATGGCCGGGTCAGGCTGCAGTGGGGTGCTGGCGGTCCTGAGGTGGCGTTGCCGGCATGCGTCCCGGACTCTATCCTGGACAGACCTGTCGCCGTCATGCCGGATGTGGCGCACGCGGCAGTCCCGGCGTGGGGTGCGAGCAGGCACATCTGTGAGACCGAGAAGGGATCTGGGTCCGTGACATATCCGGCCGTAGTGCCCCCCCGCGCCTCGGCCTGCGCCTTCGGCCCCCCGCCGGACTATACCCCAGATGCCGGGTTCCCTGTCTTTACCTGCTGCGGAGCGGGGCACTCCGCCAGCAGTATACATGCGCATGTAGCCACGCTTGTACACTGCTGCGAACACACAGGACCCTCCAGACGATGACCTCCGACGAGACCGGCGGGCCGGATGCCGAGCAGGGGCTCTCTAGAGAGCCGCTCAACGTCCTGTTCAATCCGGGACTCATCGCAAAGAAGAACGTCTGGGACATAGACCTGTTGGAGATTCTGGGTCTGATGAGCCGCATCCTGGAGAGGAACGGTACCCGGGATTTGAGGGTGGCTGGTATAGCGGCTCTCTCTTCTGCGCTGATATACCGTATGAAGGTGGAGAGCATATTCGCCCTACAGAAGGAGGCCATGGAGAAGAGGCCCCCTTCTCGGCGGCGCGTGGCCGTAGACATACAGACCATACCCATGCCGTACCGGCATCAGTCTACGTACGCCGTGTCCTTGGACGATCTCTTAGGACTGCTCCAGAGCCTAGTGGTCTCCATAGCAAACCCACGCACCCGCCGGGGCCGGTTGAATCTGGAGCCGGCACCGGTTCCCGACATCCGGGAGCATATGATATCTCTGGAATCGATTATAGGCGGGTACAGGGATCTTATAATGCAAAAGATCCGGGATACGGGCCGGGGCAGCCTGGACGAGATCGTCTCGGGCCTGGACCCCTTGGACTCTATACGATGCTTCTTCGCTGCCCTTTTTCTGGCTCGCGATGGAGATGTGGTCTTGGAGCAGGACGGTGAGGATATAACCGTAGTAGTGGTGCGGGCGGAAGAGAGGAGCACAAGTACACGGTAGCAGGTTTGCGGGATGCGCATTGTATCTTTATGGTCCGGATCCGTAACGCTGGAAACCGCGTGATACATGCTCAGTAGGTGGAGATATGTTCCATACCGCGTGGCAGGAGTGCATGATCACAGGGCTACTGCCAATATTGATCATGCATATTGCTGCCCAGAATGCGACACAGGTAACCACAACCTTCAAAGATCGTGATCCGCCAAGACACGCCAATGAGAACGACAGAATCCGAAGCCGGCACTCATCGGCGCCCACAAGAGAGAAGGATGAACGTCCGCAGGCGTGTGGCAGCTGATCCCGCATGTCCGGATCGACGACCAGAGTGTCTCGGAATCGACAGAAGGCCCGCGTATGTCCAAATCCCGGGACGCCAAGTGGACCAAGCTTCGCGCGGACGGAGGCATAGATGGACAGTGAGGTTATCTCAGAACAGGCCGGCCGGCATGCCACGCAGTATCATGAGTCGGGTGAGGAGGCGCGCCCAAAAGGCCAAGAAGTGTTGAACGCAGAGAAGATACACGACCTCACAGGATGACCGACAACTGGTTCGGTCTCTCGTGCATCCGTTATACCATTGAACATGTGCTCTGCCGCAGCCTGGTGAACTCTTTGGAGAGATCGTACTGTATGGGCGTAGGGCCGGCCGGCAGCCGCCCACGGCCAGTTATACACGAGCCGCTGGGATCTATGCATCGCACCTATGCGGCGCGCCTGCAAGTGTGTCAGGTCAATAGAGGCCGCGGGAGCGATACATGTGGCATGCGGTGGTACCAACGTCCGCAAAAAACTTTGTTGGATATGTACTCCCTCTGAACAAGGTAATGTTTCGTCACAAACGACATCCCCACTTGAGTCGGCCGGCACGCGGGGCTGGATCTAGCGTCGAACCGGATTAGGGATAAAGCCCTACCTGAACAGAGCACGGCAGTGGCTGCGTGTTGCGGCGCGCTACTCGAGCGTGTAGTTTCCGCTGAACATGTGAGTTTGTATAAATAGGAGGGCTCGATATAATACGTTATGAGCCAAGGATGGGACATTGTTGCTGTGCCATATGCGACAACCCCGTCGCCGTAGGGGGTTGCATAGTCGTGAAAGTACTGGTGGTGGATGATAACTACGACATAGTAAAGATGCTCCGGATGACCGTGGAGTCTATGGGCCACGAGTTTTATGCCGAGTATGCTGGCCGGAAAGGGCTCCACCGTATCCGTGACGAGCTCTTTGATCTGGTATTTCTGGACTTGTCGATGCCGGACTATACGGGCTTGGAGGTGATAGATGCCTTGGAGAAGGAGAACCTACTTCGCCGGCAGGCGGTGGTCCTGTTCACGGCTTCGCACATGGATGTAAACTCTCTCGAGAAGAGCATGGTCGGACGGGGGCTATACTCCATACTGCCCAAGCCCGCCGACATAGACCAGATAATGGACATAATCCAGACGGTGGATTCAGGTTCTGGCTGATCGCCGGAGCGGTGCCTGTGCTACTGATGCTCCTTAATCCGCTCCACTTCGGCGTTAAGGCTATCTGTAAAGCCGCGGATGGTATCTTTGATGTAGTCGTACTCTGGAAACCCGGTGCCGGCGCCCGTGTCTGGCTGTATGGAATCCAAGCGGGTGAGTAGCCTGTATATGTTTTCGACCAGCATGGGATCGAGCCCTTCTGTAGCTTTGCCCACCGCATCATGTGAATTGGAGATGGCCCTGCCCATGGTCTCCTTTTGCTCAAAGATTAGAGCCGATACATCGTCACCGGCCTTTGCGGCCTTCAACTTCATGTTCATCAGGCCTATGCTGACCAGTATCACACCAAATCCGTCCTTGAGGGACTGACATGCGAATATGACCCGGCGGTTTCTGGACTGGTTCCCCCGCTGCAGTATCTCCTCTATCTTTCGGGTGGTGTCGTCTATCTTGGCATTGTGTTTGCGTTGCAGATAGTAGAGCAATAGGGCCAAAAGCCCGGCGAGGAGTATGTCTCCCAAAATGAATGATATCCATCCGGAGGGGCTACAGTTAGGATCAAAGTATGTAAACGAGCAGCCGGTGGATGCATCCTCTTCTTGGGAGGCGGCCGGGCCGATGAGGGTCGTGGCCAGAAATATTGTAAAGGCCAACCCTCCCCAGGCTATGGCTCTCATACGTGTGCGTATGCGGATCTGCTTCAAATATTTTGTGGCTGTGGTGGGTGTACATCCTCAGGTGCGCCCTCTGGGCAAGCACGAATCATCGCACCATGGCCGTATCCTGGGCGTAAAAACCAACCGGACCTGAGGATGCACGTGGTGGGCTGTTGTGCTGGCCAGGAATCATGTTGTTTAGGCGGGATTGATAACACCCGGTGAGGCTGCAATAGGCATCATGGTTCGCGCGGACGGATGAAGCCAAATCTCATGGACAGATCCATTCGGCATGCCATCCAACGACTAAAGAAGGGCAGGGGCACTGGCGCAGTGGCCGAGGGGCCAGACGTGACCGGAGACACATCCAAAAAATGTGGGCCGGGTGCCTCAGGACCGGAAGGGCGCACGTACAGCGCCCCGCAGGCAAGCCGACTCCCAGCCGTCCGGGTAGGAGATCCGAATAGTACTGGGAGTTCACGGCCGCAAGCAGAGGGTATAGTTCGTACGGCCAAGAGGCTGCACAAGAAGGGGCATGATACAGGCCGCTGCCGGGCATACGGAACAAAGTCCGCAGGCTTGGCTACAGACTCCCCTGCAAAGTCCAAGCAGCAAAAGTGGATGAAATACGGGCGCACATACTCCAACATCATGTGGCGTACCGCTTGGCACATCGTGGAGGATCCACGCATGAGGGGACTGAACCCTGTTGCCTACACGGATGGCGTCTTGCGGGACGTTACAGGACCGCGCCATTCTGGGAGGCCACCTCGGAGAACGGGGGGGGGGGCCGCACTCCTGCAGACTATATGCAGGTTTAGCGTGCCGGCCACCATCTGTCCTATAGCGGATCCTGCTTTGTGGGCAGGGGCGGCCGCAAGAAGCAGGCCGGTTCCTGAATCACGACCATATTTGAGAACAGACTACCACGCCTTGGCATTGGGTTGATCAACTCAAGGCCGTACCATCACCAGACCAGCGGAAATCTAGGGCAGTTTCAAAGCCCTGAGGACGAGATCTGAAACTACCAGGCTTGGAGACAATGTCGAGTACTGTGACGCCGACCGGCTGCACTTAGTGGGCATGACCAACTGCGAGACGCCGATGACAGCCTTCCGCAACAAGCGGACCGACGACTAGGCGAGGCTGCGCAATCCGAACTGGATGGAAGAGAACAATGACTGACGACCAAAACGAGGACGACATGATTCTTGTACAACACACAAGATCCTAGACGTACAAAGGGTTATTTTCCCGCCCAGCTGGACGCCTATGGAATGGCAAAGGCAGTGTTGGCGTTCTCGGGCGGCTTGGACACCACGGTGGTGGTCAAGTACCTGCAGGACGAACACGGCTTGGACGTGGTCACCGTGACCGTGGACGTCGGACAGGGTGAGGACTACGAGGCCATACGCGAAAAGTCCCGGGCCTTGGGAGCGGTCTCCCACCATACCATAGACGCGCGTCGTGAATTCGTCTTGGAGTATATACACCCGGCCATAATGGCCAACGCTCTGTACCAGGGCAAGTACTGCCTGGCCACGGCTCTGGCCCGGCCCCTGATAGCGCGGAAGGTTTTGGAGGTGGCCCGTGCCGAGGGGGCATCGGCGCTGGCCCACGGCTGCTCTGGCAAGGGGAATGATCAGGTGAGGTTCGATCTCGCGTTCAGATCCGGCTCGGATCTGCCCATACTGGCTCCTATCCGGGACAAGAACCTGGACAGACCCGCCGAGATCAGGTATGCCGCCGAGCACGGCGTGGAAGTGGAGAATGTGGCCAAGCGCTTCAGCATAGACCAGAACCTGTGGGGACGCGCCATTGAGGGAGGGGTGCTGGAAGACCCGTTTGCCGAGCCGCCCCCTGACGCCTTCATCTGGACCCGCACCGAGGATCTGCCCCTGGACCCCACATACTTGGACATAACGTTCCGGGGAGGAGTGCCGGTCGCAGTGGATGGGCAGGAGATGGATCCGGTGGAAATAATCGTGCACCTGAACCGCGCTGCCGGCGAGGCAGGGGTGGGGATCGTGGACCACATAGAGGACAGGACCGTCGGCCTCAAGTCCCGGGAGGTGTACGAGACCCCGGGGGCGGTCTGCCTCATAGAGGCCCACTCGGACTTGGAGAAGATGGTGCACACCATACACCAGAGCCGTGTCAAGGCTGCGATAGATGCCGAGTGGGCCCGCCTAGCATATCTGGGGCTGTGGGACGAGCCCCTGCGGCAGGATATAGATGCCTTCATACGCAACTCGCAGGGGGCCGTCTCCGGGACTGTGCGGCTTAGAATGCAGGGCGGCGCAGTTAGGGTGGTCGGCCGCCGGTCGGAGTATTCACTGTACGACCAGAGATCGGCCACGTACGGCCAGGACTCCACGTACGACCAGAGGAGGGCCTCGGGCTTTGTGGAGTTGTGGGGCGCCCAGTCCGCCGAGGCCAACCGCATACTCCGGAAGGCCAGGGCGGAACGATGACCCGGATAGGCATAGCGTACGACCGCCTTCGCACCGAAGAGAAGATGCTCCTGCGGGCCGCCCAGTCTATGGGCTGCGAGGCCTGCCCCATAGATGTCAAGACCGTCCGCGCGGGCACAGGCGACGGCCGCGGCGCCGCACCCGCCGACGCGGTCTTGGAGAGGTGCGTCAGCTACTATCGTGGGCTCCACTACACCTCATACTTGGAATTTTTGGGGGTGCCCGTGGTAAACCGATTTGAGGTGGCTAGCACATGCGGCAACAAGATGTTCGTGTCGCTGCTCCTCAAGAAGCGCAACGTGCCCACGCCCGAGACGGACTTTGCCTTCTCCAGCGGCGCGGCTTTGGAGACGCTGGAGCGTACGGGATACCCCAAGGTGATAAAGCCTGTGGTGGGCAGCTGGGGGCGGGGCGTCATGCCGCTTCGGGACCGCGATGCAGTCGACGCGATCATAGAGATACGTACAGTGACCGACTCCCCCCTGGACCGCATCTACTATCTTCAGGAGATGGTGGACCGCCCGCCCCGGGACATCCGGGTTATAACCATAAACCACGAACCGGTGGCCGCCATGTACCGCTCCGCCGACGGCTTCCGCACCAACGTCTCCACCGGCGGGGCGCCGCAGCCGTGCGACCACACCGGAGATCTTGGAGAGATAGCCTCGCGCGCCTCAGAGGCGGTGGGCGGCGGCATACTGGGCATAGACATGATGGAGGATCCAGTCCGGGGGGTGCTGGTCCACGAGGTCAACAACACGGTGGAATTCCGCGGCATATCGGGGGTGACCGACGCGGACATACCCGGCATGATGGTGCGGTACGCCGTATCATGTGTCAGGAAATAAATTACACCGAGTGGCGTGCGGCCCCATGCGCGTAGGTGTGGTGGGTGCATCCGGATACGTTGGCGGAGAGACCCTACGACTACTGGTGAACCACCCGCAGGTGGAGATCACCGCCGTAACCTCCCGGCAGTATGCGGGGCAGTACCTGCACCGCATCCAGCCCAGCCTCCGGGGGTTCACCGATATGGTCTTCTCGGAGCTGGACTACGACCGCATGTCGGACCGGTGCGATATCATAATAACGGCGGTACCCCACGGGAGTGCAACCGAGATAGTAAAGGCGTTCTATGACCGGGGCATCCGCATCATAGACCTGAGTGCCGACTACCGCCTGCACGACCCGGCCGCCTACGACAAGTGGTACGGCTGGGAGCATCCGCACCCTGAGTACTTGAAAAAATCCGTCTTCGGGATTCCGGAGCTGCACCGCGACCAGATCAAGGATGCCCAGCTTGTATCCTGCCCCGGGTGCATGGCGGTGACCTCGGTGCTGGCGCTGGCGCCGCTGGTCAGGCACAAGATGATAGACACCGACCACATCGTGGTGGACTCCAAGATAGGGTCCTCGGGGGCCGGCTCCGGGCAGGGTACGGCGCACGCCATGCGCGCCGGGGTGATACGCCCCTACAAACCGGCCCGCCACCGTCACACCGGCGAGATAGAGCAGGAGCTCTCCGAGGCGGCCGGCTCAAAGATACGGGTGTCGATGAGCCCCCATGCGGTGGACGTGGTGCGGGGAATACTGTGCACGAACCACACCTTCCTGACCCAGGACACCGACGAAAAGGCCGTCTGGCGCATATACCGGGAGGCGTACGGCGAGGAGAGGTTCGTCCGACTCATACGGGACAAGAAGGGCCTCTACAAGTTTCCAGATCCCAAGTTCTTGGTCGGCTCCAACTTCTGCGACGTCGGCTTTGACCTGGATGAGGACAACAGCCGACTCATAGCCCTGTCCGCGTCGGACAACCTGATGAAGGGGGCGGCCGGCTCGGCGGTGCAGAACCTCAACGTGATGTGCGGATTCGACGAGATGGAGGGGCTCCGGTACACGCCGCTTACGCCGGTATGATCACCGTAAAGGTGGGCGGCAGCATAGTGGACGGGCTGCACCCCTCATTCGTTGCCGGTGTGGAGGCCCTGGCCCCCGGGGGCGTGGTGGTGGTGCACGGCGGCGGCAAGGAGGTCAGCAGGGTCTGCGCCCAGCTGGGGAAGGAGCCCCGCTTCGTGACCTCGCCGGGAGGCATACGCAGCCGCTACACTGACATGGAGACTGCCGAGATATTCACAATGGTGATGTCCGGCCGCATCAACCAGGGGATAGTGCGGATGCTGCAGAAGAGCGGCATACCGGCCGTGGGTCTGGCGGGCGCCGATGCGCAGATAATACGCGCCCGGCGGAAGAAGCGCCTAGTCATAGTGAACGAGCGGGGGCGCCCGCAGGCCATCGACGGGGGATACACCGGCCGCATCACCGAGGTGAACGGCGAGTTCCTGAAGTCCCTCTTGGAGAGGGGGATGGTTCCGGTGGTCTCGCCTGTGGCTCTGAGTGAGGAGTTCGAGTCGTTGAACGTGGACGGGGACAGGGCCGCCGCGTACGTGGCCGGGGCCGTCGGGGCCGATACAGTGGTCTTCATCACCGATGTGGACGGGCTCATGATGGACGGCGCGCTGGTCCCCGGACTCACGCTCCGGGAGGCCCGGGACGTCCGCCCCAAGGTGGGTCCGGGGATGGAAAAGAAGATACTGGCCGCCGTCGAGGCCTTGGAGATGGGCGTAGAGAGGGCAGCCATAGCATCCGGCCGCCGGGAGGGGCCTCTGGAGCGGGCCCTGGCAGGGGAGGGGTGCACGGTGATCCGCGATGGGTGAGGACTCGTACACCGGAAACCTGTATCAGAGATTCCCGGTCACGGTGGAGCGGGCCCGGGGGGCCGTGGTGTGGGACGAGTCCGGTCGGGAGTACATAGACATGATGGGGGGATACGGCGTGGCCGTGGTGGGCCACTGCAACGGTATGGTGGTGGAGGCCATCCGGGAGCAGGCCGGCAGGGTCATCACGGTGCACAGCTCGCTGTACAGCCGCACCCGCGAGGCCTTCTTGGAGGCGCTGGCAGAAGTGGCCCCAGCCGGACTCACCGGCATACACCTGAACAACAGCGGGGCAGAGTCGGTGGAGGCGGCGATAAAGTTCGCACGCAAGTACACCTCCAAGAAGGGCGTGGTGGCGATGCGGGGATCATACCACGGCAAGTCCATGGGGGCGCTCTCTCTGACCTTCCACCCAAAGTACAGGAAGCCGTTCTCGCCGCTGCTGGAGGGGGTCTCGTTCGCCGGGTTCGGCGATATCGACTCGGTCCGGGACCACATAACCGGGGAGACGGGCATGATAATAGTGGAACCGGTCCAGGGAGAGAGCGGCATACACGTGGCGCCCGACGGCTTTTTGCGGGAGCTGCGGGAGCTGTGCGACGAGCGGGACATCCTGCTGGCGTTCGACGAGGTGCAGTCGGGCCTGGGGCGCACCGGCAGGATGTGGGCCGCATCGCACTGGGACGTCATACCGGATATCATGTGTCTGGCCAAGGGCGTGGCCGGCGGCGTCCCGCTGGGAGCCACCCTGACCCGGCCCGAGATACTGTCCCGCATATCCAAGGGGGAGCACTCCTCCACTTTTGGGGGAAACCCGCTCTCGTGCGCCGCCGGAAAGGCGGCCCTGGACTCCATAGCGCGGGACGACTTGGCCGGGAACGCGGGGCGCGTAGGATCCCATATGATGTCGGAGCTGAACAAGATGGCCGGGCGGCACCGCATAATACGGGAGGTCCGGGGCCTGGGACTGATGATCGGGGTGGAGCTGCGCTTTGAGGTCCGGGATATACTCCACGACCTCATAGGGCGGGGGGTCCTTATGCTGTACTCGGGCCGCAACGTGCTGAGGATGCTGCCACCTCTGGTGCTGTCCATGGAACAGGCAGACGCGGTTCTGGAGAGGCTGGAGGGGGTGCTGCGCTCCGAGGAGGAGAGGCGGAATGTCCGGTAGCCTGCCGGGGGGTCCCGCCGACGAAATAGACCGCCGGCTTCTCTCCGAACTGGCCGGGAACGGACGTCTCCCGTATGCGGAGCTGGGGAGGCGCGTCGGAGTGTCCGAGTCCGAGGCCCGGCGCCGGGTGGAGCGGATGGCATCCGACGGGACCATCGCACGCTTCACCATAGAGCGGGGGGACCGGGGGGCCAGCGCCGTGGTGCTGGTATCGGTGGAGTCGGGCAGCGACACCGCCCGCATATCCGAGGATTTGGCGCGCATGGAGGGCGCCGAGACTGTGTACGAGATTACAGGCCAGTACGACATTCTGGTGATAATGGGCGCCGACACCATACCTGCCATAAACGCCGGCATAGACGAACTGCGCCGCACGCCGGGCGTGGCCGACACCAACACGGTGATAATACTCCGGAAGGTGGGGTGAGCCTCCGGCTCACCGCTCGATGCTCCTGCCACAGTGCGGACAGGTGCCGCCGTCCCTCCCGCGCCGGCGGTACTCGTTGAAGGCGGTGGCCATAATCCCTGCGGGGACGGCATACACGGCTATCCCCAGTATGGCCACCCCGGCGCCTATGGCCCGGCCTAGCGGAGTGACCGGTACCGTGTCGCCATACCCTATGGTGGTGAGCGTCACCACGCCCCACCACATCGACGCGGGTATGCTGGAGAAGACCTCCGGCTGGGCGTCCCGCTCCGCGTAGTACATCATGCTGGAGGCAAGTATCAGCACCAGAAACAGCACGAAGAAGGAGAGCATCAGGTCCGAGGCGCGGTTCCTGATCACGCCGCCGAACTCGGCCATCGAGTCGGTCATCCTGGCAAGCTTGAAGATGGCAAAGAGCCTCAGGAGGCGCAGTATCCGTACCACGCGGGCATCCGCCGCCAGAAAGGGCAGGAAGAGGGGCATTATGACGACCAAGTCCACCAACATCATGGGCGACACCACGAACCGCGCCAAGGCGAACCTCCGCTTGTCTCCGCGCATCCGGTACAGGGCCAGCCGCAGGGCGTACTCGCCCGCAAAGATGTACAGCGACACGGCCTCGAACCATTCCAGGTACGTACCGTACTGCAGGCGCACCCATTCCTCGGTCTCCACTATGACGGAGATGACGTTCAGGGCTATCAGGACCATTATAAACGACTGAAATGCTACGGCTCCCCGGACTTCGCCCCCCTCCAGTATCTGGTAGGCGGTGCGCGCCGCGCTCACAGCCACCCCTTCCTCCTGAACCACATCAGCATCACGCCGGATATGGAGCCCATTATTCCCAGCATGATAAAGTAGCCTCCCTCCCATTCCAGCTCGGGCACATACGCAAAGTTGGTGCCGTATATTCCGGCGATGAATGTGATGGGGATGAATATGCTGGCTATGATGGTAAGCGTCTTCATGACCTCGTTCATCTTGTTGCTGACGCTGGAGAGGTAGGTGTCCAGCATTCCGCCCACCATGTCCCGCAGGGACTCTATGGTGTCCATGGTCTGAACGGTGTGGTTGTAGACGTCCCTCAGGTATTCTTTCGTAGCGTCCCGTATGAGTGGCGAGTCGTTCCTCTCCAGACCGTTTATGACCTCGCGCATTGGCCATATCACCTTGCGGAGCGTGACCATCTGGCGCTTGAGGGAGTATATCACTTGGAGCGTCTCGGGGCCGGGGTTGCTCATCAGCTTCTGCTCCAGGTCTTCGGTCTGGGAGCCTATCCTCTCCATTATCACAAAGAAGTTGTCCACGATGGCATCGATGAGGGCGTACGCCAGATAGTCGCTCCCCATGTTCCGGAACTCGCCCCGGGACTCCCTGATGTTCTCGCGCACCCTGTCGAAGACGTCGCCCTCGGCCTCTTGGAACGATACGACATAGTCTGCACCCAGCACCAGGCTTATGTGCTCTATGATCAGGCGGTCATCGTCGTCGAAGCGGGGCATCTTCAGCGTCATGAATATGTTGGAGGGGTTGGCGTGCATCGAGGGGCGCAGCTCGGTGTTCATTATGTCGGCCTGGTGCAGCTCGTGCAGCTTGAACCTCTCGCCCAATCTCTGGACGTGCTCGGCATCGTGCACGCCGGTCATGTTGAGCCAGTTGACGTCCCTCTCGCTTATGTCAATGCACTCGTCGATATCGTACGTCTTGGAGACCTCGGCGTAGTCGTCCCGGTCGTACCTTATGGCGGAGAACCATGTCTTGTCCACTCTCTTCTCTCCGACGTGTATGAGGGCCCCCGGTTCCAGCCCCAGTGTGTCCGCCGCGGTCTTGGCACTATCCTTGGAAAACTTTTTTCGGATGTCCCCTATGTTTATGGCGCCCACGCCCCGGGTGATCTCCCGTACCTTGCGCGCTCTGCCTATCACGCCCACCACTACGAACCCGGCTATGATGGAGAAGACCATGCTTATGGCCAGCGGTCCGTAGTCGCCGGAGATGGCCGCCTCGTATATGGTCTGTATGTCCGAGACCGCGGAGGTGGCCCCTATGGCCAAGTCCACCAAAAAGAAGAGGAAGGACATCGTCGCCCCCAGTATCACGAGGCTGACTATGGTGATGTTGGGCGGCATGTCCATGTTCTTCTCTCCCTTGTAGGGGGAGATCCGCCTGCGGAACCGGACCAGCTGGGTGGCTATGAGGGTGAAGAGTATGGTGGAGATCACCCACCATACGATGGCCAGCGCGCTCTGGGTCTGGTTGGCGCTCTCCAGACCCCATATCAGATCCTGGATGGTTCCGGTGAGGGGTATGGAGAGCGCTGAGGTGGCCACGCCGGTCATGGCTTGGTATATGAATGCAAACACAAAGCCGACCACCAGCCGGTTTACCAGTATGCCCGCCGCCCTGCCTAGCACAGTTCTGCTCCTCCGGCCATGGCGGAATGGGTATTCAATAGTCTATATGATTTTGGTGGGGCGAGTGCGGTCTCACTTCCCTCTAGGATGCCAAATCTGGGGGTGACTTTTCGGTATGTTGTGGATTAGTCGCCGCGGGCGCGGAGGCGGGTCCGTCTCCTGGGTTAGGGCCATGGAGTGTCTGCTTTTGGCCGGCGGTGCGGCCCGGGTCCGCGTCTGGGCATGTGCATGATGCCAAACCCGCATTCCCTACATCTTTTGTACCGCTCCACTATCTCTGGCTCCCAGCCCCTGCCAGAGTCCAACATGTCTAACGAGGACTTTATCTCCCCCATTAGGCCGTAGTATCTCCTGTTTCTCTCTATAAGATCGTTGCGGAACTCCTCCTGTGGCAGCGTGCTACCCTTTTTGAGGTTGCAGTCTTGGCAGGCCAGGACCAGGTTCCAGGCGTTGTCGTCGAACAGGTAGGA
>JAEFDA010000085.1 GCA_016126025.1 Nitrososphaerota archaeon | reverse complement strand
GACGTCAAGGAGGCCATAATGAGGTGCATCAGCGAGGATGGGATGACCGACAAGCAGCAGATATACTCGCGTGTGGTGAAGGAGCTGGGCGTTCCCCGACCGACTGTGCGCCGGGTGGCCGGGGCCTTGCGGAACGAGCTGGCAGCCGAGATTGCCGAACTGGATGAGAAGCTCCGCCGCTCCAAGGAGCAGCTGGAAGGAATCAGCTGAAGAGAGTACGGAGAGCGTGGCCGCCCCCGGATGTGTGGGCCGCGCGCGTTTGGACCCGGTATGATTGTCCGCCGACGTACTGGCATGGTCTGCGCAGTTTGAGGCGCCATGCGGCCATGTGGTGGCTGGCATGATCCGAAAAAACTATCCAGATCAGTACCCCGAACCATTCTTGGATATTTTCTGGAATCGCGCCGGGCCTAAATGCGCACGTCAACCATGCGTTTGGGTTCAGTACGGGTCCCAGCCGCTCTCACCGGCCTGTTTGGCATAATCCGTATGGCTTGCCGCGCCGTATGGCCCGATCATGGCAATAGCGGTGGAAACTACAAGAACAGTGCCACAAAAACTCGGGCATTTTCTGGTGTCGTGCTGAGCCTAAACGCGACCCGACTCTGGCCATTACTGTTATAAATCGCCGTCTGGGATGCCACAGTGATGGGGTACCTCAAGAACCACTTGGCGACCCTAGTGATGGGCGTATTTGCGGCCGTACTCACCGGCCTGTGGCCGTACTTTAACGGCTTTGCGCCAGTTCTGGACTTTGTGTTTCTGATGGCGGTGCCCATATCGTGGTTTCTGGTGGTGATACTGTGGCTGGCCCAGGTGAGCACCAACTACATGCACCCTCCGGGCAGCTCCCATGACCGGCACCCCACCGAGCCCAATCCACCGATGGTCCACTTGGCCGGGGAGGGGACCGGCCAGGAGGGCCCGCCCCCCGACGATTCAGAGGAGCTCTTGGCGGCGCGCGCCCAGCTGAGCAGGGAGCTGGAGGATCTCAGGCAGAGCGTAAAGATGAAGGACGGCGAGATAGATGGCCTCAAGAGGCAGATCGCGGCCTTGGAGACGCAGGTCCAGATAGAGTCCATCCGGACGGAGCTGGCCAACCTGAGGAGCGCCGCCTCAAGGGACTAGTGGCAGCATCCTTCGCCGTGGTTTGACTTGCACCGGGGACAGCTGACCGCCCCCCCGAAGTGGCACCTGCAGTCGCACTCGGCGGGGGTCTCCCTCATTTCCTCAGCCTTCTGGCCATCTGCAGGGTGCCGTCGACCATCTCCCGCAGCCTCTCGGCCGCCTGCTCGCCGGGGGCTTGGTCTGCAATCTCGTCCACGGTCATGTATACGGCCTTGGGGTTGGCTATCACCCTGAAGTAGGAGAGCAGCTGCGTGAGGAGGGTCTGGACGTCCGTAAAGCCGATGTTTCCGGAGGCCAGTATGGCCATGCCCGCCACCTTTCCGGCGGTGGCCTTGTAGTTGATGTACTCGAAGAGGTTCTTGAGCGCCCCGCTGAAGAAGGAGTTGTAGATGGGCGTGCCCACCAGCCACACGTCCGCCTCGGTGATCAGCCGGGCGGCCTCGGTGGTGGCGTCGTTGTACTCCATGCCGTATCCGCGGTAGCACTCTATGTTGCCGTCGGCCAGGTTGATGAAGGAGGTGTCCGGCTCCTGGCCCCTGACGTAGTCGTACACGTACCTCATGGGTATCTGGGTAAGGCCGCCCTTTCTGGGGCTTCCCGATATCACGACGACCTTCATGCATCCGCGGCCATCCCTCCTGCTTATTTGTGTTGACAAGCGGTGCCATTTTGCCGGCCGTATTTTTTTTTGGGCATTTTTCGCCCGCCCCGGACCCGCCGAATCGCCCGCCCGGCAGAAGCGCCGGCGCGCAGCGCGGCCCGGCGGGATATAGTATGGCACGCCGCCTCGCAGAACAGATCTGCCAAAAAACCCCCGGGCGCGAGCGGGGCGAGCCTTGGCGCTCCGCATTTTTTGGCGGCGCGCCATCCGTTGTGTGGCGGGTTTTTGAGCCCGCCGGGCCGCGCGGCGCCCCCGCAGACACCCCCCGGAAAACCCGACAAATCTTTATTGGCGCCGCACCCCCGCCGGCGCCGTGGCCGCAGTCGATCCGCCGACGGGCGCCGACTCCATCTTGGAGCGCTGCACCGGCCCGGGAGCCCCATACCGCATATCCGGCTCGGACGTGTCGCTGTTCTTGGAGTCGCCGTTCTCGCTGTACTGCAAGCACTTTGCGGATCGCTCCGAGAGGGACCCCCCCGACGCCTCCCAGGATATCTTTGCCGAGCACGGGCACAGCCACGAGGTCCGGATCATGCGGGAGCTCTATCCGGGCGAGGCGCCCACCGAGAGCGCCGAGCCGCCCCCGCGGAGGGAGGGGCGCCCCCCGCGCCGGAGGGGGCGCAGGAGCAGGCCGTGGGTCAGCCCCAAGGAGCACGCCGCCCGGCTGGACAGGTCCCGGGTGCGCGAGTTTGAAAAGACCCTGGACACGATGCGCCAGGGCGCCGAGACCCTCCTGGAGCCGCAGCTGTGCTTCTTTCCCCGGGGGATGCACGGGAGCCCCGACATTCTGGAGAGGCGCGACGGCGGGTCGCTCCTGGGGGAACACCACTATGTGGTCAAGGAGATAAAGTCGTCCAGGAAGATAAGGCGCAAACACGTGATGCAGGCGGCATTCTACAACGTGATGCTGGGCGAGATACAGGGCAGGCTGCCGGACCGATTCCACCTGCTCAACGCCGGGGGGGAGGACGCGCCGTACGAGCACGAAAAGTACGCAGATACCATACAGGAGGTGATATCGGGCGTGGCCCAGATAATGGAGGGGCAGATGCCCCCGGTATGGTACGGCCGCGGGGTGTTCCCGTGGAGCGAGTACGCCGACAAGGTGGCCGTACAAAAGGACGACCTCTCCCTGATATCGGGGATGGACCAGGCGTCCAAGCGGGCGCTGGAGGGGAGTGGCATAGGCACGGTGGCGGCGCTGCTGGAGACGGGCGCCGCGGCCCTGGCGAACCTGGGCGTGTCGCCCGGCGACGCCGCCCGGTACGCGGCCCGGGCAGCGGCCATAAAGTCGGGCCGCCCGGTGCGGCTGGGGCCGCCCCTGCCCGTATCCGATGCGGACGCGGACGTCTTCCTGAGGGTGGAGGAGGCCATGAGCGGGGAGGTGTACATGATCGGGGCGCTGGCCCGGTCCGGGAACGAGCGACTCCACCACACGTTCGTCTCGGAGGGCGCCGACGGCGAGGCGCACATCCTGGGGGAGTTTCTGGATATGGTCGGCGGCCTGGGCCGGTGCGCCGCATACTACTGGGGATCCGGGGAGGCGGTCATCTCCCGGCTGGCCGGGAAGCACCGGGACGGCGCCCTGCCGGAGATGGGCATGGTGGACCTCCAGCAGCTGGCGGCGCAGGCGGTGGCCTTTCCAACGTACCGGGACAAGCTCAAGATGGTCGCCGAGTGGATGGGGTTCGGGTGGAGGGATCCCGACGCCGACTGGGGGCGGGCGGTCACCGCATACCGCAAGTATACGCGGGACCCCGCCCGGCGGGACTGCCTGGCATACATAGTGGAGTACTCCGAGGACAACTGCTCTGCCGTGGAGCGGGTGTGGGACTGGCTGCTGGAGCAGAACCACATAGTGCGGGAATGAGAAAGCGGGCTTGGAGGGCTTCGATCCCACGACCTGTAACTTAGGAGGCTACCGCGCTATCCATGTTCCGCGTCAACGACTCTGCGCCACAAGCCCGGCGGGATACCGGGCACTAGCAATTTAAGGCTAATCAGTGCCGTCCAGCGTTCCGCGGAGCGGCTCCCAGGAGGTCCCCGGCTCCCCCTCCCACCTCTCGAAGGCCACCACGCTGCTCAGCCTGGTCCTGGGCAGCCAGCCGGCCGCCTCCAGGTCGGGCTTGGGGGCGAACTCCTCCACGTACCCCACGCACAGGTACGCCACCGGCTCCACGTGCGGCGGCAGGCGCAGGCACTCCCGGATGGTATCGTTGGAGAGTATGCTGACCCACCCCACCCCGACCCCCTCGGAGCGGGCGGCCAGCCACAGGTTCTGCACGGCGCAGCAGACGCTGTACACGCCGGTCTGGGGTATGCTGGTCCTTCCTATGACGAAGGGCCCGAACCTGGTGGGGTCGTACGTGACGCATATGTTCACGAACGACTCCATTATGCCCTCCAGCTTGAGGGAGTCGTATGCGGAGCGGCGCTCCCCCTCCAGCATCGCCGAGGAGCGCTCCCTCTCGGCGTCGAACGACTCCCTTATGCGGCGGCGGGTGGCCAGGTCCCGCACCAGTATGAAGTTCCACGGCTGCGAGAAGCCGACCGAGGGGGCGCGGTGCGCCGCGTGCAGTATTCGGGCCAGGACGGTGTCGGGGATCGGCTCGGGGGTGAAGCGGGTCCGGACGTCGCGGCGGGTGTGTATGGCCTTGTACAGGCCGTTGCGCTCCTCGTCGGTAAAGTCCATGTGTCCGGGGCGGCCGCCCGCCCGTTAAAAATTTAATACGAATGCCATGGAGGCATCAACTGGGCCGGTCGTCTAGCCGGTTAGGATACCGCCTCGACACGGCGGTGGTCGTGAGTTCGAATCTCATCCGGCCCACCATCTTATGGCATCGACGACTCAAAGTCGATCTCTACGATGGCCCAGGCCGACTCGACCATGATCATGCCCGCGGCCTCGTACTGCGCTATGCGGGAGTCGGTCACGTCCCCGTATATGCCGGCGCCCGCGTCAGCGGACGTTATGGACATCGTGCTCTTCAAGGGGATGGCCGAGCCGCTGTAGAACGCGGCACGCCCCGGCATGGCCACGTCTTCGGTGGAGTACTGGCCCGCCCCTATGAGGCGCCCGTCCCCGTACAGCTCGTACGTGATCAGCGGCACCGTAAAGGTCTTCTCGCTGGGGTTCTCCACCAGGAAGGTGACCTCGAGGGTGGCCCTGTTCTGGATGGTGTTTACGTCCCTGACCTCCACGCTCTGCAGGCTTATCTGGGCCTGCTCCAGATGCGGGTTGTCTAGGCTGCTGTAGTAGACCACGCCGCCCATCAGGGCCAGCATGGCGGCGATGGCCGCATAAACGGTCATCTTGCTCTGCAGATTCAACGTACAGACGACGCACCATTCCACTAAAAGTGTTGATGTTGTGTTGCCTGGTCTGGTGGTACGGGATGTATATGGTATGGTACATCATACGGAATATATCGAATGATATAGCACCGGATTTGTCATGGAAAAAAACGTAATATTTATATGAATATGGTATAATGGGGTATACGTGGCGACCCTGCAGGTTTACATGGATCGTGTGGAGGTGCATTCCCAAGAGCACAACGGCCCGGCCGGGCTGGAGTCGGCGCTGGAGTACTCGCGCCGCGCCGCCAACCGGACCCTGGCCAACTGGTTTGGCAGGTTCCGCGTGTTTCGGGACCCCAGGTTTTCGGAGGGGGTTACACTGGGCGCCCTCCGGGAGGCCAGGTATATGGCGCTCCACCACTACAGGCAGATGGCGGCCCATCCGGGGTGGACGCCCCGGGTGGGGAGCGGCTTTGTGCTGCTGCCGCGCGGCCACTACTCGGTGGGGTATGTGGGAGGCGACGCATACCTGGACGCCCCCCTGGGGGCCGCCGACAGCGGCATAGCTCCCCTGCACGCGCCCCTGGAGGGCCCGCCGCCGGATGCGTACTGCGGCGACATACTGGTGACGCGCGACCGGGTGCTCATTCCGTACAGGCCGCATCCCCGGCAAGGCGCCCCGTGACGGCCCTACGGCCCGGTATGGTGGAATATCGAGTATCTGGATATGGTGACGCTCTCCCCGTCTACCACGCCCCAGACCACCACCGTGTACACCCCGGGCCCGTACTGCAGGAGCGCCTCTGAGATGTCCGCGCTGACCTCAAGGTCGCCGCCGTCCACCACCCACTCCAGGGCGTCGTACCACCGCACCTCGTAGCTTGTGGACGGAACGCGCTGGGAGGACACCAGTCCGTGGAGCTCGTGGGCCTCCTGGTATGAGGAGGGGGCGGGCGCATCCTCCGGCACGCCGTACGGGTCCGGGCAGTGCGTGGCGGTCATGGTGTATGTGTCATCTGTGTAGCGGTAGTTGGCCGGGAGCGGGGGGCGCACCAGCGCCACGGGGGTTCCGGCGTCGTAGCAGTAGGTTCGCGCCACCTGCCCCCCTGTGAGATTGTGTGGCGGCGGGTCGTAGCGTACCTGGATGCCCAGGTCGTCGCGGGACGGGAAGCCGGCCCCGTTCTGAGCCGTGCCGGCCAGCGAGAGGATGCCGCCGGATATAGCCGGCGGTCTGTGGAACGAGATATAGTCGTATTCGAAGTGCTGCACCGCCGCTATGTTGTGGCTGTCCCAGGACAGGCCGAGGCTTACGGACGAGTGGTGCGGGTCCAGTATGTTGTCGCGGTGGCCCGGGCTGTCCATGAAGCCGCGCATTATGTTCCCGATGTAGTCGTATGTGGATATGGCAGCGAATCCGTCGCCGGGCCCGATGCAGTGGTTCAGTCCGGACACGTTCTCGGCGTTGGACTGGTATCCGCCGGCCAGCGAGTACCGCATGTAGGGCTTGAGGCCGTCCAGCCCCCAGTGGGAGAAGTAGCAGTTCTGTATCATGTCGTCGGCGTGCGCCTGCGCCGCGGGGTTGTCCCCCAGTGTGACCAGCCCGAGGCCGGCTTCGGCGCGCTCGGCATTGATCAGGGCCAGCATGAACCCCTTCTCGTCGGCATGCTTGGAGGCGAGGGCGGCGGGGAGGCCGGTTTCTGCCTCCTGACCGTATGCCGTATCGCCGGGGGGTATGTGCCCCGACACATCCTGCGGGGGGACGGCCGGCGCCGTATCGTGACTGACGCTGATCGTGGCCTTCCTCTCCCAGCCACTCTCCCCCACAGACCAGACGCCGTAGCTGGCCGACGCCAGATCCCCCGCCTCGTTCAGCGCGGCCGACTTTAGGGCGCCGCCCGAGTATGACGCGGCCACACCGCGCATTATACCCCGGATGTCTGCGGGGTCGGAGCTCCCCGACTCCAGCACGCTCAGCCCGATCATCCATACGGCATCATATGCGGCATAGGCAAAGCCGGCAGGTGCGACGCCCAGCCGCTCTTGGATATGTTCGTCCACCGAGGGGGCGCGATCGCCGGCGTCCAGGTGCAGCCGGAGGGCGGCCAGCTCCACGTCGGCGGCAAACCGGGCCGCCGTTCCCTCTAGAGTGGTGGCGCCGGAGGGCGCAGCGGCCCCGTCGCCGAACCACCGCACCTCGTCCAGTATGTCGTGGGCGGCGGCGGCCCGGAGTACGGGTCCTGCCCCCTCAAAGCCTATGATGAGCACCGCCGTCTTGTCGGCTCCGTATACCTGCACGGCCTCTGAGACCGCGCCTGCCAGCTCCGCCACTGTGGCGCGCAGCACGCCGGAGCCGGGCTCATACCCGACGCCCGCGTGCACGGCGCCGCCCCGGGCCTCGAACTCTTCGATGGCCGCGGCCACCAGGCCGTTCCCGTACGTGTTCTCAGTCCATATGGGAACGGCGACCTCCATTCCCACGTCTTCCAGCAGGGCCCCGAGGGCCCTCCCCTGGAGGGAGTCGTCGGGGACGGTCCTGAACGCCGAGTCGCCGGGTATGGCCAGGGCCGGGGCCGTGCTGGCGGGCGAGACGGCCACCATGTTGTTGTCGTCCATATGGGATAGTATGCTGGCGAGCTGCGCCGAGCCGGCCGGGCCCACCACGATGTCGATGCCGAGGGTGTGCAGCGCCCGGACCTTCTCCAGCGCCAGGGCGGGGTCGGTCCCCGTATCCACGGATATCCTGCCCAGCCGCCACTCGGCGCCGCCCTCCTCCAGATATGCATTGAAGTCCGCCACCGCCAGCCTTACGGCGTGGTTGAGCTGGGCGCCCAGCGGGGCAAGTTCCCCGGTGAGGGGGAGCAGCGCCGCGATCCGTACCTCGCCGGGCACCTGGGCGTGGGACTCGCCGGCGCATGCGGCTCCCGACACTATCATTACGATCAGGAGGGCGCTTGCCGGCCGCATACCCACGGGTGTGGCCGGGCGAGCGGATAAAACCATTGTTGCGCATTCGGCATGAGTTTGGGCAGGCACGGCGCCCGCCGGCTTTCCCCGGACTGTCCGGTGTGGTCCGCACGGCTTGGTGTGTCGCATGGCCACATGACGCCCGCCATGCCCGAAAGGGCCGCCCATACTGGTATGACAAACCACCCCGGGGCGCCTTCCGGCGTCATAGAGCCCGAACGCGCACCGCCGAGCCCGGCCAAAAGGCTATAACAATTCCGAGGTACGGCAATGGCATGGAGCAGGCGCTACTCACCTGGGTGCACCTGGTGGCCGCCTCGATATGGGTCGGAGGGGCCATATTCCTGGGGGTGGTGCTCTCGCCGGCCCTGCGGTCGGCCATGCCCGACGTGGAGGCGCGGATGCGCCTCATCATTATGGTGGGGAGACGCTTCAACAAGATAGCGGTGCCGTCGCTGGCGGTCCTGATGGCCACGGGCCTGTACAACTCGCACGCCCTGCTGGCCAACTACCACCTCCTGGGGGCGTCCAGCTACGGCATGTACCTGGTGGTCAAGATGGCCCTGGTGGTGATGCTGGTGGCCGTATATGTGGTGCACGTCAGGATAATCCGGAGGGACGTGGAGGAGCGCATAGCGGCCGGGACGATGCCTCAGGCGGAGCTCCGGAGCCTGAGGCGGAGGGTGATAATACTGGGAGAGATCACGGTGGTGCTCTCGGTGGCCATCCTCTTCTTTGCGGCGCTGATGGACGCGGGGGTCTAGAGTATACTATGCGGTAGAGCCCCGGATCCTCACTTGGATGCCGGTACCGGTCCGGGAGATGCCGTACCGGCAGCCGGTTATGGTGGAGGCGACGTACAGGGCGGTCTCCAGGTGTCTGGTGAGGCGCCCCGTCTCGAAGACGCTGAGGCCCCCGGCCACGCTGGCCGGCACCACCAGCATGTCGGCCAGGTTCTCGTCCGTACTGGCACATCCCAGCAGGCGCCCGGCCACCCCGCCGAAGCCGTTCCCGTGCAGGGAGTCGGCCCCCGCGGCAAATCCCCGGCCGGCGCGGTACGCCAGGACGGCGGCCCCCGGGCCGGCGGACTCCTGGTCGGACACCTCCAGGGTGCAGGCGTGCCCGGCCCGCTCCAGCTCCCCGGCTACGGATGCGGCCTCCCCCGCCGCGTCCACCCCGTGCTGGGTGCAGAGCACCGATATTCCACCGGACGGGCATGCGGTCATCTCGGCGGGGGCCAGGCGCCCGCGCCCGACCCGGGCCCTGATCCGCCCCCCGCCCCGGGGGTAGTACCCGCGCCTCTGCACCTCTATATGCAGGCGGGCGCCCATGGCGTTATAGGCGGCGCCCATCACCAGCCGGGTGTAGTCGGCGGTGGGGGCCCACCGGACGTCGGTGCCGCCCGTCACGGTCAGCTCCAGCCTCGCACCCGAGGCCCAGGCCGCCGGGACGGCAGCCTGCAGCACCAGCGGGACGCTCCCGGCGGTGCCCACATCCGCCGTTATCACGCTGTCCCGCACCGGGCCCGGCCGGAACTCCAGCGTGTCGGATCCCACCCTGTCTCCCGTAATGGTCCCGCCGCACATCTGCTGCAGTATGCGGGCGGCCGCCACATGCTGGGGCCTCAGTCCCGGCACGCGCCGGTTGTGCCGTATGTGGCGCACCGAGACGGGCCGGCCGGTTATGCACGAGAGGGCCAGGGCGGTGCGGACGGTCTGGCCCCCGCCCTCGCCCCGGGATCCGTCCACTGCTATGTGGTCCATGCCCGCGGTGCGGGGATACATGGTTTTTAACGGCGCCGCTCCCCCGCCCGGCGCGTTGGCGTACGACAGGGCTCTGCTCGTGGGGAGGTTCCAGCCGTTCCACCGGGGACACCTGCACGCCATACGCTACGCCTTGGACGCGGCCGACCGGCTGCTCCTGGGCATAGGCAGCTCGAACCGCTCCCGGGAGCCGGAGAACCCCTTTACGGCCGCCGAGCGCCGCTCCATGATATTGGACTCCTTGGATGTGGATGCGCGGAGGCGCGTCGCCATATATGACATCCCGGACGTGCAGAACCATATCCGGTGGATCGGGATGATACGCGACACCCTGCCGGACTTTGACGCGGTGTTCACCAACGACGATGTCACCGCCCGCCTGTACCGGCGGGAGGGCATGCCGGTCCTCCCCATACCATTCCTGGACCGGCCGTCGCTCTCGGGCACGGCCATCCGCGGCAGGATGTCGGCGGGCCTCCCCTGGGAGGATCTGGTGCCGGCCGGGACGGCCCGCGCCGTGCGGCGCGTGGCGGGGACGGGGTAGCCGCCGGGGGCGGATCCGCCGGGCTCGGACCCTGCGGGAGACGGCCCTCGCACGTTATAAATAACGCCGGGCGGCAGGGCGCGTATTGGAATATCTGGTCATGCTGCCCGGCCCCACCAACGTCCCCGAGAGGGTGACCCGGGCCATGTACGTGCCCATGATAAACCACCGGAGCGACGACTTTGTGGAGCTGTACGAGCCGTGCGTAGAGAAGACCAAGCAGGTCTTCCGCACCGAGGGCGACGCGGTCTGCCTCTCGGCGTCGGGCACCGGGGCAGTGGAGGCCAGCGTGGTGAACCTGGTCAAGAAGGGCGACAAGGTCATCATACCGGTTAATGGCGAGTTCAGCGGTCGGCTGGCCCAGATGATAGAGTGGGCCGGCGGCCAAGCCGTGCGCATCACCACGGAGCCGGGCGTCAGCGCCACGCTGGACCAGGTGCGCGAGGCCTTCGACAACAACCCCGACGTCAAGGCATTCTACTGCGTCTGGAACGAGACCTCCACCGGGACCATGCTGAACTATCTGGACCGCATCAAGGATTTGACCTCCAGGAACGACTCGTTCTACGTGGTGGACGGCGTCTCCATAGTGGGCGGCGAGACGCTGGAGATGGACAAGTGGGGAGTGGACGTGGCGATGACCGGGGCGCAGAAGGCCTTTGCGGCGCCGCCGGGCATATCGCCCATATGCGTGGGCGCGCGCGCCAAAAAATACATGATCGACAACCCGCCCAGCACCATGTACTTCAACCTCCCCAGGTACTTCAAGTACTACGAGGAGTCCAAGCACACGCCGTTCACGCCCTCACTGCCCCTGCTGTACGCCTACAACGAGGCCATGGACATCATCCTGGAGGAGGGCCTGGACAATCGCATACGGCGGCACCGCACCTGCTCGGCGGCCCTCTACTCTGGGCTGAGCGCCATCGGCCTGACGCCCTTCGCCCGGGAGGACTCCCGCTCCACGGTCGTAATAGCCCTCAACTACCTGCCCGGGCTGGAGGACAGGACCTTCCGCAACACGCTCTCTGGGAAGTTCCGCGTCTTGGTGGCCGGCGGCTTCGGCCACCTGAAGGGCAAGGTCTTCCGGGTGGGATGCATGGGCGAGGTGGGCCGGTACCACGTCATGAGGACCATATCGGCCATATCCTCCACATTGGCACTCATGGGGTACGACACCGATCCCCAGGCGGGCCTCAAGGCGGCCGAGCAGAGGCTGGCCGACCTCTGATACGGCCACATGTCGGCGCCCCTTGGCCCGGCCGCATGCCAGCGGTTGGCTTGGGAGGCGCCGCACCTGCGCTTGATTTATATAAGTGTCTCTATTTGCCGTATCGATGGTGGGCCATGATGGTGATAGGCGCGTATGCTCGCGGTGCCGCGGCAGCCTGATCACAGACAACGACTCCGGCGAGGTGTTCTGCTCGGCGTGCGGCAACGTCATGACCGAGAAGATGCAGGAGTCCGGGCCCGAATGGCGCTCATTCACCCAGGACGAGCACGGGGACCGCGCCCGGGTGGGGGCCCCCACGTCCCTGGCAATGCATGATATGGGACTCGCTACGGTGATCAACCCCGCCAACCGGGACGCCACCGGGAGGCCCCTGGCCGCGTCCATGAAGAGCACCATAGAGAGGCTGCGCACGTGGGACAACCGCAGCCAGGTGCACGAGCCGGTGGACAGGAACTTTAGGCAGGCCTTCGGCGAACTGAACCGCCTCAAGGACAAGCTGGCGCTGTCAGAAGCCGTCATAGAGAAGGCCGCCTCGATATACCGCCGGGCCCTGGACAAGGGGCTGGTTCGGGGACGTTCCATATCGGCCCTGATGGCCTCTGCCCTGTACGCGGCGTGCCGGGACACCGGGACGGCGCGCAACCTCAAGGATGTGGAGACGGCTGCCAACATCAAGAAGAAGGACATAGCCCGGTGCTACAGGCTGCTGGTGAAGGAGCTGGACCTGCGGATGCCGGTGACCGACTCGATACAGTGCGTATCCAGGATAGCCAGCCACATAGGTATAGCGGAGAAGACCAAGCGGCACGCCGCCGACGTCCTCAAGGAGGCCCAGGCCAACGAGATATCGGCGGGGAAGGACCCGATGGGGCTGGCCGCGGCGGCCATATACCTGGCGTGCGTAAAGTTCGAGGAGAGCAAGACACAGAGGGACATAGCCGAGGCGGCCAACGTCACCGAGGTCACCATACGCAACCGCTACAAGGGCCTCAAGGAGTCCCTGAATATCTGAGCCGGGAACGCCCGGCGCTATTTGCCGCGCCCGCCCCGCGTATCCAGCTCGGATGCGTCGCCAAAACTCCTGTACGTCAGCCTCTCGAGCGTCTTTATGACGCTCTTGGCTGCCCGGTACTGGGGCAGGGAGGGCTCGTCCAGCTCCCCGAAGATGCCTATGCCCCGGATGCCGGCGACCTTGGCGTATCCCAGCATGATGCCGTTGAACCCCTGTATCACGGAGTTGCGGGGGCTGGCCGCAAAGCCCGACCGCTTGAGCTGGCCGGCCAGCTCCTCGGTGGTGGCCGTCACCACGGCGCGGGGCGGATCCCGGGGGGCCCGGGTGTGATAACCGCCCACCGTGTACAGCAGCCGGGCCGAGAACCGGCGGGCCACCTCTGTCACGTCCCGGCACGCGGCATGCAGCTCCGAGCTGTCCCGGGGCTGGCCGCTGCCGCCGCCGAACGTCATGAGCCCGTCGGCGTACCTGTACAGCCACTCCTCGTTCGGCAGGCTGATCACGCCCTCCTGGTCTGTGACGTAGCTGGGGTACGTGGTCACCATCTTGCGGAAGACCTTGGCCTTGACAGCCCTGTTGATGTAGTCGATCACTATGCCGCCCACGTTGCCCATGTCCGGCATGGCCGCTATCATGATGAGCTTGTCTGTGCGCGGCGGGTAGTCCTCGTAGAACTTCACGGGGTGTGTGGGGGGGAGGGGGTTAAAAGGTTGGTTCGGTGCGGCGGCCGTCCGGATGCCGGCGCGCGGCGGCCTTTGCGGGGGTTGTGGCGGGCGCTAGGGGGTGCTGTGGGATATGGGGGCATGGCGCGCGTCCGCCGCCCGGGCGGCCGTCCTCATATAATTGCGGCATTATATGGCAGGACGGGATCTCCCGAAGGTTCTCGTGGCGCCGTACTGTGGTTTTACAGTATATCTTTGGGGTCTTTAGGCGTGTGATTTTTGCATTCTGTGTTCCCTGCGCCGGGCGCCCGGTTCACCCCCAAGAACACGCCCGCTCGCCCCCAAAGCAGGCGCGCACTCTGTCATGCGCATATGGCAGCAGCATGACTACCGAGTCAGCGGCGTTTCATTTCAAATTGGCGGCTGCCCGACTGTCAAAAAATGCGGCAGGTCTGTGTTTTTATGCCGGCCAGATTACGCCAATTTCAAATTTATGTAAATCTAAATAGATTTGATCTAATTTATTATCGCTTATATGCGACGGACCATAATATGGTCTATAGAATATAGTGTCACAGGCGGTCGGACAAGACGGGTTTATCTGGACGTTAGTATAATGGTAGGATCTGTCTTGGATAAGGCTGAATCTAGGCAGGAAATAGGGATGATGTTCAACCTTCTACAGTCCAGTTCGTACCGAATAGTCGTGCCTCACCTCGTTATGGGCGAGACGGTAACACTCTTGGCGAAAAAGGGGCGGTCCCCACACACAAATGCAGTGCTGTTGTGCATAAACTGAATCGTATAGCCCGATCGGCCACATACCGCATCCGATTCGCGCGCCCGCTGTTTTCCGCAGGTGCCCGCAGCGCTTACTCCCACCCCCGCCACATACTCGGATCCCTCTCGCCCTCGGCACTCGACTTGGCCCTGCCCGTGCCCATGGTGGTTATCACCACCGAGGCCATTATGATAAAGAAGATGATCTGCGGGTACGCCTCGGCGTTGTCCAGGCCCATAGTGATGGGGAAGGTGGCCAGCACCGCGGCCGCCAGCCCCCGGGGTATCATGGCCCGGGTCACCCTCTTGTCCAGGGCCGTGAACCGCTTGGTGAGCGACACCTTGACTATCAGGGCCCTGCCGTAGTACACTACCACCGTTATCAGAATGCCGAAGATGATGTACTCGACGCGGCCCAGGGTGGCCATCAGCCCCACGAACACAAAGAAGAAGGAGCGCACCAGAAACGTGAGCTGGTTGTGGGTGGGGTCATCACCGTGTATGTCCCGGAGCCGCAGCCGCAGCCACCTCGAGAGCCTGCGGCGGTTTCCCAGCATGAGCCCGAAGACCAGGGCGGTCAGGGCCCCGGACTCCCCAAAGCTCTGCGCCAGAAAGAACAGGACGAACAGCATCCCCAGGGTCAGCATGTAGGCATGCTGAACGTTGCCCAGGCGCGTGGTGACGTACAGCCAGGGTATTCCCACGCCGAACCCCAGGATCATCCCGACGGCCACCGCCCTGCCCAGTGTCTGGCCCAGGGTGTCCACATCCAGCTGGCCCGCCAGCACAGCCTCCAGCATGACGAACGCCACTATGGTGGCCAGTATGTCGGTCAGCGCCGACTCGAAGCTGAGGACGGACTTGGCGTCCTCGGATATGCCGATGTTTCTCACCAAACCAAACACTATGGCCGAGCTGCTCCCTCCCACGATGGAGCCCAGCAGTATGCTCTCCAACCACGGCCAGTCCATGATAAAGTGGGCCCCAGCGGCCACTATTGCCACCGAGACGACGAACCCGCCCACCACCAGCGCCGTCGCAAAGTGGGCGGTGGCGGCAATCCGCCTTATGTCCAGGCTGAGGCCGCCGTCGAACATTATGATTATGAGGGCCAGGGCGGCAAAGTAGGGGACTATCTCCAGCACGGCCCCCGTCTGCACTATCCCCAGGAGGGGCCCCAGTATGACGCCCAGCACCATAAGGAACGCCACGTCGGGTATGCCGGTCTTTTTGAAGAACGCCTCGCCGGCCACCCCGGAGAATATGACCACCCCCGCGGCCAGCAGCAGCACGTGCGCCGACGCGATGGGGGAGTCGGGTATTCCCAGCGCGTCCACGTACACGCCCAGCTCCCCGGTAAGCTGCTGCAGCCAGCCGGTCAGTATGCCCCTGTCGTAGGGTATGTCCACCCCCAGCCCCCTCAAATACTCCCCCAGCGTGTCCAGTATTCCCCCGTCGGAGGGCATGTCCACTCCCAAATACTCCCCCAGCGTGTCCAGTATGGCCAGGGAGGGGGGCATCATTGCGTAGCTGGGACGTATAGATCGGCTTAAAAAACTAGCGCACTAGGGTGCCAAACTCTGGAAAGGCACAAATTTGCTCCCCGCCGCTCCCACTCCATGGGGGCCACCGACGCGCTCCGTGAGGACCACCGCCAGATACGGCGCCTCCAGGCCGTAATATCCCGCTGCCATGTCGCCCTCTCCGCCGGCAGCGACATACCGCTGGATGACATGGACAGGATACCCCGCATAATAGGGGGGTTTGTGGACTCGGTGCACTACTCCCGGGAGGAGGACTCGTACTTTCCGTGCGTGGCCGGGTACGGCGGCCTGAACGAGGACATCCGCCGGCTCCTGATAGAGCACGAGTTCTCCCGGCGCATAGCCGCCAACATAGAGGGGCACCTGGCCGCGTGGAGGGCGGGCCGCGACTCCCGGGAGCCGGTGGCCCGCTACATGAGGACATACTGCATATACCTGGAGGACCACATGGGCAAGGAGGAGAGGTTCTTTGACCGGGCCGAGGCCGAGTCGCTCTCGCCCGAGGAGGAGAGGCAGATGTACGAGCAGTTCCGCACCTCGGTGGCCGACTCGCGCATGGGTGAGATGGTCCGGGAGCTGGAGTATCTGGAGGGCCGGGAGTGGTGCAAGGGGGAGTATTCCCCAAGAAATAAAAACACCCTGCCGCCGTCCCCCGCCGTGAAACCCTTTGTGCTGTGGATGACGGGCCTGCCCTGCTCCGGCAAGAGCACCATAGTGCGGCGCCTGCAGAAGGACATTCCAAACCTGGCCATGCTGGACGGCGACGAGCTCCGCGAGTGGTTCTCGCCCAAGGACTTTAGCAAGGCGGGGCGCGACGAGCACAACATACGCGTGGCGCACCTGGCGAAGCTGCTGCTCCACCACGGTGTCCCCTCGGTGGTCTCGCTGGTCTCCCCGTACCGGGAGAACCGCAGCAGCGCCCGGGAGATAATAGACGCGGGGGAGAGCTTTGCGGAGTGTTACGTGCGGTGCTCCCTGGCAAAGTGCGAGGAGCGGGACGTCAAGGGCATGTACGCCCGCGCCCGGCGGGGCGAGATCAAGGGCTTCACGGGGATAGACGACCCGTACGAGGCCCCCGAGAGGCCCGACCTGCTGGTGGACACCGAGTCCGAGACGCTGGAGGCCAGCTCCGACCAGGTCATGGACTTTCTGAGGTCCCGGGGCCTAGTGTAGCCACATATCTGGACACGACATGGTCGTGAATGGTTCCGTTGGTGGCCAGTATGCCCCTCCTGTGGAAGACGTCGGGACGGTTGTACTCCAGCGGACGGCCAGACATGTCGGTCATTCGGCCGCCGGCCTCGTGTATGATGCAGCATGAGGCTGCGGTGTCCCACTCCTTCATGCGGTCTGTGAACGTGGCATACAGGTGGGCCCCGCCCTCGCATATGCGGGCCACCTTGAGCGAGCTGCCCAGCGTGCGGATCCCCCCAAGGCCCAGCGACTCCAGAAAGCGGCGCTCCTCGGCGGCGAGGTGGTGCCTGGACACCACCGCCGTGCAGTCGGCCAGGGGGGCTGGGTCGACCCGCATCCTGGTCCACCGGCCCCCGTCGCTCCTCCAGGCCCCGCCGCCCCTCTCGGCGGCGTAAGTCACGCCGGCGGCCGGCTGGTTTATCACCCCCAGCGCGGGCACGCCCCCCGACACCAGCGCCACCATGACGGTGAACTCGCCGGTCCGGTCCACAAAGTCGGAGGTGCCGTCCAGCGGATCCACTATCCAGACGGCGGGGGCCGCCGCCCTCCCCGATATGTCGGCATCCTCCTCGGAGAGTATGGGCAGCCCGGTCCCGGCCAGCACGGACTTTACCGCATCGTTGCTGCTCAGGTCTGCGGCGGTCACCGGGGAGTCGTCGGACTTTGTGTCGTACTGTATATCCCCGCCGTATTCGTCCATGACGGCCCGGCCGCCCAGCACCGCCGCCCGCACCGCCGTCTCCAGGTGGCCACTGGGGGTCATGGGCTCATCTGGCCAGCTCGGGCCGGAGCGTCCATACCGCGGCCAGCATCACGAAGGGGACCGAGATTATCCCTATTATGCCCAGCACCGTGTACACTTGGGACTCGGGGATGTTGGGGTTGCCCACCACCCAGGGCAGCGGCAGCGTGACGACCACCCAGATTATTCCCAGCAGCACCAGCAGTTTAACCTTGGACTTCTTGTCCCACACGCCCCATATGCCACACGCACCATTTTTAAATCATGCCACGGCAGATTGTGCGAGTTTGGGCCCAGCGCGAGCACCCGCCTACTTTTACCGGCATAATTAGCATGATATACACAGTTTGGAGCGCCGTATGGCCGGATCATGCCTGCATAGTGGTGGCCAGCATTATCCGATCGCCGGACACTTGGCGCCAAGGGCTGAACAGCGACATCTAGTCCGCATATCGGGCGCAAAGTCCGCCGCTATGTACGTCTGCAAAAACTGCCATACCAGTACCGCAGAAGTTATTCCCGAGCGTTTTCTGGCGTCGTACCGGGTCCAAACACGCACGGCGGTGTAGCCGTCTGGGCGGGATCAAGATCCGGCGTTCCGGATCTGCCGGATCTCGCCGCCGGAACGCGCGCTAGTGGTAAATTTTGCCATCTTTAGTACCGTTTATATATGATAACGACGTATCATATAGGATGGTACGGCATTCAAAAAGTAGTCAAAAGAACACATGCACCAACAACTGCATTACTGGTGTAATTACCGATTGCGAGCGGGGGGAGACGTTTTGCGGGGGATGCGGTGAGATAATTACCGAATTTATGCCAGATGTCGCTCATGATCTGCGCGCATTCACCGGCGAGGACCACGCGGTGCGGGTTAGGACCGGGCCGGGCACCTCGCTAATTATGCATGACCGGGGACTGTCGACCGTAATAGGGAACGACCGCGACTCGACGGGCCGTTTGCTCTCGTCCAGTTCCAAGTCCAAGTTCAACCGGCTTCGGACGTGGGATCAGAGAAGCAGGTCGCGCTCGACGGCCTCCCTGAGCAGGGCATTTGTTATCATGAACTCCATCACGGCCAAGCTCACCATACCGTCCACCGTGGTGGAGCGCGCCGCCTACATATACCGCAAGGCCTTGGCGGCGGGTCTAACCAAGGGAAGGACGGTGCAGTCGCTGGCAGCCGCCTCCATGTACGTAGCATGCCGGGAGACGGGGACGCCCAGAACACTGGACGACATGGCCGCCACGGCCAACGTCGAGAAGAGGGTCCTGTACAGGGATATGCGCAGGCTGCTGGCGAGACTGGACCTTAAACCCGACCAGTACAAAATATCTGCCTTCGTGGTAAAGATATCCAACAACCTGTGCCTGCCCGAGAGGATAAAGAGGGATGCCTTGGAGATTCTGAGGCGCAGCGAGGAGATGCTCATTACCGCCGGCAAGAACCCGGTGGCCATGGCGTCGGCGGCGATATACATATCGTGCGTGAACAGCGACACACAGATGTCGCAGCGCATGCTCTCCAAGCAGGCCGGGGTCAGCGACGTGACCGTCCGGAACAGCGTCGCCTCCATACGCGACGCGCTGAACATATAGATTGGCGCATGGCTGCCCATCTTTTTTAATTAAGCAAAAAAGTTATTTTTCCGATTAAGGGAGTATGTTTATCAGAGCATCGGACAACCTGTCGTCGATGAGATCCTGCTCGTAGAGCTCGTACAGTTCTGCAATCTGCGCCACGAGGTTGAGGAAGGTGGACTGGTCTATCACCTGTCCAGAAGCGGGAACGCAAACGTCGCGCCGGCCGCGTCTATCCTTGCGTTGTCCGTCTGCGCGTATG
>JAEFDA010000009.1 GCA_016126025.1 Nitrososphaerota archaeon | reverse complement strand
TCCCAGCTGGAAACGCTGCAGGGACTGGTGCGCCGGGATGCGGCCAAGAACAAGGACGCCCTGCTCATAATGAGCATGACCGGGTTTGACGCGTACGGCGCACTGCTGCTGGCCGCCTCAATCGACGGCATAGGACGATTCAATGGCCCAAAACATTTGGTCTCTTTTCTGGGACTGTGCCCCACCACATACCAGTCCGGCCAGCGCATCACGCACGGCCGCATGAAGAAGGACAGGGACGGCGCACTCACGCACACCATGATGAATGCGGCGATGGTCGCCAAACAGCACGATGAACACATCGCGGCCATATACGAGGGGTACGCCAAGCGGCACCCGCCCCTCATAGCCCGCAGCCACGTCGCAAACATAATGGCCACGTACATCTACTTCATGCTGAAGAACGGCGAACCCTACAGGCATGCCAATGACAGACTATACCAGTCAAAGCTGGACAGGCTGAAAACGTCCTAGCGCACCTCGGCGCCCATCCCTCACCCCATTATTGGGAGAGTGTCGAGATGCGCGGACATGCCAGCCACAATCGGATTCCATTATGAATCCTTCCCGGCCGCGTCTTTCTGCCGGCCACATTGGAGAGAGAACGCATGGCGATCCCAAATATTGGACGCCATACCCGCGGGGGAGGCTGCGCACCGCATTCCGCCGCAGGCCGGTCCGGGGCCGGATTTTGGGGGCCCGGATGGCAGCCGATCAGACTATAAGAAGCGGCAAAGACGCCGTAATGTTTAAATCATGAACTAGGGAACGGCTATCGGTGGGTAGCAAAACACGAGATAACCCGTCTACGTACGGGCGACCAATACATAGGTGGTACGGGGCGCCCACCTTTCCCTTGTTTGCGTAGATGACCTCGCCCTCCCACTCGAGATTGTACTCTATGAACATGTCTGCCCCCCGTTTGACGTACTTTTCGTTGTCTGTGTCATAGAAGGGATGGCCAAATGATGCGATCATTATGCCTTTCGGCCAGTACGGGCGGCGCTCAGGTGATATTAGGATAGAGTTTCATATGCAGAAAGTTCTGTAGCTCGGTAAGTAGTCCATCCCTGAGTATAAGGGGAGAAGTAAGAGAAGAAAGGCAGTGGGAGGCCGCTGATTGACATGCCATTGGGGTTTGACTGGTATGATGGCTCCAAGAAGAACAGGCGAAGGCCGGACCCGTCGCGCCGGGCGCGGCGCTCCAGCGGTGGCGCTATATTAGGGGCCGGCGGGTGCTGGTCATAAAGAAACAAGCCCAGTCCAAAGCCGAATACATAGTGGCCGAGAAGAGAAAGGATACCAAGAACGCCATCATAGCTGATGCCACGGCATAACCGTATGGCGTGTCTGGATGCTGTGAACCAAGTTCAAAAACACTTCGAAGGACAAGATCGTGTTTCCCACCCCAATGAACAGGCCCCGTAGGAGCACTCTGCCCGAAGCGAGCAGTCGGCGGTGCTCTTCGCCCGCTGTGCTCTCAAGTTCAGAGCAAGCCGAGTGTGGGATCGCCTTAGAAGGTCTGGCATAGTAGTTCCCAAGAGTGTCATACACGCTGTACTGCAGAAGTCTGACGACGCGGTAGAATGCAAAAAGAAGCGGGGGCGCCGCAAATGGGCACGGTACGAGCGTAAGTACCCCAACTCCGTGTGACACACCGACTACAAGCAGCTGGATGACGGGCGCTGGCTGATATCATACGAGGACGACGCCTCCAGATTCATAACTGGATGAGGTATATTTGACAAGTCGACTGCTTAACACACCATAAAGGTGCTGGACCGGGCGATATCTCAATATGCGGAAGCTGAAATCAATACTAACCGACTGTGGCTTCCAGTTCAACTCCACCGAATCCGAAAAGAGCAAGGGAGTGTCTGAGTTCGAAAAACACCTAGAGTCTCTGGACATACGGCACATATTTGCCAGAGGTCCTGAACTATGGCAGTGCAGCGGCGCCATAACGGCGCCACTTTCGTGTATAACTCTCACTATCCGGCTCGCAAAGAATTAATTGGTCCTCGAGTGACACCACTCCGTGAAGGCGACCTTTGCTGCCGGGTGCTTCTGGCACGTAGAGTACCTGCTTGGGCGCACCCCCGGCGTGACATCCACCAGAGTGGGATACACCGGGGGCACGGTGCCCAGCCCTACATATCAGGACGTCTGCGGTGATGCCACCGGCCACGCCGAGGCGGTACAGGTGGAGTTTGATCCCGACAGAATATCCTACGAGAAGCTGCTTGACATATTCTGGAACAACCACAACCCCACCACGTCCAACCGGCAGGGTCCCGATATCGGCTCCCAGTATCGCTCGGCCATCTTCTGCCACGACGACTCCCAGATGGAGGCGGCCCGACGGTCGCGTGAGGCGGTGGCCCAGATGCACGACCGGCCCATCGTGACCGAGATAAGGATGGCCGAACCCTTCTACGAAGCCGAGTCATATCACCAAAAATACATCGAAAAGCAGCGTAAATGGTAAGGAGCTGCATTCCAGCGGTCCCACCCCGGTGCCCTGATCTGGTCGCCCCTACCGCGGATATGCAGTCCGAGGCGGCCCCCAGAAATTCACATTCGGGATATTTCTGCGCCCTACACTCATACGATCCTATGAACAGCTTAAGATCGAAACAAATCTTTGCGTGGCCGCTGCCCGTTTATGCGCAAATATCCCGAATATTTCTGGATCAGCCCACCACTCCACACCGGGTGTACCGCCCCTTACACGGGATATGGCTGAAGTTGCGCCACTACATAATATTATGGATCCGGGGTCGCCGCCGGCGGTCGGATTTTTGTGGTCTTAGTAGCCCCGCGCGAAGAGTGCCCCGTGCACCGACGGCGAGCCGCACACTACACAGGGGCCGGAGCCGCCTTCGCCATCCACCAGCCTTATGTCGGCCCCCGTCTCCTCCTTTATCGTCTCCTCGCACTTCCCGTTCCCGCACCAGCGGGCCCGGACAAAGCCCCCGTCAGATATGAGGGATACCAAGGACTCGTAGTCCTGCGCCATACTAGTCATGCCGGCGGCACGCCGGCGCGCCGATTCCAGCATGTCATTCTGTATCGTGTCCAGCACACCTGCTATGGTATCTTCGATGTTCTCAAGGCCGGACTGCTCCTTGGCTCCGGTGTCCCGCCGCGCCAGCACCGCGGCGCCGCTCTTCAGGTCCCGGGGACCCATCTCCACGCGCAGGGGCACACCGCGCAGCTCCCAGTCGCCGTACTTGTAGCCGGTGGTCACGTTCTGCCGGTCGTCCACGTGCGCCCGGCACCCGTTACGGCGCAGGCGCTCGGCCAGGTCCGTAGCGGCCTGCCACACCTTGTCGCCCCGTACGCTGTGCACCGGAACGATCACGACCTGGGTGGGCGCCACCCGGGGCGGCAGCACCAAACCCCTGTCGTCCCCGTGCACCATTATCAGGGCGCCTATAAGCCTCCAGGAGACGCCCCAGGAGGTCTGCCAGGCGTACTGTTCCACGTTATCCTTGTCCGCAAACTTGACCGAGAACGGCTTGGCAAAGTTCTGCCCCAGAAGATGGCTGGTGCCCATCTGCAGCGCCTTTCCGTCGGGCATCATGGACTCCACGGTGAGGGTGTACTCGGCCCCCACGAACTGCTCCCGGGCGCTCTTGCGTCCGGACTCGACGGGTATGGCCAGATGCTCCTCTATCACGCGGCGGTATATCTCCAGCATCGACTCCACCTGGGCGGCGGCCTCCTCCCGGGTGGCGTGGACCGTGTGGCCCTCCTGCCACAAAAACTCGGACGTCCTCAGGAACGGCTTGGTGGACTTGATCTCGGCGCGCAGGGCGGTGTTCCAAAAGTTGAGCTTGAGCGGCAGGTCGCGCCAGGAGTTTATCCACTTGGAGTACAGCGAATACGCGATGGTCTCGGAGGTGGGGCGCAGCGCCAGGCGGTCCCCCACCGGCGCATCGCCCGAGTGCGTCACCCAGAAGACCTCGGGGTTGAAACCCTCAAAATGCGTCTTCTCCCGGGTAAGCAGCGACTCGGGTATCAGGACCGGCAGGAACGCGTTGCGCACCCCTACGCGGGCAAACTCCGCATCCAGGGCGGTCTTGATGGACTCCCATATGGAATAGCCGTCCGGCCGCAGCGCTATCATGCCCTTCACGGGGGCGTAGTCGGCCAGCTCCGCCTTGAGGACCACCTGCGTGTACCACTCGCTAAAGTCGCCGGACTTGGGCTCCGTTATGCCTATCTCCTCCCTGTGCGCGTTGGAGGCCGGCTTGCGTCCCACGGCATCCTGCCCGGTGGAGCGTGTGGGGGACTGCTTGGAAGGCGCATCGGCGGGGACGGTACCGGGAGTGCCGCTCCGGCGGGCGGCCTGGGCCGGCGGTTCGGTGGCCCCGCGTTGCGCGTCTGTCCCCGACCGGGCATTCGGTTCGGCGTGGGCGGTAACTTTTGGGTCGGCAAGGGCCGCTCCGCGGCACAGGACCGTCCTGTTCAGCCGGCTCTGGAAGTTGGGGCACACAAAGCACTGCACAAAGTGCACCTGGCTGTCAAGCACGGGGCACTCCACGTACTCCAGCTTCATGGTCTTGAGCATCTTGGGGCTGACGCCGGTTATCTTCAGCTTGTTGTTATTCATCATCCCGGCCTCCCGGAGGGCTTCCCGGGCTGCCGCATCAAGCCTAATCGCCTTGTCGCGCCGCTCCACCTTCACCTCATATTTGTATTCGAGTTCTGCTGTCATATCACAACCTGCATTGAATGTCGGGGAGCGAACTTCAAACTTTAATATATTTAGCTATTTTGGGCCGGAGCAGTTGCTGGCGATTTTCGACGTAGAGGGCGTGCTGTACGACGCCGAGTACCTCCCGATACTGGCCGAGAAGGTGAACAAGGAGAACGAGATCTGGGAGATCACAAAAAAAGGCATACAGGGGGCCATAAACTGGGAGGACGGGCTGCGCACGCGGGTGGCCGCCCTGCGGGGACTGGACCGCCAGACGTGCCAGGAGGTGGCCGACTCCCTACCCATAATGACCGGGGCCCGGCGCGCCTGCCGCATACTGCACGAGAGGGGCTGGCGCCTGATGGCCATCTCCGGCGGCTTTACCATAATGACCGACCGCCTCAAGAGGGAACTGGACCTGGACTATGTGGCATCCAACGAGCTGGTCTTCACCGACGGCAGGCTGGACGGCGTCCGCATACGGGTCGACTCGGACAAGTCCAAGAGCGCCCGTACCATGATAGAGAGGTGGGGCGAGAGGCGCGAGGACATTGTATGCGTGGTGGATGGGGCCAACGACCTGAAGCTCTTCGAGATATCGGGCCTGAGCATCGCATTCAGGGCGCAGGACCTGGTGAAGGACCGCGCCGCCGCGGTTCTGGAGGAGAAGGACCTCTCCGGGATAATACCGCTGATAGACGAGCGGCTCAACGGGCGCGCCTCCTGACGGAGGAGTGTTTTGGTATGGTGTTGAAGATACCGTGAAGGTGATTCCCATCCACATATCTAGGGAGGTCGGCGCCGGCGACGACATCGCCGCCCTCATACTGGAGGGGGCGAGGCTGCTCGACGGCGACATACTGGTGGTTGCCCAAAAGATCGTCTCCAAGGCCGAGGGGCGCATGGTTCTGCTGGATAGTGTGCGGCCGGGCCTGCTGGCCCGGGGCATAGCCGGCGAGTACGGCAAGGACCCCCGGGTGGTGGAGCTGGTGCTGCGCGAGGCGACGCACATAGTGCGGATGGGCGGGGGCGTCATCGTTACGCGGCTGCCCTCCGGCCACATATGCGCCAACTCGGGGGTGGACGTGAGCAACGTTCCGGCGGGGTGCGCCCTGCCCCTGCCGGTAGACTGCGACGCCTCGGCGGCGCGCATCAGGAATGTGGTATGGGATGTCTCCGGGGCGCAGGTGGGCGTGATCATATCCGATACGGTGGGCAGGCCCTTCCGCAACGGACAGACCGACATAGCCTTGGGGTGCGCAGGGGTATCGCCCCTGCTGGACCACACCGGGAAGGCCGACGCGCACGGCCGCGCCATGCGGGTGAGCGTGACGGCGGTGGCCGACCAGCTGGCGGGGGCCGCGGAGCTGGCGATGGGAAAGGCGGCGGGCAACCCCGCCGCCGTGGTGCGGGGGACCGGCGCGGCCGCCGGGAATGGCTCCGGTATGAAACTGATCCGCACCGGCCGGGAGCTCTTCGTATGAGGCGGCAGAGCCCGCATGTGCCGCCATTCTCCGATTGTGTGTTCCATCGGCCCCGTGAGATGCCCGGCACCGTATGCGGGATGCCCACGCCATGCCGTCTTCCGGCACGGCCCCTATGAGCCGGCTTCCCAATGCGGCGCGTCTTTCCGGAGCGGTATATCCGAGATAATTGCAATCGTCCGCACCGGACACTCCCTCCGGGCAAGGGCCGGGCCGGATCGTGGCAGAGCCGCCGGCGCCATACGGTTATAATTCCGCTCTTCCCCAACCGTCCATTGATCGTACGCGCCGAGCTTCACTGCCACAACCAACACTCCAACTTTCACGTTGGGGAGGACGAGCCACCCTACGACTCGGGCGTCACCATACTGGGCCAGTTGGAGCGGGCACGGCAGCTGGGGCTGGATGCCGTATTCGTCACCAACCACAACACGCTGGCCGGGTATGATGCTATGCGCACGTATGCCCGGGACCACGGCCGGTACGCCAACATAGGAGTGTACCCGGCCGAGGAGGTAACCACCGACTCGGGGGCCCACGTCCTCGCGTACGGCATACACTCCGCGATACCTGCCGGGCTGCCGCTACCCGAGGTGCTGGATGAGATAAGGCGGCAGAACGGGGTGTCATCGGCCCCCCACCCCTTCAGCCTGCTGGATGCCCTCCGCGGGGATGCCGTACACTGCGACATCATAGAGGTCTTCAACAGCAACAACGTGGATGTGATATCCAACGCCCGCGCCGCCGAATTCGCCGCCTCCCACTCCATGACGGCGGTGGCCGGCAGCGACTCGCACATACTCTCCACCATGGGCCGCTGCGTCAACGCCGTCCAGTCCCAGAACACGCTGGATGATGTGCTACACGCCCTCGGACACGGCCACGTTGCCATAGAGCAGTCCGGGTATGCCATGGGCGCCGAGACTCTGGATCATCTGCAGTACAAGATACGGAATTCCCGCCAATACCTGGAGGGATACATCGCCGAGCACTATCCCAACGCGGCCTGGCTGCTGAACCTGCTGCTGCGCGCCTACAGCGCCCGGCCCGACAGCGCGCTGTGGGCCGCGTTCTACAGGCTGGGTGTCTACCTGATGAGCCGCATATCCTACAAGGTGAACGAGCAGGGGATGGACCCCGCCTTCATGAGGGACCGCAACCTGGCCACGATGCTCCGAATGGCGCTGTAGTTCTGATGGTTGCTCTTCGGCGCCCTTTGTCGATTCCCCCCAGACGCACGCAGCCCGTACGGCATCCGAAGCGCCCAGATATGGGGGGTCGCACCATTCCAGTTCACACAGGGCTGCCGGGCGGCGACCCGGCGGAGCGTCTGGCGCGCGGCCAATTCCCGTTCCACCCCGGAGTAGATTTTAATAGACTCGGCCGGCGCCACACCTGCATGGCCGACGTGACATTGGACGCGGTGGGGCTCTTCTGCCCCGAGCCGGTCTTCCGCGTCAAGATAGCCGTGGAGAGGATGCAGGCGGGCCAGACCATCCAGGTGTCGGCGGACGACCCGGCCGCCGACGACGACATATCCCGCTGGGTCAACCGCAGCGGCCACCAGATGCTCGAAAAGACCACAGAGGGTGACATCCTGACCTTTCTCATAAGGAAGGTAAAGTGACTTGGCCACGACGACCCATGCCGACGTGGTCTCCCGCATAGGCAACACGCCCATGGTGCGGCTGGACTCGCTGTCGGGCGGCGCCACATCATACTGGGCCAAGCTGGAGGGGCACAATCCGTTTGGCTCCGTAAAGGACCGGGCCGCCTACTGGATGATCCGCGACGCCGAGGAGAAGGGCATCCTCAAGAAGGGCAAGAGCATCATAATAGAGCCCACCTCGGGGAACACGGGCATAGCTTTGGTGGGGATCGCCAGACTGCTGGGATATATGGTGGAGATCGTCATACCGGACAAGGCCAGCCAGGAGACCAAGGACATACTGAACAGGATGGGTGCCAAGATGTACGAGACCTCCGACGACCTCTGCCCCAAGGTGGGGGCGGGCACCGAGCAGAGCATCGCGCTGGCCACCTCCATCGCCGCCTCGCGGCCGGACACGTACTACTCCCCCAACCAGTACGGGAACGACGCCAACTTCCGGGGCCACTATATCACCACCGGCCCCGAGATCTGGGAACAGACCGGCGGCCGCATCACCCACTTCTTCACGGGCGTGGGCACCGGGGGCACCATAACCGGCATAGGCACGTACCTGAAGGAGCAGAACCCGGACATACGAATCATAGGCTGCCAGCCCCAGAGGGACCACCTGATACAGGGCTGGCGCAACTTTGAGGAGTCGGCCAAGCCGGACCTCTTTCTGCGGCGCGAACATATAGTGGACGAGTGGGTGGAGGTGACCAACGAGGAGGCCTTCGGGGTGGTACGGGAGGTGCTGGAGCGCGACTCGCTGCTTATCAGCCCCTCGGCGGCGGCCGTCTACGCATGCATGAAGAAGCATCACATATCATCCGGGAACGTGGTGGGCATCTTCGCCGATGATGGCCGCAAGTTCGGCAGCGTGTACCGGGAGCGGAACATATTCGACGATATAGAGTTCGCCGAGGGGGTGCGGGGCGCCGCCCACCTGTCTAGGCTGGAGTACTAGACCATCACACCCTGATATGGCGCCACGGACGGCGCGGCGCTCAGGCCCCCGGGCCGCCCTCGGAGAGGTACCTGTCCGCGTCGATGGCCGCCTGGCAGCCGAACCCGGCCGCCGTGACCGCCTGCCTGTACCTGCGGTCGTGCACGTCGCCGGCGGCAAAGACCCCGGCTATGCTGGTCTGCGTGCCGCGCACCACCACATACCCTTCGGGGTCCAGGTCCAGATGTCCGCGGAACAGCCCCGTGTTGGGGGTGTGGCCTATGGCAACAAAGACCGCCCCCGCCTCCAGCTCCTCGGCGTCTCCGGATGTGGTGTCGCGCAGCACCACCGACTCGACGCGCTCGGCTCCCCGGATCTCCGCCACCTCCCGGTTCCACATAAAGGATATCTTCTCGTTCTCAAAGGCCCTCTGCTGCATGGCCTGGCTGGCGCGGAGACGGTCGCGCCGGTGCACCACCAGGACCTTTCCGGCGAACTTTGTAAGGAAGGTGGCCTCCTCCATGGCCGTGTCCCCTCCCCCCACCACGACGATGGTCTGGTTGCGGAAGAAGGGGCCGTCGCACGTGGCGCAATATGAGACCCCGCGCCCCCCCAGGGTCTGCTCTGCCTCCAGGCCCAGCTTGCGGGGGTCGGCGCCCGTGGCCACTATGACCGCCCGGGCCGCATATGAGTGGTCGGCCGTCTCCACCCTGAGGGGCGTGCCGGCAAAGTCCACCGACGTTGCGGTGTCGTCTATGATGGTGACGCCCATCCGGACGGCCTGCTTTCTCATATCCATCATCAGATCCGGGCCCATTATACCTGTCTCAAACCCCGGATAGTTCTCCACCTCGGTGGTGTTGACCAGCTGCCCCCCCGGCAGTATCCCCGAGAGCATGAGGGTGTCGTGGCCGGCGCGGGCCGCGTATATCCCGGCGGTGTAGCCGGCCGGGCCCGCCCCTATGATTACTATGTCGTGTTGGGTATCATCACGGGGCGCCGACCGGTCCGTACCGCGGGGCGGTACCGTTTCGGCCCGGGGCGGCCCGTCCAGAACCATGGTCGACACGGTACCGCCGCGGAGCGGTGGTAAATTAAAGGTAGTGAGAAGTTTCCGGGAGCGGTAATGTGAAACCTCCCTTGGACGCAGGGAGTCCGCATGGGCATACTATATTACGGCGGACGATACAATCCAACCCATGTCATGGCTGTATGTGGCGGCGATCGTGGCGCTGCTGGCCCCCGCCGCGGCCCTGGCCCAGACGTACGACACGCCCCAGACGCTGGCCGTCGTCATCTCCCCGCCCTTCTACACGTATGTGGACGCGGAGGGGCACGCGGTGGCCACCGGGATGGTGCACAACGAGTCAGATGCCGCGTACGTGGGCAACGTGGTGGTACAGGCCAGGTTCTACGGCGAGTCGACGCCCCTCCCGCTGGGCACGGTCACCGCCGGCACCCTGCTGGAGGTCATACCCCCGGGCGGATCCTCCCCGTTTGTGGTGCGCTCCGCCGAGCCGGACCCCCGCATAAAGTCTGCCGTCGCGTCCCTGCAGATGTTTGATCCCTCCAACCCCAAGATTCCGGGGCTGGCCATCGAGAGGCTCGCCGACGGGCGCCTGCAGGTATATGATACGGTGGGCGCCCCGCACACCAACATCACCGTACACATAGCATACCATGACGCCTTTGATCCGCCCCGCATACTGGGCACCAGCACGCACCACATGGGGGACGTGGGCATCGGCGGATCGCTGAACCTCACCGTACCAGGCGAGCACCCGGCCGGCGCCCGGGGCGCCGCGGCATTTGTCGAGTCGGACGCCTTCAGCTCGGGTATAGTATCATGGCGCATAGGGGCCGCGCCCTCCGCTCCGCCGCTGCCGGCGCAGATACTGGACGCCTGGATGGACGACCACATGGGGGAGCGGACGTCGGTTGTCGCGGCCCACCAGAACGTTACCCTGAATGCGGCGGTGCACGTGCCCGACGGGGAGGGGCGGTACTGGCTGTACGTGCAGGTCTCCTCCAAGGAGAGCGGCGGAGTGGTACTGCTGGAGAGAATCGGGGTGGACGGCGCCGCGTCCGTACCCTGGACACCCACCCACACAGGCGAGTACATAGCCGAGATGTTCCTGTGGGGGGAGACGGGCGCGCCGGCCTCGCGGCCTGCCCCCATACTGCTGCTCACGGTGGAGTGACCATACCCCATGACGGTGGCGGCGACGGGAGGCACCTTCGACATCATACACCTGGGACACCGCGCCCTGCTGGGCGCGGCCCTCTCGTACGACCACGCCATAATCGGACTCAGTACGGACGGGTTCGCCGCCCGGCGGGGCAAGGCCATACTGCACGGGTATGGCACGCGGCGGGACCGTCTGGTGGAGTACATACGCGAGTCGCACCCAGAAGCCGCCTACGAGGTCTGCCCCCTGGACGACGACTTTGGGCCCGCCGTCCTGCGGGAGGGCGTGGACGTGCTGGTGGTGAGCTGGGAGACGCGGCGCGCCGGCCACGCCCTGAACGTGATGCGGGCCGAGAGGGGACTGGGAGCGGTGGACATAGCGGTGGTGCCCATGGTGTGCGGCCGTGACGGGGGGCGCATCTCCACCACCCTCATACGGGAGGGAATGATGGACATAGAGGGCAACCCGCCGTGAACCGACCAGCTATTGTGGCCTCCGGGCGCCGCGCCTAGCACGTATTATTGCAGTCCTGTGCGGCCATGAATAATCGTGACCGTCTCGGGGATGTGGTGCCCGAAACGCGGGAAAATCATGGCACAGATTCTAAGCTTCACGGTGCGACGTGGCTTGGTTGGCCCGCGGTTGTCATATAGGGACAAAATACGCTACAGGATCCGCCCCCCGACATTCGCCCCCGCCATTCGCTCAAACCACACCACACCGCAGGTCGGCGCGGGCCGGGAGGCGGGCCTTATTGTACGCGGTCGTGCCCGCAGTGCCGCACTCCCCTGATATCAGATGGGTCCGCCCTGCCGGACGGCATGTTTGGATGGCACGGACAGGCCCATGGCGGCGGGCCCGCGCCATATCTATCAAAAAATATGAAAAAATCAGTAACCAGGTTCAACCGTACATTCGGCACCGGAGACGGTGTTGTAGTGAAGTGTGAGAAGGAGGTTCTCCACCGCTATCTTTCCAGATATTGTGATATCCTCACCGCCCACATGCAGGGGCAGTACCTCATCGATGTTCTCAAACTCCGGCTCTTCGGTATCAGCGTCAAACTTTAGCTCATACTCGTCCGAGCCTATAGTTATGAAAACGTCGGAAAAGCTGGCCAATCTCCAGTCATCGCCCGTGCCCGCCGTTACGTCAGTGATCTCAACGGGGTTGCCACCACAGTCTATCGTGTCACTGTATCTCTTGATTACATCTTCTGCGTTAGCGGGGTCCGTTGAAACGCCGTACGACAGCGTGTCCGATTTGGTAAGCCCCGGGCCGACTGCGCTACCAGTACCAAAGCTTATCGAGCAGGTGGTGCCGGATATGTAAGAGAACCAATCAACGTTGATCTCGTACAGTGCGTTGTTATTGCCGGACTCGCCCCTCTTCGTCTTGTTCGAATTGTGGATTAGATATTCATTAGCGGCATCGCTAAGTGGTTGCAAATCCCCACCTATACCGCCATTAGCAGCATCAGCAGGAGCAGCAACAACAATATCGCCATTGGCCTTCACAAATATTCCTTCATACAGCAGGCTCTCAAACTGCAGGCTATCGCCAGCCCTCAGCCGATGGTTGTCGAAATCGGCCGTCCTGTGGAATTCCGCATAGTTGCCACCACCGACGGACAACTTGTTGTTGTACAGATCCCTGCCATCGACTTTCACATAGTTGTTTAGAACATTATTCCAACCGGCAGTGTCGGTCGGAGCGGTAGCATAGCGGCTCATGTATTCGTATGGGTCATCGGTAGTCGGATCCAAAAACAACTCCACTGCCTCTACAAACACGTCGTTGCTGCATGCAAATGACATTTCCAGCTCGTAGAAGTGAGCACCTCTGTTCGTGGTCTCATCGGCGTATTGGTTGTAGTGGTACGAGTTGACGTTCAACTCCGACTCGCCCGAAAGCAGGATGTTCCCGGGCCGGGGCGTCGTGGGAGTCGTCTCGATCTCTGCGATCCTGATGTTGGCGCTCTCAAGGCCCGCCTGTATGGCGTCCAGCTGGTTTACTACCTGCTCCAGCCTGTCGTTTGTGTTGGTAACGGTGCTGGTCAGCACTTGCAGTATCTGATCGTTCGTTCCGCCACCACTCGCAAGACTGTTGATGCGGTTGTCTATGCTGGCCAACCGGGCGTCCAAGTCAGACAAGCCCATTAGAGTAGTCTCGATGCCGACAATCTTGGAATTCATCTGGGTCACGTCCATGGCGACACTGTTCACCGAGGTCTGCACGCCGGTAATGGCATTCATTATGTTAGTCAGCGTGTCGGTTATACCACTCAGGGCATCCTGTATGGCGGATACCATAGTGCTCAAGGCGTCGGTGTTGTCTGCGATGCCTTCGACCGTCTCCTTGATGCTCTCGGCGTTCTCATCTATGGATGTAATTCGTTCTGTATTGGTCTGTGCGTATGCGTCGTTCACCGCAAGTCCGGCCACCACCAGTAGCGACAGCAGGACCGCGGTCGTCGTCTTACTTTTCATTGGGGCGAAGTCTGGAATTTTCTATTTAAGGGCGTAGTGCAATTGCTTACATTCTATGTCAAAAGTGTTTGACTGTGTGACGCCGGAACGCGTCGGCGTGATGTCCTGTGGCCTCCTAGGCCTCGCCCTGACACAATTATTATGATCTCCTGCCATATGAATTGCGTCGTCCGGAGACCCGCTCCGAGCGCGGAACTGCGCCTTCGGTCACCCGTCCGCGATGCCGGATATACGGCAGGCGCCCGGGCACGGCCGGGCATGACATATGGTCAGAACCACTCCCGTAGCATGCGCCATCCTACATACGTCCGCTCCCTCAACGTGCCTGCAAACCATCCAGAAGTGATACGGCGGTGAAATGTCATGCATGGCATCATTCCGGGTTGCCTCAGATGGTATATCCCCTAGCGGCTCATACGGCAGCAGAAACCACATCCGGCATGGCGCAGCGCCGCTTGGCCGGGGCCATAGCATGCGGCCAAGACTCGGCATGCGGCCGTCCCCGGCTTTCCGGCGGCCCGCAGGACGGTGCAGCACCCCACATGATTCCAGATCGGAGCTGTATCTGGTGTCTTTCGAATATCCCCACCCGTCCCATGGCCCGCAGGGCATGTCGGCCGGCCATAGGCCGGCTCCGGAGTCCTTCCACATCCGACTGCGTGACGCTTGGCCCGCTCGGCATCCCACACCATGACATGCGCAGCCCCTTTGCCGCCGACCCGGACGCGCGCGGCAGCTGCCGGAGACCGCAGGCGCCGACGTCCACTCCCCCACGCACATCTACGTACATCTGCCCGTATCCTACCACATCTACTGGAATGGTGGAACCGGTCACAATCCTTGGAAGTTTCAACAATCCATGATTTCCTTCGAGTCCGCATGCATAATCAACATACGATGCGGCTCGGCATTCACACATCTATGCCGCGGGGCATACGTGTTCGGCGCGGCCCCGCCGGCCGCCCGTTCATACGCTAAACCAGGTTCTTGTCGATCTCGTCGCTCAGCGTCTCGCAGACCCTCAGAAAATAAAGGCGCGTCGAGTTGGGCATCATCTCCAGGTGGGCGTCCACGGCCATCATATAGTATGATGTGGCCCTCTTGGATATGTCCAGGCTGAACTTCATGGGAAGGTGCGGGTCCTGTTTCACGTTGATCTTGTCCTGGAGCCAGGCCGGCGCCCGGGACTTGGCGTCGGCCAATACCACATGGTGCCAGTACTTGAGGGTATCCGGCTGCAGGCCCAGCTGGAGGTGGGATACGCGGCGGTTCAGAGCGGCGAAGAGGCCCATTGTATACAATGGCGCGTTCCCGCATATTTGGGGCATGGTAAAGCGGATCATACCACCCACTCAACTGTATGGTGCCATACCATATGCGGGGCGGACCATACCATTGTGTGGTTTTGCACATTCCACACATGCCGGTTCGGCCCCGCCTCAGGCATACTTTTCCATGTATACGGTATCGCCGGCGGCCTCGGCCACCCCCACCCTGTGCGCCCCCTCCAACACACTCTGCAGATACGCGGCCAGCCTCTCGGCCTCCACATCGCTCCGCATCACTATGCTGTGGGCGGACTTGTCCTTCAGGGACACGACCACCTCGTTCCCTATGATGTCGAGCACCGCAGCTATGTACGTCTGGCGGCTCTTGTGGACCAGCGCCATGCTGGCCAGCTTGAGCGCCTCGTACTTATCGGCGCATCCTACCCTTATACTCGTCGTGGTCAAACCAGAACTCGTCCAAATCCACCGCCTCCCGCCGGGCATGGTGCGCCTCCATAAATTGCGTGACCCTCTCTATGAGGGCCTGCTTCAGCTCGCCGGTCAGCATCCTGCCGGACTCGTACCCCTCCCGTATACCCTCCAGGATGCCATCGTCCGGCTCAAAGAACAACCTCAGATACTGGTAGGAGACGTCCACGGCGGTGTCGCCGCCCAGGCGGCGGTGCTCGTCTATATCTGCCCGGCCGCCGGAGAACGCACACCTGTTTACCTTGCGGCGTATGGCGGCCGGCTCGTCGGTGGTGTATATGGCCGAGTTGGGGTCGGCGGCTGACATCTTGGAGTCGGGCCCCCCCAGCCCCGGGGCCATGACATTGTGTATAAGGGCCGGCTTGGGATGCCCCAGCAGGGGGGCCACGTCCCGGGTCAGCCGGAAGTGGGGGTCCTGGTCTACCCCCAGCGGTATCAGGACGGGCCTCTCCTCCAGCAGGCAGGGAGCCGACTGAATGGCGGTGTAGAATATCATACCAATGTTGGTGTCGTTTCCAAAGCCGAAGGCGGAGCGCGCCGTAGAGAACGTTATCTTCTTGGCCACCCGGGCGGCCAGCGGATATAGCACCCCCATGTCCACCGTATCCCGTATTATGTGGGTCTTCAGCGGATCAAAGCCCAAGGCGGCAAAATCGCGGGCGTTCTCCTCGGCCAGCCGGGCCGTCTCCTCCAGCGTCAGGGCGTGGCTGTGGTAGAACTTTTCATCGTCGGTGAGCTGGAAGTACACCCGAACGCCAAAGCGCTCCTGCAGCCACCTGGCAAAGACCCAGGGCACCAGGTGCCCTATGTGGGTCTGGCCCGAGGGGCCCCGCCCCGTATACACGAAGAAGCCATCCCCGGAGCGGTGCGACTCCAGTATCGCATCCAGGTCCCGGTGCGCGAAGAAGACCCCCCGCCGCACCATATAGTGGTCCTGCCCGGCGGCCTCCCGCAGCCTCATCTTCATGGAACCATCCAGGGGGCGCAGCCCGAACGTCTCCACCAAACGGTTGTAGTCTATGCGGCCGCGCGACTCCCAGGGGGTGAGGACAAAGTCGTCCATGCGCGCCGGGATTTTGCCAAGCTTTAAAAAAGTATTCGGGGGCACTATTTTCGTATTGGCGGGTATATCCCACTGGATAGAGCAAAAAATCATACACGGCATGAGGAACGCCGACGGGCTGTCCGTGTCCGATATTGCGGGGCGCGCCGGCCTGGACGCCGACCAGGCGCGCCGCGGCATACAGTGGCTGCTGGACAAGGGGGCAATCCGCGCCCACACCGCCCCCCGCCGCGTCCTGTATCTGGGCGAGGCCGGGGCCAGGGCGGCGGCAGAGGGCCTCCCCGAGAGGCGCCTGCTGGACATGGTCAGGGACGGGGCGGACGCCGACCGCATATACCACACCATGGGGCGCGAGATGGGCCCGGCGGTGGGCGTCTGCGTGAGAAACGGATGGATGCGGATGGAGGGGCGACAGCCCATACTCTTGGAGTACCCCGATGCCATACCCGGCGAGAGCATACTGGAGAGGCTGGGGAGCGGGGACGCCCCCCACACCCTGGATATATCGTACTTTGAGAGGAGGCCCGGATACGTACTGGAGCGGACCGAGCCGCCCACGTATGTCCTGGCCGACCCGGACTCGGAATATGCGGCCGATGATTCCATAGATGTGGAGGCCGGCGTCGCCGAGTCGTACATAGCCCGCACCCACCCGCTGTTCGACACCATAGCAGAGATTCGGGAGGCCTTCATGTCACTGGGGTTCGACGAGGTCGTAGGGGATATGGTACAGTCCAGCTTCTGGAACTTTGACGCCCTCTTCACTCCGCAGGACCACCCCGCAAGGGAGATGCAGGACACCTTCTACATGGGGGATGTGCGGGTCGAGCCGGCGCCCGGGGAGGTGGCCGAGAGGGTCGCCGAGGCCCACCGGAGTGGGTGGGGCGGCGACTGGGATGCGGAGCGGGCCGCCCAGCCTGTCCTCCGCACCCACACCACCTGTGTAACCATACGGCACCTCGCCGAGGCAGACCCGGCGGAGGCGCGCGCCTTCTCGCTGGGGCGGGTCTTCCGCAACGAAAAGCCCAACTACAAACATTTGGTGGAGTTCCACCAGGTCGAGGGCGTGGTGGTGGGGGACGGCGTCTCTCTGCGGGATTTGATGGGGATGCAGCGCCGGTTCTATTCCATGATGGGCATGGAGAGGGTAAAGTTCTGGCCCACTTACTTTCCATATACGGAGCCCTCGCTGCAGTCGATGGTGTACAACGACACTCTGGGAAAGTGGGTGGAGCTCTTCGGCATGGGGATGTTCCGGCCCGAGGTCACCAAGCCGCTGGGCATATCCCGGCCCGTGCTGGCCTGGGGCGGCGGCATCGAGCGGATGGCCATGCTAAAGTATGGCATAGATGACATCCGCACCCTGTACGGCAACGACATGGGATGGCTGCGGGGGATGCCGCTGTGCCCGTAGTGGAGCTGTCGTACCGGAGGCTCTCGGATATGGCCGGGGCGCAGGTCGATACCATACGGGAGAGGCTGCCCCACCTGGGGCTGGACATAGAGCACGAGGAGGGAGATGTGGTCCGCGTCGAGTACAGCCCCAACCGGCCCGACTACTCCACCGAGTACGGGATAGGGCTGGGCCTGCAGGGCATACTGGGCAACGAGACGGGCATCGTACCCCTGAGGATGAAACCCCCCCGATGGAGCATACATGCAGACGACTCGGTGGCCGGCGTGCGGGGGGCTGTAACCGGCGTGCTGGCCACCGGAGGAACGCTGGACGGGCACTCCCTGAAGCAGATCATAGCCATGCAGGAGGACATCCACCAGGGGCTGGGCCGCGGGAGGAGGAGGGTGGCCATAGGCATACACGACGCGGGCAGGATGGAGCCCCCCATATCATACACCACGGTGTCGGGGGAGCACTCATTCGTACCCTTGGAGCACACACAGGAGATGCCCATACTGGACATACTGCGGGAGACCAAGCAGGGCATGCGGTACGGCGGGCTGGTCTCCGGTCAAAGATACCCCGTCATAATGGACGATACCGGGCAGGTGGCCTCGATGCCCCCGGTGATAAACTCGGCGCACACGGCGATATCGGCGGGCACCGGGGACGTATTCGTGGACATAACGGGCCACCATACTATAGACGTCGAGAGGGCCCTGGCGGTGGTCTGTATAACGCTGCAGGCGGCCGGATTCGCGCTGGAACGGGTAAGTGTATCGGGGGCCGGAAACCGCACGCCCCCACTGGGCGAGCGGGAGATGTCCGTGGGAATGGATATGATAAACGGCACCCTCGGCCTGGGGATGACCTCCGGGGAGGCGGCCGCCTGCATGGAGAGGTCCCGGCTGGGGGCGCACCCCGACGGGGATATGATACGGTGTGCCATACCCCCGTACCGGTTTGATATAATGGGCCCCATGGACCTGGTGGAGGAGGCCGCCCTGGGGTACGGGATAGACAGGATGGAGCCGGTGCCGCCGCCGGGCCGCCCGCCGGGACGCGCCCACCATACCACCGTACACATGGCTGTTCTGGACCGCATCATGACAGGGCTGGGATACACGCAGACGGCCAGCCCGGTGCTCGCCGGAGAGGATGCCATGGCGAGGGCGGGCATGGACGGCGGCATGAGGGTCGCCAACCCCAAGAGCGGGGCGCACACCATGCTGCGGACCTCCTTGCTGCCGGGGCTGCTGGACGCGCTGGGCAGGAACGTGCACGAGCCTTACCCCCACCGGCTGTATGAGACCGGGCGGGTGTTCGAACGTTGTGGTGTGGCCGCCGAGTCGCTGCGCCTGGGGTGCGTAACCGCCCACAAGGACGCTTCGTACTCGGAGATCAAGTCCACATTACATGCGGTGCTGCGCCGCGGGCTGGGCTTGGAGGATATATCCACGCCGCCGGCCGGCGGCCCCATATACCAGCCGGGCAGGGCGGCAGACATATGGGCGGGCGGCAGGCAGGTGGGGACGCTGGGCGAGGTGTCCGGCGATATACTGCGGGCGTTCAGGCTGCGCGAGCACACCAGGGTGGCGGCATTTGAGCTGGATGTTGAGTTAATATTCGGCGGTTTGGCAGATAAGGGCGCCCCCTAGAGCAGGCGCGCAGACGGACCGGGCCGAGCCGTATCGTGGAGATTGCCGTGACACCTGGTTCACCCAGGCGCGCTACAGCGGGGCGCCCCGGTTACAGAATCCGCGGAGGTCAAGGCTAGTACCCGTGAAGCCGGACGAGTCAGAGCCGGGGGACATTATCCTGATGTGTGGCCCGCTGGACGGGGGGGGAGGCTGCATGGTTTCTGGAGTGGTATCTCGAGTTTTGCTTTGTGCAAACCCAGCTAAGCCAAATCTGATCTGTACGAGTCAAGGACAGGCGCGTATCGTCCTCTCTGCGGATGGGTTT
>JAEFDA010000147.1 GCA_016126025.1 Nitrososphaerota archaeon | reverse complement strand
TGATCACGCAACCACGCCTCCTCCTCGGCGGTGAGTTCCAGCTCGGCCGAAGGCCCCTGCGCCGGGCCCCTGACCAAATCTATCCCCCCGGCAATCAGGGTCTCGCCGGCATCCGGGGAGAGGCAGACGGGCAACAAGTCCGCCAAGTAGAAGAGCTCCTCAGGCTCGTTGCACTGCACCGTCCAGGGGTACATGTCTGCCCGATCCGAGGAGGTGGCGTAGGCCGCTGCCGGGTACCAGTCCAAGGAAGAATCCACCATGGCGGGAACCGCTGCCACCAACAGCGCCACACCCAGGATGGCGCAGGCTGCCATACCCGTCGCGCGCAACCGACTCATCGGGGGGCGGGGTGGTGCCAATAGCTATCGGTGGATGCACATTGGATTTAACTGTGTTGCTGTAGCGAGGAGTGCGTAATCCGCTCATTAACCAGCAATCATTTTGGTATGGCATGATGCAGACAAGCGTTTAGGGTCATGCAATCCATTGCATGGCAATGAACACCCATAACAGACGGAGATACCGGCGGTACTGCAAAACCGCAAAGTCGAAAAGCCCCGCCTGGGAAGGATGCCGCTGGATCTGTCCAGAAAAGCCCATACCCGCACAAGGACCGTAGCCGGGGCCGTCCAGCGGCGCACAAGGGCACGATGGACCATACCGTACCGTGGGGAGTGTTTTTGCGCACGGCCTAATCTGCCCGGCGGCGCCTGCCCCGCCCGCCCACGGTGGGCTCCCGGCAGAATATGCTGCGCATGGAGTCCATCTCGGCCAGCGCCCCGCCGGGCAGCCCCATCATGGAGCACACCGCCACATCTATCTCGCGCCGAACCGGGTCTTCATACGAGCGGCCGGCGGGCAGCAGGGCACACTCCGACAGGGCGGCGAACGCGTCTGACGCCGCATCCAGTATGTGTCCGTCCAGCTCGCAGAAGCGGGGGCACGGGATCTCCTTCAGGGCCCTCATCTCGGTGTTGGAGCGGCCGTTTTGGGTGCGCTGCCCCTGCGTCCAGTGCACCAGCATGCCCAGGGTGGAGTTGAACCAGAGCGCCGCGGCCCGCAGCACCCTTGTATCGTCGTGCATGAGGGCGGTCCACGCGTTTCCGCCCATGCATGGTTTGGCGGTGGTCGCGGCCAGCAGCCTCTGGCCACCCCATCCTATGCGGCGCGTATAGAACAGCGTGCTGGACTGCTGCCGCATCCTCTCCCGGTCGGCGTCCGGATCCCTTCCGGCCCTCCCTGTGTGGGTCGGCTCCATTACCAGGCCGGTCTGCCGCTTTGAGGAGGCGGTCCACATGAACATGTCGGCTCCTCGGCCGTCCACAATCTCAAAGGCGCCCAGGGGCAGCTTCCCCGGCCGGTGTCCTATCATGTGGTGGGTGGGGCCTATCCCAAAGACCTCCCGCATGGGGGCCATCTTGGCCGCGAACGGCACCGAGGCGCCGTCCAAAGAGCAGAACCTGCCCCGGGCTGCGTGCATGGCGGCGCGGGCCAGCCTAATATCCATGACGCCCAGCGGGCTCCAGGGGGAGCCCCGCCCGTCGGGTATAATCTTGTATATGTGGCCGGCCTCCGCTCCTATGATTATGGGGCAGGTCTCGGCGCCCGACTCTTTCATGTGATTCAGCGCCGATGATATGGCCCGGGCCACCTCGCCGGCCTCACCCGTCCCGGCGGGGTGGCAGTACAGGGTGGCGCAGTGTATGGGGGATGCGGCGGCGCGGGGCTCCTCCAGCTTTTCGGCCACCAGCAGCATCTCGCCTATGCTGGTGTCCTCCGAGAGCGAGTCCCCGCCGCGGCGCCCGCCGACGGCCACCGCCAGTATGTCGGTGAAGTTGCGCTCTATGTAGTGGCGGGTGTCCGACCACGCCTCCACCGAGGACGCCGACACGGGCAGCACGAAGCCCATGCGGCCTCCGAGCTTGATCTTTTTTCCGGCTATCACTACATATGTGGCCGCCATGCCCGCCGTCTTTCGGGCGGGCTCGCTGCGGATCAGGTCCCCCCACCTGTCCTGGCATCCGGCCCTCTCAGAAGCGGAGAGCCCGGCGATGTCGAAGGCGGCCCGGCCAATGCGCGTCCTGGAGTAGGGCGGGTTCATTATAATCCAGTCGCAGCTCCGGTCCGGAATGGAGACGGGGCGGCGCGCGGCCGGGCCCGTCGCGACGCGTCCGGACATGCCTGTGTCCGGCATGTGGTCGGCTCCGGCCAGCTCTATGGATCCGGTGTATCCCTCCGAGCCGCCCACCCCCATCCAGCCTATGGCCGTCTCACCGCCCCATTCTTGGGGCATGACGGCGGCCAGCGACGAGGCGGCCATATGCGCCGCCGCCGGGTATACGTCCACCCCCGTTATGCCCGAGCGTACCGCGTCGCGGTGCAGCCGGGCCGCCGTAACACGGGTGCCGCCGCGGCTCTCGTGGAGGGCCCGCACGCGCTCAAAGCCGGCCCGCAGCAGGGTGCCCGTCCCGCAGGCCAGATCCGCCAGCCTATACCTTTGGAATATGGAATCATCGCTCCAGTCGGGAACGTCGTCCTCTGATATGACCAGGCCGGCCAGCAGCCCGGCGACGGCCTTCCGCGTATAATACTCGGCGGCCGTCTGCCTGTCGGCGCTCATATTGGGAAGGAGGTCGGCGCCCAGTCTTGCGGCCCTGTCCGGTCCCGCATCCGATATGGTGTCGGCGGCCTTCTGCAGGTGCTCCACGGCCTTACCGGCAGACTCGCCCATCCTCTCCAGCGCGTCGACCGCCGGTCCAAACACGGGGGCCCCGCCGTCCCTCTCCATGCGCCTCCACTCCGGTATTATGGCGCGGACCCCGGCCGTGCCGGGGCCGCCTTCCCGCCTCAGGGCCAGAATGCCGTCCAGCCACAGGAGCGCCGTCATCGTGCGGGCGTGCTGTCCGGGGGGTCCGCACGACGCCGGAATGGCATCCCCGGGTATGCTGTCGGCTGCGCGCCACACCAGTGTGGCCGCCCTTTCATCTACCCCGTCCGCCCGTCCGGGGGCCGCCACGGCCTGTACCATATGGGCCAGGTCGCAGACACCACCCCGTATGAAGCCCCGCTCGGGAAACCGGCGCCGGCCTCTCTGAGATACCTGGTGGACTGCATAGGAGACGCCTGCCTTGCCATCCCATCCCCCCGGTATAATGACAGCGGCGGCCATACCTATGTCCGGCCCCAGATACGACGCGGCCCGGGAATCGGCATCGCCACCACTCCCTGAGACGGCCACCGCCCGCATGGCATCCCCATGTACCAGTATGTCGTAGTGTCCGCCCCGCCTGCACGCGCCCTCCTCCCGCCACCGGGCGACGCAGCAGGCCAGCGCGTCTGCCACCATCTGCGGTATGTCCGGCGCCGCATCGGCCATGGACGCCCCGCCTGTCGGTCCTTATTTAACGGGCGCCCGGATCCGCGGTCCTCTTGGAGTGCCTGCAGCCTACCGTATTCGGAGCGGGCCATTCTGGGGTACGGATTTTTCCATGCGCCAGAACGGCGCGCGGACGGTCGGGCAGGTGGGGGCGACTTGCCAGCACAGCACTTCTCAATCAACGCTAAATACCACCGGAACGGCGGCTTCCGCATGAAGTCGGCGTATGCGGG
>JAEFDA010000010.1 GCA_016126025.1 Nitrososphaerota archaeon | reverse complement strand
CCATACGTGGCAGAGATGTACAAGATGGCCCTCGAGGGCAAGCTGTACAGCAGGGCTATACCCTAGGTGTCCTGCCTGTTTTTTTCATTTTTGCTGACCGCTCCCGGGCACTTTCCGCGCGGGCCGGCCGCCACCCTCCAGAGTGTGGACATCAACTGATCCCCCAAAGACGCGTGATGCAAGGTGCGCCAGGCATCCCAAGTCCTGCCTTGCCGCCGGGTAAGATCTTTGGTCCTTCATGGGGCAGGATCCGTATATCCCACATGTCTGCGGACGGACTGCGCCCGCCCCGGCAACAATCGAATTAAACCGGCACATACAGGATAAAAAATCCAGCTATATCCAATAAATGCCTGCCAAAACCAATACAAACAGTCCGATGCCTAATGACCCTAAGAAAGACTTAAAAAGATTAGATGGCTCCCCAAAATCTAGAATGACACTTCCAAAAGGATTCGGTTCAGGCGGCTCGGGCGGTACGTCAAGCGCCGATGTCGAGCGCATGATCGGCAAGCGCGTCGAGAACATGACGGGAATGATAACGGCCTCCTACCTAGCTGCATGGCTAGCGACATTCGGGGGCACCGCCGCGGGGTACTTTTACTATCCTTGGGCCTATCCTACGCCAAGCGGACACTACGCCTTCATCGTACTGACAATCATTGAGGCCATCGGGTACATCTTCTGCGTCAAGGTCATGCAGGAAGGTTCCAACAAGAACAGCAACGGGGTGGTCGCGGCCGCTATAGCAGGTACGGCAGTGGGGACAGTACTCATTGCCCTGTACGTAGGCAACTAGAGCAAGCGCTTTAGAACCTCTTTTTCATTTTGAGTGTGCGGGACTGGGTATCTGCGGATCCCCTTGGCACGGCCGCCCCAGCGACTGACCCGCCACACAGGGACAGATCGGTGGCGGTTCGGGGCAGCCGGGCAAAACCGCACCAAATTCAGACGGCGGGCCCATAAAATTCCGCAGCACTTCAACAAGCTTGGTATTGGTTGGGTTTAATTGGCATTGTGCGCCCCTGACTGGTACGATATACTCCTGTTTCAGATCACCGGGCGGCTTGATAAAATTTTATATACAGAGCCTCCATAGACGAGGGCAATGGTCTGGCTTAGACGATGTACCCACTACTTGTTCATAGTGGTCGTTGCGGTAAACTCTACACTACTAACTATCAACGCCGGAGACTACATCTTCTACACCGATTGGGCATGGACGTCCTACGTGATATTCTCGATATCGCAGACGCTGATGCTTGTAGTAGGTGCAACGTACTACTTGACGTTTACAGGGGTGCCAGGGACAGCCACGTACTACTGTCTTATAATGACGGTGTATACGTGGGTGGCCAAAGGTGCTTGGTTTGCACTGGGATACCCCTACGACTTCATAGTGACGCCGGTCTGGTTGCCGTCAGGTATGTTACTTGACTTGGTATACTGGGCCACCAAGAAGAACAAGCACAGTCTGATATTGTTCGGAGGTGTGCTGGTGGGAATGTCCCTGCCGCTGTTCAACATGGTAAACTTGATCACAGTGGCGGATCCGCTTGAGACGGCGTTCAAGTATCCGAGACCGACGCTGCCGCCATACATGACGCCCATAGAACCGCAAGTAGGCAAGTTCTACAATAGCCCAGTAGCGCTAGGTGCAGGAGCAGGAGCAGTGCTGTCTGTAACCATGGCTGCACTGGGCTGCAAGCTGAATACGTGGACGTACAGGTGGATGGCAGCCTGGTCCAAGTGGGATTAGCCCCTTTTCTTTCATTTTGTTAGCCGCCGGGAGGCAGGATCTGCTCCCGCCCCCGGACGGGTGAATTTGTCCCCTTGGTGAATTTTCGTTGACCCGTCCTACGTTAATCAGGTCCGCTGACACACGCCGTGCAACAGACGCTGGATGTCCACGTTCCAAGGCCCTTCGTCAAGTGGGCCGGGGGCAAGAGACAGATTCTGCCCCTGCTTACAGACATGTTCCCGAAGAGATACGGCACGTACCACGAGCCCTTCGTGGGCGGAGGGGCGGTACTCTTCAGCATACTCTCGTCGGATGGGGCCGCCGCCTGCCGCGCCTCGGACCTAAACTCGGATCTGATACTGACATACGTGACCGTGCGGGACAGGGTCGAGGATCTCATTGAGTCCCTCAAGGCGCATGACGCCGCCTTCAGGAAGGATTCCAAGCGGTACTATTACGCGGTGCGCGCCCAGAACCCCCGGCGGCAGGTGGAGAGGGCCGCCCGGCTGATATTCCTGAACAAGACCTGCTTCAACGGCCTCTACCGGGTGAACAGCCGGGGCATGTTCAACGTACCCATGGGCAGCTATACGAATCCCAGAATCGTGAACGGGGACAACCTGCGGGCGGCGAGCGCCGCCCTCCAAGCCAGCGGCGTGGACTTTGAGTGTAGCGACTTTGAGTCGGTGCTGAAGAGGGCCGAGTCCGGGGACATGGTATACTTTGATCCGCCGTACCACCCCGTAAGCAGGGCGGGTAACTTTACCGGATACACAAAGGGGGACTTTACGCACGCCGACCTCAAGCGGCTGGCGAACGTCTGCCGGAGGCTGGACGAGTCCGGCTGCCGGGTGATGCTGTCCAACTCATGCGCCGAGGAGGTCACATCCCTGTTCCGGGACGAGCCCTGGTCCGTAAGGAGCATAACGGCTGCCAGGTGCATAAACTCGGACGGGCGTAACAGGACCGGCCACCAGGAGGTCATAATAACGAACTATGGGCGGCATTCCCGAGATGCGGTCGGGGCGGCCGCCTTCGTGGCGGCTCCCAAGCGGGTGGCGTCCCGGCGCGCCGGTTCGGGGGAGATGGCCCCCCTCGCGCTTGCCTGACGGTGCAGATCAAGCCCACCCCCTGCCGGCTTCCTGCCCCCACCGGTGGCGGGCTAGAGCACAGACGCCGCGGCCGGGCAAAGCCTTTAATTTCGCACGCCGGGGCCGTCCATCCATGGGAAGGATGCACACCCACAGACACGGCAAGTCCCACTCCAGAAGGCCCGTGGAGGTCCGCATACCCCAGTGGCTGGCATACACCCCCCGGCAGGTCGAGGATCTGGTCGTGAGGTACGCCAAGGAGGGCTTCACCCCCAGCCAGGTGGGCCTCAAGCTGCGGGACCAGCACTCCATCCCCTTGGTCAGGTCCATCACCGGCAAGACCATAGGCGAGATTCTGGAACAGCACGAGATGCGCCCCGAGATGCCCGAGGACCTGGACAACATAGTCCGGAAGGCCGTCGGGCTCCAGAGGCACCTCCGGGAGAACAAGGGCGACCGCCGGAACATCAGATCCTTGGAGTTGATAGAGGCCAAGGTCCACCGGCTCTCCGTATACTACAAGAGGATAGGCCGCATACCCACAAGCTGGAAATACAAGTCTGTTGTTGCCCAGCTGGAATGACGCTTCTGGACGAATCCCTCTCCATGTTCGCTGACAGAATTACCGACTGCATCAGGAACCGCAAGCCCGTCATGGTCGTCACGCACATGGACTGCGACGGCCTGGCGTCCGGTGCCATCATAGCCAAGGCGCTGATCCGGGCAGGGGCCGCCTGCACCGTCCGCTCCTCGGTGGAGTTCAACGCCGGAACAGTCGAGGAGATGTCCAAGGACGGGCGGGAGTTTCACGTGGTGACGGATCTGGCCGGCGGCTTCGCCGAGGACATGGACGCGGCGCTGGGTGACCGGTGGGCGGTCCTGGACCACCACCACATACCCGACGCCGAGCTGGACAACGAGAGGGTGGTGAACGCCTGGAAGTACGGGATGGACGGCGGCGTGGAGGTATGCGCCGGCGGGATGGCGTACCTGGCCGCCACGGCCATGGACGGGGGCAACGCGGATCTGGCACCGATGGCTGTGGTGGCCGCGTTGGGGGACAGGCAGGACCAGGGCAAGCAGCGTTCCCTGACGGGCAAGAACCAAGAGATAGCCGAGAGGGCCAAGGCCGAGGGGCTTCTCTCGGTGGACCTGGACCTATTGTTGTACGGCCGGGAGACCAGGCCCCTGTCCGATGCGCTGGCCTTTACGTCCCAGCCATACATCAGGGGGATAACCTGGGAGCGGGGCAGCTGCGCCGCCCTGCTGAAGAAGGCGGACATACCCCTCAAGGAGAAGGGGAGGTGGCGCGTTCCTGCTGACCTGACCCAGGAGGAGAAGTCGTCCATCGTGGACGCCATAGCGCGGTACTCCCCGGGGGCCGGCGTGGACGACGCAGTGGCCGAGATGGTGGGCCACACCTACACCCTGGAGGGCGAGGAGAAGGGAAGCTTCATGCGGGACTGCAGGGAGTTCGGCACCATGCTCAACTCGTGCGGCCGGATAGGCAGGGCCGGAATAGGCATTGCCGTCTGCATGGGAGACCGCGGCCAGATGCTGGCCGCCGCCGAGGCCACGCTCAAGGAGTACCGGGGGCGCATCCGGGAGTGCATGAACATCCTGTCCAACGACCGCTGGAGGACCGCCGTCCGGGGCGCGGCGGTCATGGTGAACGCCGACGGCGTGGTGCCCGAGGCCATGACCGGCACCATCGCCTCGATGCTCTCCAGCTCCCCCAAGAACGTCGGAAAGGTGGTCATACTCAGGACCGGCGGGGAGGACAACACCGTAAAGTTCTCCTCCCGAAAGTCGGTCGGGTGCACCCTGCCGGTGAGTCTCAGCGATATGATGCGGGAGGGCACCGAGAGGTTCGGTGGCGTGGGCGGCGGCCACGACATGGCGGCGGGCGCCCGCATCGGCAAAGACAGATTAGACGAATTCCTGGAATACCTGGAGGAAAATGTCAACAACGTGCCGGATCCGGGTTAGTCTGAGGCTGGATCCCAAGAGGGCCGGTACCCTGCTGGAGTCCCTGGGACCGGACAACGTGGACCTCCCTCCCGGACTGGAGATATCCATGGACCATACCGGCGGGGAGGCCGTGTTCGAGATATCCGGCCGCATGAAACACGTCATAGGGACCGCCGACGAGATGCTCGCCCACGCCCAGGTGGCGCTGGACGTGGTGGAATGATAGACCCCCGGGCACTCCGGGAGAGGCCCGAAGACGTCTCCCGCATGCTGGAGCACCGCGGCGTGGAGTTTGACCTGGACGGCCTGCTGGAGCGCGAGCGGGCACGCCGCCGGCACATAGCGGAGACCGACGCCCTGCGCCAAAAGAGGAACGAGTTCGGCCGCTCCATATCCGGCATAAAGAAGGCCGGCGGCGACGCGGCAGACGCCATAGGTGAGATGGGCCGCCTGTCCGCCCAGCTGCAGAGGGCAGAGGCCGAGCAGGCCGCCAACGAGGCCGAATACCAGAAGATGATCCGCGCCCTGCCCAACCTGGTGCACGAGTCGGTCCCGGTGGGGCCAGACGACACGGCCAACCGGGAGATCCGGCGGTGGGGTGACACGCCGCCGGGCCGGGCCCGCGGCCATGTGGAGGCGGCCGGTATCATGCTGGATACAGAGAGGGCCGCCAAGGCTGCCGGCTCCCGGTTCTACTACCTGAAGGGCGGGCTGGTGCGGCTGAACCAGGCGCTCATACTGTACGCGCTGGACCACCTGGCCGAGGCCGGCTATACCCCGGTGCAGCCCCCCTACATGATAAACCGCCGCTCCATGGAGGGCGCCGTCATAGCCGAGGACTTTGAGGACGTCATATACAAGATAGACGGCGAGGACCTCTACATGATCGGGACCTCCGAGCACGCCATGGCCGCGATGCACTCCGGCGAGATCCTGGACGGCTCGTCCCTCCCGCTGCGGTACGCGGGGACCAGCCCCTGCTTCCGCAAGGAGGCCGGGGCGCACGGCAGGGACCAGAAGGGCATATTCCGGGTGCACCAGTTCGAGAAGGTGGAGCAGTTCGTCTTTGCCCGCCCCGAGGAGTCCTGGAAGGAGCACGAGAGGATGCTAGAGGTCTCCGAGTCGTTCTACCGCAGTCTGGGCCTGCCGCACCGGGTGATGCTGCTCTCCACCGGCGACATGGGCAAGGTCTCGGCCAAGACCTATGACATAGAGGCGTGGATGGCCGGCCAGTCCGCCTACCGAGAGGTGGTATCCTGCTCCAACTGCACCGACTACCAGGCCAGAAGACTGATGGTGCGGTACCGCGACCGCACCAACGACAAGCCCGCGTACCTGCACACCCTCAACAGCACCCTGGTGGCCACCTCCCGCACCATGGTGGCCATCATGGAGCTGTGCCAGACCTCCGACGGGCACATAGCCGTCCCCGGGCCCCTCCAGAGGTATGTGGGGAGCGACACCATATAGCGCACCTTTCCGTATACCCTTATATTTTGGGCAAAAGTGCCTTGGAGAATTGGCACGCAGGAAGGGGCGCACCCGCGACAAGTGGAGGGACAAGCGTTGGGTGCATGTGGTGGCGCCCGAGTCCATGAACTACAACAAGCTGGCATACATACCCATCACCGACGATGAGAACGCCAAGGGCCGGGTCATCGAGAAGACGCTCCACGACATACTCCAAGGCGATCCCTCCCAGTACAACATCAAGCTGTACTTCCAGATTGACCGCATAGAAGGCGACACCGCATACACGATATTCAAGAGGTACGAGTACTCCAAGGAGTACCTCAAGAGTTTGGTACGCCGGGGCTCCTCCAAGGTCAACTTCATCACAGACGCGGAGACCAAGGACGGCTACGTCTTCCGCATAAACGTGATAGCGCTGACCCACCAACAGCTGAACAGCTCCCGCAAGCACGCCCTGCGGCTGGCGGCGCGAAACGTCATCAGCCGGGACGTGCCCCAGCTGGACATACACCAGTTCGTGCAAAAGACCTGCTTTGGGGACATACACGCCAGCATACTCTCGGAGGGCAAGAAGCTCATAAGGCTGAGGCATGTGGGCTTGGAGAAGGTGAAGCTTGTGCGGACTGCCGAGAAGCAGATAGCGATGCTCGAGGCCTAGCCGCGTGATCCCGCAGGTCCGCGTCGATATAATAGCGCATGCCACCGAGGATGAGGCCCGCATAGTACACTCGCTGGTCGAGGTGCTGCGCATACGCCCCGACTCGCTGGACACCCGCAGAAGCGAAGGGCACTACGGCAATACGATAATCACCACATCCGCATTCCTACGCAAGGGGGAGGCCCGCGACGTGCTGGAGAGGCTGCGGGAGACCCTCTCCGATGCGGACCTGGACCACATCCGGGAGACCCTCCCCAGCAGGACGGACGGCTCTACCCTGTACGTGCGGCTGGACAAGCAGGAGATGGTCTCCGGCCACGTCAAGCTAAGCGACTCCGGCGCGGTTCGTATACGCATCACGGTGCCAGCATATGCTGGCCGCCCCGAAGAGGTTTTCGCACACCTGTTGGGGCTGGATTAAATATCCGCCGCCTCCACATACTACCCGGGAATGAGGAGAAAATGCCGCTCCAGTCTGAGCCGCAAGCGTTGAGGACCCCGCGACGATCCGACCCGTCACCACAGGATGCAGCCGGGAACTCATTCCGGGTGGGCGCCAGACCGCGAGGGAATGGCATCACATGCCGGCAATCCGGTCTCCACTTACAATGCGTACTATACGCAGTCGGCCAGTCCGACGGAAGCCGGGTACGAGTTCCGGGCGGCCTGCCGCCCAGTCCCCCAAGCCGGCTCACGGCGCGTAAACCCTGTAGCGGGGCCGCTGCCTCTGCCAGATCTCCGTGGCGCAACTTCCTTTAAATATCGACGGCCAAAGTCGAGTGTCGTGGACTATGACGTTATAGTCGCCGGCGGAGGGCTGGCGGGGACCGTGGCGGCCCAAGCGGTGGCCCGGTATGCCGGGGGCGCCCGGATTCTCGTGGTGGACCGCAGCCCCCCCGTCATGCCCGGCCGCAAGAGCGTGAGCGGGTGGATATGCGGGGACGCCGTCAGCAAGGAGGCCGTGGACTACATGACCAGCCGCACCGGCGTGGCCTGGGAGGAGCCGGAGATAGAGCACAAGGTCAAGGGAGTGATGGCGTTCTCGCCTGACCGGGAGACGGCCATCCCGTTCGACGGGGACGGGTATATGCTCAACCGGCAGCTGCTCCCCGAGAGGCAGAACGAGAGATCCCGGCGCATGGGCATAGAGTTCCACTACTCGGTGAACCTCACTGGCCTGCTGTACGACGACGGGCAGGTGGTCGGTGTGGCTGGCGTGGACGGCTCCAAGAACCCCTACAAGAAGACGGCCCATGTGGTGATAGACGCCACCGGCATTACCTCGATGCTGCGCAACCAGATAGCCAACACGGACAAGATAGAGAGGAAGGTCGACCGGCGCGACGTCGAGTCCACCGGCCGACACATCATGTACTTTGAGAAGGGCGCCGAGGACACCACCCAGTTCGATCCCGACTACTGCATAATACACCTGGACCAGGACGCCTCCCCGGGCGGGTATGGCTGGGTATTTCCCAAGGGCGATGACAAGGTCAACATAGGTTTGGGCGTGGAAAAGACCCTGCTGCAGGCGCGCAACGCCCGGCTGAACAAGAGGGATACGGTGACCACCCTCATAGAGGAGTACGTACAGGCAAACGAGGCCATCAAAAACCCCCGCCTCTCCACAGACCTCGAGGATGCCAACAACGCCACCGGAAACTTCCAGGTCTCGGTGCGGAGGCAGAACGACTGCCTGGTGGCCGGCGGCTTTCTGCTGGTGGGCGACTCGGCGTGGATGCCCAAGCCCCTCGATGCCGGCGGGATAGGGCCGGCGCTGGTCGCCGGAGCCATAGCGGGCAGATGCGTGGCAGAGGCGCTGGAGTCAGGGGACACCAGCGAGGCGGGGCTATGGCAGTACAACAAGGAGTTCATAAACGAGTACGGCTACAAGACCGCCGGGCTGGAGGTATTTCGCCGCCTCATCCAGACGCTGACCAACGACCAGCTAAACTACGGTATGAAGCACTTTCTGGGGAACTTGGATGTCGAGGCCATATCCAAGGGCGAACACCCCGACTTTAGTGCGCTGGGCAGGCTGGGCATGATAATCCGCGGCGCCCTGAACAAAAAGCTTGCCGACGGCCTCCGGTTCACCACGCGGCAAAACAAAAAGCTCACAGAACACTATTACGCGTTCCCCGAGACGCCCGACGGCTTCGCGGAGTGGCGCAAAAAACTCCACGTCCTGCTGGACGAGTCCAACACCAGGCTGAAAAGATACCAGAGATAGGATCCCACTTGGCTGCATTTTTCCCCGGCGTGTACATTCACGTATATTTTGCCGCCGCCATTCCAAAAAAAGCCGCGCCAAACCCGCGCGTGTGACCCTCCAAAAAGACGGTTCTGCATCCGCCATACCGTGCGCAAAGCGCGCCGCGACGAAACGGCATGTATTTTTCTGGGCGGCTGACGCGCGCAAGTCCCATCCGTGTTGTAATTTTTTTGCGGCATGCCTGAACGGCGCATTTCCAATATGCTCTGCAGGGCTGAAAATACACTACGCCGACTAATGTGGGGCCCTGTTCCTGAGCTACACCACCAAAGGCTTATAATCCAAGCGCATCACCTCCCCGTACGGCTTGGAGATAAGGGAGGGTCTCACCTTTGACGACGTGCTTTTGGTTCCAAAGTACTCGGACGTCACCACCCGGAGCCAGACGGACCTGAACACCAGGCTCTCCCGGAACATCAGCCTCAGCATACCGTTTGTGAGCGCCAACATGGACACGGTCACCGAGTCCGCGATGGCCGTGGCCATCGCCCGGGCCGGGGGCATCGGCATAGTGCACCGGTTTTTGAGCATCCAGGATGAGGCCGCCGAGGTCCTCAAGGTGAAGAGGTCCGGCAGCGTCATGATTGAGAACCCCTACACCATACCGGCGGAAGCCACCGTACGGGAGGCCCGCAAGTACGCCGAGGACATGGGCATATCCGGACTGCTGGTGGTGGACGGGGAGAGGCTGGCCGGCATAGTAACCGATCGGGACTTTCTCTTCGGGGCAGACCAGGACAGGCCCATATCCAGTATAATGACCCGGGATGTGGTCACCGCGCCCCCCGGCATATCCGTCGAGGACGCCAAGAGGATGCTCCGGGACAACCGCGTCGAGAAGCTCCCAGTGACCGACGGGGAGGGCCGCATACGGGGGCTCTTCACCTCCAAGGACATCACCAACATAGAGGACTATCCGATGGCCTCCAAGGACTCCAAGGGGAGGCCGCTGGTGGGCGCAGCGGTGGGGGTCAAGGGAGACTTTATGGAACGCACCGAGGAGCTGCTGGAGGCGGGAGCCGACATAATAGTGGTGGACGTGGCGCACGGGCACAGCCAGAACGCCATATCCGCCGTGCGGAACATCAAGAAGGCGTTCCCCGGCTGCGAGATAATAGCGGGAAACGTGGCCACCGCCGCCGGGGCGCAGGACCTGATAAACGCGGGGGTGGACGCCGTAAAGGTGGGCGTGGGATCCGGCTCCATATGCATAACCCGGGTGATAACCGGATCCGGCGTCCCCCAGCTGACGGCGGTCATTGACTGCGCCCGCGTAGGCAGGGACAACGACGTCCCCATAATATCTGACGGCGGCACCAGGACGTCCGGAGACGCCACCAAGGCCCTGGCGGCGGGGGCCTCCTCGGTCATGCTGGGCAGCATACTGGGCGGCACCGACGAGTCCCCCGGCACGGTTCTCACCAAGAACGGCAAGCGCTTCAAGGTGTACCGCGGAATGGCCTCTCTGGCCGCCTCCATAGGGCGCAAGTCCAAGGAGACCGGGTCCGTCTCCCTGGAGGAGGACCTCAACGACTACGTGGCCGAGGGCGTCGAGGCGATGGTTCCCTACAAGGGGAGCGTCACCGACATACTGAAGCAGATGACGGGAGGGGTACGTTCGGGACTCAGTTATTGCGGCGCCCACACCATATCGGCCATGCAGGGGAACGCCGAGTTCGTCCGAATGTCCCGGGCAGGCTTTGCGGAGAGCCAGCCGCACGACGTCTCGGTGATGTAGGCATACAGTTAGCGTTTTATCTTGGGGGAGCATTCGTACGGATATGCTGACTAGCCGGACTGTGATCGGCATTGTGGCCGGGGCGGTGATAATCGGCTTGGGGTCCGCGTCCATGGTGCTGGACCTGACGCGGGGACCGTTGGAGGTGACCGAGACGTTTGGTCCGGGCGAGGCCACCTCGTACCAGATAAGTGGCGACGCGGGGGCGGCCCACTCCATCCTAGTGACCGCCGAGCGGTTCGAGCTGGAGCTGACCGGCCCCGGGGAGGGCGGCCCGGCCGTGCCCAGAACCGAGTTCGCCGGGGAGTTCGCCATAGAGTGGACGCACCAGGAGACGGGCCGCACCCTCATATCGGTACAGAACACCGGCGGCGACCAGATGGTCGTGGACGGCGTCTTTGAGATCTCCGGCGATCCGATCGTCTTCGCATACCACATTGTGGTCATCACCGCTGGCGTGGTGATAATCGGGTTCAGCTCGGCGTTCAGCCTAAGAAAGCCCCGCGGCTTTTAGCGGCATCATACGCCTGCCATATGGTCCGGCCTTTGCGCGGTTTCACGTGTCCAGCCGGGATCCGCCGCGGCGCCCGCTACACACCCAGAACCGGAAAGTCCGGCTTGCCGAACTTGCGGGAGAGCTTGCGCTCGTCTATCCACGAGCACTCGATGCACTTGATGACGTCGCGCACCGGAACCACCGAGCCGCCGCACTTTACGCACCGGGTGAGTATCACGCCCAAGGACGGGTCGTCCATGGCGGCGTGTATGGTGCCGTTCAGGTGGCTCACTATCCGGAGCTCCACCACGTCGTTCACCAGCGCGATGTTCTTCTTGCGGATGTTCCGGGTGGAGCATATGCACTCCACATTGGACTTTGTACGCTTGCCGTTCACGTACTGGATGGTGACGGCGAACATCACCGACATTACGACCGCCACCGTACCCACTATAATGTCGCCCGGGTCCGGCACCCCTATCTTCTTGCTGCGCTCGATGTTGGCTACGCGGTTGGACGGGTCGATGTCCTGATTGCCCACGACCAGCGAGCGCACCGCGTCGCCGTCGTCAAAGGCGTCCCGGCCGGCCTCATACTCCTCAATAGAGGCTATGCGGTCGCCGGGGAGTACGAGCGTCATAGCTGCCGCCCCCGCGGCTGCGATTATATGTGTTTGGCGTGATGCAGTAGATGGAAATGTGCCTTTGGAGCACGCTCGGGCAACCTGTCAGGGTCGAATCCCACCGCCTCGGGTGAGATGTCGGTGGCGAACATGTGGTATGCCGACTCGCTCTTGCTCTTCCTGCTGTCGGTGGCCGTCTCCCTAGCGTCATTCTCGTCCTCGGCCGGCCGTATTATCAGTGTGAACTGGGCGCGCAGCCCGCCGGAGCCGACCGAATTGATGGAGACAGCTCCCGTGTCAAGGGACATTGCGAACCTCGAGCCACCGGTAAGGTGGTGCATCCTGCTCTCCGAAAAGATATATGCTGCGGTCAACAAGGCCAAGACCACCGAGGATCTTGAAGAGATCATACCGGGCCTAGCCATTCTAATTGATGCCAGCGAGCAGCCGATATACCGGCCACTGGACAACCAAATGCAGAAAAAGTACTACGGCAAGGCAAAGCAGCAAAGCAGCACACCATGAAGACACAGTACGCGACCACCTGTGATGGCCCGATAGTGCACAAGTCAGCATCGGTGGAGAGCAGCAAGCACGACTTTGCGCTCTTCAAACAGGGCAACGCGGGCTTCTCAGCCGACCTGCCCCACAATGTCGATACTCCACAACAGGGAAGCGGTGGGCGCACCCGCACCCTAGACTTGGGAGACAGCGCCTATACCGGAATGCAGAAGCAGTGTCTGGACAGGGACGCATGGGTGGCCATCAAACGAAAGTTCGGTCGTAAACTCAGGCCCGAGAAAAAAGCATACAACAGGGCGCTCTTGAGGATACGAATCCGTGCAAAGCATGCGATACGTCAAGATATTTCTGGTGATGGGTAACAGGTACAGGAATCCGCGCCGTAAATACGGTCTAATCAACGGCATCTTGTGCGGGTTGGTGAACACACTGCGGTTGCAGGAACGCGCAGCAACAGGACTGCCTGGACGGGTAGAATCTCATCGGTGAATAAGCTTAATTCTTAATTGCGGATCGCGTCTAATGACGCACAAATCGTATCTTACGTCATACTGAACAAAATGTATTTTATACATCATGCTTGGCATGTAACATGATCGATTTTTATTTTTGTATATCTGCTTGGCAATTTACTACTACAACATATTTTGGTTATTTGCACGCTGGCGTTTGTCAATATGGGTTTTTGAAACTCTGAGAGTTGCGAGGGAAACGGAAACTTTCCATTTGTGCATAATACAAATTGCACCGAAACACTGAGTTTTTGTTGATCACGCAATATCTTACATAACACGTCAAAGCCACCGCACAGTTGTTTCCGGACGCGGCCCACTCCGATGCACTTATTCCTGCCGCTATAGCGTTTTAGTTCCACAATAGATATACAATCATTTGGACCAGATATGAAACAGTCGCAGACTGGTGACGGAGACGCATGGTTAAAACCTTGTACGCTGTCTCGCAATTTTTCGCCACAGTATGAAAGTAATGAATTGTCCAATATAACGCTACATTTACGTTCTGAGCACTTGTTTGATGCCAGTGCTTTATAAGCTTCTAACAAGCTGCATGTCATTTTTCTTCAAAGTTCAGGTCTACCAATTCGTCGTAAAGTTTTGAGAATTCATCAACAAATTCACTTTGGTCTATGCCATTTTTGTCTACAGATAGTTGTTTAACATCATATCCGTCGCCATTACGAACAAAGCCATAAGCGGCAACATTTGAGCTGTGAAGGCGCTCATCAATCGGGAACTTGCTGGAATCAAGACTACCTCCCGAAGAACCGGCCAGTACGCAATGGCCCAGCTGTTCCATAAAATATGGGCTGTGTGTGGAAACCAGCACGTACAACCCCCCATTGATAAGCCGCGCTATCAACCGAGCAAGATGAATCTGCATACGTGGGTGAAGAGAGATTTCTGGCTCTTCAAGAATCAGCAAATCGTTTTGTCTTGAGATATGCTTAAGATAAATTAGTAATGCCGCTAGATCCTGTACCGATGATTGCGCAGTAAACAATGGTATTTTTTTACCATGCTGTTCAAACTCAATACTAACCGACTTACCAAGAGACGGAACTATGGCAATTCTACCTTCTAGCGCTTTTTCAAAAACACTTGCATGATCAGCATAGTTCCCTTTTTTATCTTTCGCTTCAACCAGCATAGCAAGAAAGTCGACATTAGTGCCTTGTAAATTTATTCTAGGCGAATAGTCGTCCAGAGAGCTTATGCGTCTATAGTAGTCTGAAACTATCGGGCCATGTGCCAGCATGAGACCAATTCTACCTGCCGGGAAATAAATACTGCGTTCTATATTTTTTGGGTATGTATAAAATTTTTTCAAAGCCTTATTTAAGGCAGAAGCAAGGAACCCACGATCACAAAATTTAGGCACGTCCAAAACAAGCTCATTGTCTTTGTAATATGCATTGAAGTTTAGTTGGTTGTCTTGCATTTCTATATACTCTTTAAATTCTATTTTTAATTTATGAACTGTGTAACTTGAGTTCACAAGATCGTCACCCACATATTCTAGCACATTCTGCATTGTTTTTGATGAAATATCTAAACTAAAAAGATTTTCACCTGTTTTAATCAATTCTTTATAATTACGTGAAAAATTTCGTTCTAATATTTTTTTAAATGTTTCAACTCGAAGGTTAACAATTGTGTCATAAATGCTTGAGTAAACCATACTTTTATTTCCGTGCATATGACTATGTATTATTTGCCCTGCCTCATTATGAATTAGTGCTTTTTGTGTGTGTGGTTGCAGTAGATCTGCCTCCAGTGGATTCCAAGTAACGCGGTCAGACTCTGCGGCTGCTATAGAATGAATCAACGTGGCGATATGCGACTTTCCACAACCGTTTGGCCCCACCAGAATGGTGAGTGGTTTGAGACTCACCGTACCCTTACGTATAGGACCGAAATTATAAACCTCCACATTCATGCAGATAGTATCCGACTCCTGCACCTTCTGCTCGGCCGACGGATTTAGCACAGGATGTTACCTCGCATGCTCAATGCCATCATATCTATGCGATTGCATACCAATACACCATAGCCGTCTTCCGCAAGTGGGTAGCAGATGACAGCATCAGGCCATGTTTGGTAAATATTAGTATAAAACGGCAAAGTTTGGGATTTAATACCGGCAATGGCCACAGTATTTCCCACCACTTTTAACCCAACGCCTTGTATGTAAAGGGGTCCAGAGACACAATCTAGCCCATCACATTGTTCCACAGTTGGTACATCTTGCAGTCCTATTTGATTTTATCGGCAGAGTTACGGCTATGAGAGTGCCTAGGCCATGATCGAATTCATACCCCATTACTTACAACCGTCTAGGACGCGTGAACAGACTTCAAGAAGCATATGGCATATCCTCAGCCCGCGCCATACCAAATACCCGCTTCAGTCCCATGAGCCCTCACCTTACACACAGTGTGGCATACACAATCGCCCAAACCCGCGCAGATTCGGTTGCCGGGCCGGATCGTCCAAGCCGCCCGCCACGACCCGGGTAGATCCGCAGCGAACGCGCAACGTGAATCGATTGCGCACACCGCCCACAGACAACGCTATGTATTGCCTACACCAAAGATGTTGAAATGTTGCCCGGATCTGATAGTATTTTATCCGGCCTACGCGGCGTACCCGGTGAGATCCCTGTACAGCGAGACTGCTTCCTTCTCGTCCCGCATGCCCACCACGACCGCCGAGCCCTTCTTGAGTATGCTGACGTATGTCTTCTCGTTCCGCAGGGAGGTTCCCATCTCGCCCTGGTTCTCCACCGCCATGTGGTGCCGCCGGCCCGCCTCGGCCAGCCGCTCCATGTCTACCTCGAAGGATCTGGTGGGCGTTATCGAGAAGGTCCTCTGGCCGCCGGCCCGGCCGCAGAGCTCCTCCAGTATTATCTCCTCCACGTCCGCGGCCTGCTCCTGGCCGCTCCCGCACACGGGGCACTCCTCTGCCTGGAACGTCCGGGTGGTGGTGAAGGCAAGGTTCTGGCCTATGTCGATATGCATTATGGCGCCGGACAGTGCCGGCTCCCTCCCCATCACCACCTTGGCAGCCTCGGAGACCTCCAGCCCCCCCACTATAGACAGTATGGAGGGGTGCACCCCCTCTATGCCGCACGACGGCATCGACTCCTCGTCCAGCCCGGGGAACATGCAGTGGTAGCAGGCGCTCCGGCCGGGCAGAACGGTAAAGACCTGTCCGGTGACCCCCACCGCGGCCCCCGTCACAAAGGGTATGCCCGCCCGCACGCAGGCGCGGTTCAGCGCATACCGGGCGTCCACCGAGTCCAGGGCGTCCACCACCACGTCGCATCCCTCCACCACTTCTGCGGCGGAGTGCTCGTTCACAGATATGGGCAGGGGATCTATAGTGCAGTCGGGGTTTATCCTACGCAGCCTCTCGGCGGCCACCTCCACCTTCACCTTTCCCACGTCCCCCTCGGCGAACATGGTCTGGCGGTGCAGGTTGGTGAACTCTATCACGTCCCGGTCCACTATGCGCAGCGTCCCGACGCCCATGGCCGCCAGGCGCTCGGTTATGGGGTTGCCCAGGCCCCCGGTCCCCACCACGCATACGGTGGCGCCCCGCAGCCTCAGCTGCCCGTCGTACCCGATGTCCTCCAGGGCCACCTGCCGGGAGTATCGCTGCAGATCCCGCTCGGAGAGCTCGGCGGATCCGCCGGCCACCGCCGGCAGTATGTATATCTCGTCGCCGTCGGATATGGGGGCCTCCATCCCGCCCGTAAACTTGGCGTTCTTTCCGTTTATGTACACGTTGATCAGCTGGCGGGGCGACCCGTCGGCCTCCAGCACCCTCCTGCCGAATCCCTCCCCCATCTCCTCGACGGCTTTGGCAAATGCGTCGGGGAGCGAGGCGGCGTCCATGGCAATCTTGCGCTCGCCGCCCCCCGCGTTCAGCACCGACGGGATGGTGAAGGTTATCGACGCCATGGCTCTCTATCCCCGTCCGGTGTCATGTATGGGGTCATTTTATCACCGCCGCTATCTCGGCCACATTGGGCCTCATCGTCTCGGGCTTGGTCAGCACCGGCATTATGGAGTCGGTGGCCTTCAGCCCGTTCCCCGTGATATAGCAGACCACAGTCTCGTCACGCGGTATGGTCCCGTCCTCGGCCATCTTCTTGAGCACGGCTACGGCCACCCCGCCGGCCGGTTCGGTGAATATGCCCTCGGTCCTGGCCAGCAGTTGTATGGCGTCGAGTATCTCCGAGTTGGTGCACATCTGGGCGTGCCCGCCGTACTGCGCCAGCCGCTTGAGCACGTACCGGCCGTCTCCGGGGTCGCCTATGGCCAAGCTCTTGGCGATGGTGTCGGGCCGCGCCACCGGAACCACCCGCCCGTTCCCCCGGTATGCGTCCACCACCGGCGAGCACCCCTGCGGCTGGGCGGCGTGGGGGTGTATGGCAGTGCAGTCGTCTATGAGGGAGGCGCGCTCCAGCTCCTCGAACCCCTTGCAGATTGCATTGAGCATGGCGCCGCTCCCCACCGGTATGACCAGATGGTCGGGAGCCTGCCACCCCAGCTGCTCGGCCACCTCAAAGGCCAGGGTCTTGGAGCCCTCCACGTAGTATGAACGCAGGTTTATGTTGACTATCCCGATGCGGCGGCTGTCCCCGATCTGGGCGGCTATAGTATTGGCGTCATCGTACGTGCCGTCCACCGCTACATAGTTGGCCCCGTACGACAGCGCCTGCACTATCTTGGCCATCTCTATGTCGGACGGAGCGAATATGTGGCAGGGCAGTCCGCCCCGGGCCGCATGGGCCGCCGTGGCCGAGGCCAGGTTCCCGGTGGAGGCGCAGCCCACCGCCTTGAGGCCCAGCTCCCGGGCCTTGGACACGGCCACCCCGGCGGGCCTGTCCTTGAACGAGTATGTGGGGTTCACCGAGTCGTTCTTGAGGTACAGGTTGCGGAGCCCCAGCCGCTCCCCCAGCCTCTCGGCCCGCAGCAGCGGAGTCATCCCGGCGCCTATGCTGACTATGTTGGAATGGTGCATCACGGGGAGCAGTTCGGCGTACCGCCAGTAGGTGTGCTCCCGGGCGGATATTGTATCGCGCGACACCGGCGATATCTCATATGCCACGTCCAGCGGCCCGAAGCACTCCTCGCATACATATCGGAATGTCATGGTATAGCGGCGGCCGCACTCCCGGCACACCAACGACTCCACCCCTGTCATGGTATAGCCTCCAATGGCGGGATTGATATTGTGTTCTAATATAAGGTTAAGCGTTACTTAATTTTTAATCTGATAACATTTAGTGATAACGACATTATATCTCGTTGTGGAAGCATGTCCGCTCCCCGGTGTGGCAGGCCGGGCCCGACGGCCTCACCCGGTATACGAGCGCATCAGAATCGCAGTCGACCAGCACGCGCACCACCTCCTGGGTGTTGCCCGACTCCTCGCCCTTCATCCACAGTCGGCGGCGCGATCTGCTCCAGAACCACGATCGCCGGGTCTCCATGGTGCGGTCCAGGGCCTCGCGGTTGCAGTACGCCAGGGTAAGCACCTCTCCGGTGTCAACATCCTGTACTATGACAGGTATTATGCCGCCGCCCTTCTCAAAGTCCAAGGCGTCGGGGACCACTCTTTCCACGGTGCGGTGGTGCGGGGGCGGCATTATAACCGTACGGACGCCCGTCGGGCTACTCGAATGAAGGCGGGGGTACCACGATCATACCCCGCTGCCAGCGTCTGGAAGATCCCCCGGACTCCTAGGCATGTATTGGAGATTTACGGTAATTGGATAATGGACTGGTGCATTAACGGCGCCTGGAACAAATGGCGCCCGGGTGGAAATGGAAGTCCCCACGTGATCATGTTGCGGAGTGGAAACATGAATGAGCTGGACGGAGTGAAAATGGGTCATCAACCCGCGTTTCCAACCCGTGCCGACCATGCCACCCGCCTACAGCAACTGCAGTCGCACACATGCTCAGTTACCGTCTCCACTGTATTCTCGTCGGTTGGGGTACCGTCTACCTCCATCGACACCGCCGGCTCTGCGCTTCGGTACTCCAGCGGGATGCCCAGCCTGTTCAAGGTCTGGTCCAGCATTCCCGGCAGGTTCTTGGCATCGCCCTCACTAGTGTCGGTGATGTGGAACGCCAGTATCTTCTGGAACACCTCATCTGCCAAGCTGTGCAGATTGGTGAAACTGCACTTTACGTTCCATTCAATCTCTATCTACCTGCCCTTTCCGGCGGTGGTTATGCCGGTCGAGCCGGCCACCAAGACGTGCATCTTGTCGTCGATCGCTTTTATGGTGATGCGGTCGCCCCCTATGGAGACGGTTTGGGCGAGGTCTGCCTCCATATGGTCACGCGGTCGGGGCCCTTTATGCCCTTGCCAGCATCTCGTCAACGGCCCCCCCATTATGCGCACTCTCCTCCCGATCATGTACTGGAGGTAGGCGATGCCGCCCATCAGCGGGTCCGGGCATACGAACGGCCGCCCCATCTTGGAACGGTTCATCTCCTCCAGCCGTGCCTCCCAGTCAAAATCCAGACTGAACACTAGCGACCTGCCCAAGACCACGTTCCTGGCGTCCTTCTCGGCCGATGTTCGCTTGGGCCTGTTGCATCAGGTGGGGTGGGTCGTCCGGTTCTTTTGTTTGATATGATCTTCAAATTCATATGGCGCGCTATATGCTTATCGACCAGCCGGCGATCCGGGGAGGTCCGCGATGACGGCCTACGGCCGGGAAGCATGCAAATTATGAAACGCTGTCGCATGCGCATCGCACTTTTATGGTCCTAGGAGTTCATCTGCCCAATGCGTGCCAGCGCGTACGCCGTCCTGCTGGCCGGACTGGCAGTGTCAACGGCTCTAGCCCACGCCGGCGGGTGGGCAGACATGAGTCTTGATGCCGTCCTTCCGGGACAGTTTGGGGTAGCTCACGCGCAGTCGGACCCGCGCCCGTTCGTCACCACCTGGAAGACCGACATCCCCAACCAAACAATTGCCTTCTATCTTTATGGAGATGGCCGCACCATCACTTGGGGTGACGGCACCAGTAGCCACATCACCGGCCGACTCGCATACCACTCATATGCGGATCCAGGCACCTACACGGTTTCGATACACGGCAACCTTGAATCCATATCGTTGGCCAGCGCCAACCTTATGTCGGTGGAGCAGTGGGGTGACGTCTCTTGGACATCTATGGTTCGTGCGTTCTCGGGCGCCTCCAACATGGTCTACCGGGCGACAGACGTCCCCGACCTGAGCCGCGTCACCGACATGAGGCAGATGTTCGCCGGTGCCACCTCCTTCAACGGCGACATCTCCTCCTGGGATGTCTCCTCGGTGACCGAGATGTCCGATATGTTCTATG
>JAEFDA010000146.1 GCA_016126025.1 Nitrososphaerota archaeon | reverse complement strand
TATAGATCTCTTTCGGCCTAACCGCGTGGTTAAGGGCCGCAACTACCCCCACGATTCGGAATATGAGCGGGACCGGTTTGAGGGCAGGCAGGCTTGATCATGTGATCGGCCGAGTTACCCATCTGTAATAATGTGGAATATTTTGATGCCGTCCACCGCCGGAATGGTGGCTGGACGGCGTGCGCGGCCAGATCAACACCCCCAACATTTGGAATATGAGCGACGGGGACAACCGGGCCGCCAGCAGCGACTTCGCCTACATCATGGAAGGTCTCGCCGACGGCAGCAAGGGCTCCGTCGTCAGCATACCATACGGCCAGTCTGCCGCGCTCATACTGGAGCTCAAGTCGGCCGACTCGGCGTCCAACAGCATCTAGGACTGTGAACGTCTCTGACCACCTGACGAGGACCCTGAGAATAGCGGCCGGCGGGGCACCTTCATCACCGACGCCTTCTCGGCGCGTGTAAAGCCCGGCTAGGCCGGGCCTCCCCTTTTTGTATTAGCAGTGTTCGGGCAGCGCAGATTGTGTTGTACGTTGCCATGCTTGGCGTGTGGGTAGAATCGAGACGGCCCCGCTTTCCGGTAGTGGAGGACTTCAGACGCGTCTAAAGATGGCAGTATATGATGTGCTACTTTATATATAAATAGACATTCTTGTCCAAAATATATATATTCTGCACATACTACTATCAGTGCATGAATGCGGATGAGTATGCATCAATGCTGGAAAGGGCAAAGGATGCAATCAGGTTTGCACAGGAGCTGTCCCCCAGCCCCATCTATGACATAAAAGGGGTGAAAAACGCCGCCGGTCTGTCAGTTAGAACCATCAGGAGGAGGCTGATGCGTCTAGAGGAGTTGGGGCTGGCAGACTACAAACGTGGAAAATTCACGATAAAAAGCGAGGTTGTATCCCAACCGCACCATGTGCTGCGGAGCATCATCCCGTCACTGGTGTCGCTCAAAAAAGCCAGAAGGTTCGGTAGATATTACAAGCCTACGGATATTAATTTTATAAAGAAAAATCTCCCGGATGGCTCGATCATAACACTTGACTACAAAGTTCATGAACTGACAGGGTTTCAAACACCGTTGGATTTGCATGCCTATGTTGACGATATGGAAGACATCTCCAGGTTTTTGAAAAGCAATCGGTTTCGAGAGGGGAGAAAGGGTAACGTGGTACTCCTCCCAAAGATTGGCTCCTTTGATAATTTAATTGAGAGGGTGTTTCTCGACTGCGTGGCGAACGGCGGGCGAAGTTTTCTGGATGCCGCAGCAATCATGCTGACCCACAAGGACGCGATAAAAACCAGGGTGAGATTTGCAGGAGACACCATATGGAAGGTGCAGGAGGACATGTTGCCAAATGATGCCACTCATTAGGGAAGCCGTATGCATTTCCCGGGATTTTGGAACTGCTACGTTTGTCGGAGCGGTTGCAGTCACGCTGCATACTGGCGAGCAGCGGCAATCCATGGATTTGGATTTTGTAGTTGCCGAGCAGATAACAAGCGATGAGTTTTTGGACAAGGGATACACAGTCGACCAGCAAAGTGGCAAAAAATTCACGCCAAGGGGGTACAAGATTGATGTGTATGAAAAACGAGACTTGAATAATATTCCACTGGAGTACATCATAAAAACGGCAGCGACAATCCCGGTGGACAAGAAAGGAACTGCAGTCAACGTCATCACATTGGAAGGACTGGTCGTTACAAAGTTTAGGGCAGGGCGTGATCAGGACATCGAAGACCTCCGTAGACTGGCAGTTCGCTGCAGGTCAAAAATTAACTGGAGTGAAATCAGGCACCTTGCCAAGTCCGATATAGAATACTCTCAAATGGAGCAGGCATTACGCCTTTATGCAGCCCGATGAGCCCTGTCAAGACCGTCTAGTGTAAGGTTGGCATCTGGCGGAAAAACCAAAACGTATTAGCGCGTCATACGATTTAGTCGCATCAGGCGGAAAAAATAATTCTCAACGGCTCCCTCCCACCCATGACTTGACGATGGCAACCAGTATGGCCTAGACGCGCCAGTCGCGCCTGCCCTTCGATATGCCCATGATCTCGCGCGACTTGTCGGCCACCTTCCGCATCCACTTGGTGTAGAGCTGACCCTCGGCCCGGCAGCACCTGTTGTACTGTGCCCAGTCGATCCGGGGGTCGTTCCTCTTGTCGACCAGGTTGTTCTTGCTTCTGGGACGGTTGGGGTTGCGCTTCTTTCCTGCCTTTTTGTTCTTGTTCATTGTCCGGGGCCACGATCGGCCGATCCAAGTACCCTGCGGCCCCCGGCAGCGGATGCGAGTCCGGTTCCTGTGCTTTGTGTCGTAGATTTTTGGACAAGGCCGCTTCACGCTTAGCCTAAACGCGTACGTACTAAGATCGACATACAACGGGGTAGACACGACATCTCATCGTGAAAACTACGGATTTACATGGGTGGACTCTAGTAATCATGCTCATTCCAGTCTGAACCTAACGGCGCCCTAACCGATATAAGATTCTCATTTATTTCATATTCTACATTTTTGTCTGGCACGAATTTGGCAAACACGTTGCCCAGTAGCATCTTTATGAATATGGACCAATTGACTCCCATCTTGTGGTGGATGATCAAGTAATGCATATCGCCCTCTATTGCATGAGAAGAGGGGATGCCCATGGACTGCATATAGTCCTCCAACGTTTCTATACTTGACTTGAGATGATATTTGCCTTTTACAAGCATGACCGCATCTTGAAAGATTGGGAGAGCACAGTCCACAAACCTAGCGATATCCTTTACATCATTGTCCCGGATCATCATGGATAGCAGCTCCTTTGATACTAGAATCATCCCGAGACTCTGCATATGTCTGTCCCATCTTGCCCATCTTCTAAGTATATTGCTTGCCAAAGAATTAACCGAGATTCCAAGACGCTCCGAGTCTGACTCCAGCGCAGTTACGGCATCGATTGGAACGCGTAGTGATATGTGTTTTGTCTCAACTGTTTTTCTATGGTGGCGTTTTTGCTCCATCAGTTCACCTCTGTTGCCTAATTGTGGGGTTGTGGGGGATAAGTACGAATCCGGAGGTCTGGTAAGCGTACTGTGCAGGATCTGCCATGCCGTGCATCATGTCTGCCCTATCGTGCGCGTATGCTGCTACAAGTGCGGTTACTGCCGCTATGGAAAGTGAGAACGGCGACAACATAGTGGCATACTCTAGCGGGGTGTGTTATAACGGTTCCCACTGCAATCCTCTATTCTATCTCTTCTTGGTCATTGCCTATCCCTCCCTAATATGACTTCAAATGTCTTTGTTACAGATCAGTCTCGCTCTAATTGGTCCTACGCCAGTTAGTCTTCTGCGCTGGTTGCTGGGTGCCGGCACACAGCGGCGGTCGGTAGACAATCTGTTCGTAGATCGGGTGATTTGGAAGCGCGGTGGGGATAGAGGTTCCCCATTGCAGATATCTACAGCAGGAGAGCTGTTGCATGACTCGTACCGGTGGAATGCTTCGTTATGTCACCAGAATCTGCAATTGTGGGAGGAGGTTAGTGACGGGAGGCTGCTGTGGTGGCGGCTATGACTGCTGCGGCTGTGGTGGCGGCTCCTTGGTGTGGATGCTGACGGAGTGGGAGACTTCGGACTCTCCGTTGTCGCTGAGGGCCACCACCCGGAACGCATACTTGGTGCTGTGC
>JAEFDA010000123.1 GCA_016126025.1 Nitrososphaerota archaeon | reverse complement strand
TGCAGGAACGACTCGTCGTCTATGTCCCCGGCGGCCCACCACCCGGCGCTGGTCCTGACCCAGTCGGGCACGGCTGGCTCATGTATGGTCGGCTCCTGTATGGCTGGCTCGGGCTGGGGGGCCTCATCCACCCGGGAGGGTCCCATATCCAGCAGCGCCGTTCCCACGCCCGCATGGGTCGGGTCGTAGTTCAGGCCGGTCCCATACACTGCGATATCCAGGCGGTACTGGCCCGACGAGGGGATGTACACATGCTGCGTGTCTATGCCCTCGGTGGCCAGTATGCCCGGGCCGATCTCGTCATCGCCGTGGTACTCGGCCAGCACCTGCTCGCCCTCAATGAGCCAGTAGCCGTACCGGACGTCCCTGATAAGCTGCCCCGACTCATCCAAGAACGTTATCTTGAAGGGAATGGTGTCGCCGCCGCCGTATGCCGCCTCCCACTCGACGGTGACGTCGGTGGGGACCCGCTCGAAGGCCGTCGGGTCCACCAGATAGAACTCCTGAGTGTTGGTCACGATCTCCTCCTGCGGCACCAGCAGCAGGGTCATGAGACTGTTGTCGTGGTTGGGGCTGCCCAGCTGGTCGTTGATGTTCACCAAATCCTTGTTGGTCACCAGAAAGTGTATCACGTTCATGTCCGAGTACGAGTACGGGTCGTTTATCAGGGCCCTGGCCCCCAGCTCCACGCCGTTCACGTAACCCTTGAACTGCTTTCCGTCCGAGTAGGGCGCAAACTCCTTGGGAACCCGAACCTCCTGGTGCACCACAAATACCTGCTCCACGTATGAGGGATCCCAGTCGAACGGCATCTCAAAGGATATCGAATCATCCGCATCGTTGAACGCAAAGTTGCGGACCTCGTCGTAGTATGTCTTTACCACGGCCGGGTACTCGGCGGCATCGGCCGTCTGTATGGTAAAGAACTGGTCCTGGGCCACGCTCACGAAGGTGTCGTACGAGAGGGGCTCGTTCAGGAGCGCCTTGGGACTGGTGGCCCCCTCTATGTCGACGCGGATGTTGTACAGGCCGCCCTTCTCGAATATGGGGCCGGAGATCACCGTCCTCTGGGAGCCCTCCGCATACAGGGCGCCCGGCGCGCTGATGTGCTCGGAGCCATAGTAGCTGGTGCACCTCCACAGGTCTATCTCGGCGCAGCCGCCCTTGGGCCTTATCTCTACGTTCAGGACGCCGTCGTTGTCGTAGAACAGGTTCCTAGCCAGCAGCGCCCCTCCCTGGTATATCTCGACCCGGTAGGTCACCTGGGGGAGCGTCTGGTTGGTCAGCGTGTCGAAGAACCGTATCTGCATCTCGGCAGAGTTCACGTCCCCCGCCGTGAGGTCCGACGGCCTCAGGTTGGTCTGCACCGTGACCTCCATGTCGCCGAAGCTCACGGGGGGAGCCAGGTCGCCGCCCAGCCCGTGGCCGAAGGCGGCCGGAACGGCGAACGCGGCCAAGGCAACCAACACCGCCATGCTCCGCTTCATGCCATGTGTCCTCCCCATCCTTATTTAAAACTAAAAAACGCGACGTTCCCGGAGGGCGGCGGGCGCCCACCATGATTCCCCGGCCCCGAACAATCTTTAACGCCCCACATATGCGCCACTTCCGTGGTGTACACCCTTCTGGATCACGCGACCGACGCTCTAGTGGAGGTCCGCGCCGACAGCATGCATCATGCCTTGGAGGATGCCGCGTACGCCGCCATAGACATAATGCTGGACAGGGAACGCGTCGGCTCAGCCGAGATCCGCCGCGTCTCGGTGGAGTCGGACACCATACACGATATGCTGTACGGCTGGCTGGAGGAGATCATATACCAGACTGTCACCGAGGGGTTTGCCGTGCGCGCCGTCGGGGTTTCATACCTGCACGAGGCCGGGCGGCACACGGTACGCGCCCGACTCGAGGGAGAGCCACTGGACGTGCGGCGGCACCGCTTCAGGGTGGAGATAAAGGCCCCCACGTACCACGAGATGAGCATATCCCAAAACGGCTGCACATCCATGCGGTTTTTGATGGACCTGTGAGGTTTTTATGGTGGCGTGCAACACACCGCACCCGTGTCTGCCGACCCGGAGATAGAGCGCATTATGCGGGAGAAGATGCAAAACATGATGAGGAGGCAGCCGAAGATATGGGATCTGGACGACCAGGCGTTCGATGCCCGGGTGTCGAGGGGCCTGACACTGGTCGACTTTTGGGCGGAGTGGTGCGGCCCGTGCCGCCAGATGCATCCGATCTTTGAGAGCCTCTCCAAAAAGTATCCGGCGGTACAGTTCGCCCGGATGGACGTGGACCGGAACGGCATAATTCCGGCCCGGTACGGCGTGCAGTCCATTCCCACCCTTATCATGTTCCGCGACGGCCAGCCCGTCGACCGGCTGACCGGGATGGTGGGGGCGCCGGGAATACACATGGTCTGCAAGAAGCACACCCAGCAGTAACCTGACGCCGGTATGCCACGAGCGACCAAGAAAATACGGACCAGGTGTGCATCGATCAAAATCCATATATTTCCGTGTGGACGCGTGCGTCTTTGGTACCGGTCCCACGGCGCGCAGAATCCGTTCTAGGCGGCGGCGCACGCCGGGCGCGCCCGCATGCGCGGCCGGCGCGCCTTTTGGGTGGCGAGTCCGTCTTTTTGGAATTATATGATCTTTAATATTATACAATCAGTATGCGTACGCGGCGTCCCTCTCCCGCTGGACCCGAATTATATGGTCCAGGGCGTCGCGTTGTTCGGCCGTCAGCCTGTCCAGAAACCTCCCCTGCAGGTTCTTCGCCTCCCGGGACGACGGCAGGGTATAGTATGTGTCCTCCTCGAATAGGTGGCGCCCTATGGTGACTCCCCGGACAGAGCAGGCCACCTCCTGGCCGGCGGCCGCCTCGGATATCGTCTCGCCCTCGTGCTGGAGCTGGTGCACCACGCCCACCCGGCGCCCCTTCTGGTTCATGAAGGGTACCTTGGCGCGCAGTGCCCCGGCGTCCACCCGCACGCCGAAGACGGCCGGGTCGCTGTTCCGGAAGACGTACCCCTTCAGGAACGTAAACTTGGCCAAGGGCGTGATCTCCGCGAATACGGAGTCCTCCTCGTGTAATATGTCCTGCCGGACCCATTCGGTGTAGTCGTCTATCAGCTTGTATATCACCCTCTCCCGGAACATCCGGATCCGGCCGTTCTCCGCCTCCTCGACGGCGTCGGGCAGCACCTTCACGTTGAAGGCCAACACCACGCCCAGCCGCCGGTCGCCCTCCTTTACGGCGCGCGCCTCCACCACGTCGCGGCGGTTCACCGGGCCGATGTCCGCCTTGGCTATGAGCACGCCCCTCTCCCGGAGCATCTGCACCACCGCCTCCAGGGATCCTATGGTGTCGCACCTGAGGGTGACCCCCCGGGTCTGGGTGTCTATGAACATCTCGGCCAGCTCGGCGCGCACGGCGGCGGCGTGCCGCTCCACCTCCTCTTCGGTGCGGGCCACGTATATGGTGGTGCCCGGAAGCACGCCGGCCAAGTCCGGCGAGGCCAGCTTGAGGCCGGCGGCCGCCTCCACCGCATCCACGGCGGCGAATCTGTCCCGGGGGTCCCGCATCTCGTCCAGCGGCTTGGGGAGCAGGATGGCCTTGGGCCTGGTCACTATGACGCCGTCCCGCTTGGCCATCACCACCCTGTCGCCCTTGCGGATGCGGCCGTCTATCAGTATGATGTTGGCCGTGTCCCCCAGCCCGGTTTCGTGGTTGGCCTCCAGCACTATCCCCC
>JAEFDA010000008.1 GCA_016126025.1 Nitrososphaerota archaeon | reverse complement strand
GTGGGCGGACCCGGGGTGGGCGGTTTCGGCCGGAACGGGCCGGGGCCTCCCAATGCTGCCAAGCTGTGCGTGGGTGATTACGCATAGCCCCTAATGAATAAAGATGCGCAGTCCCCCGTGCGGGGGATGAAGGCGGTGTATTTTGACGGATCCGCCCTCGGCTACGATCCCGAGTTTCCCGACCCCACCGGCGAGTCGGTGGTGCGCGTTAGCCTTGCGGGAATATGCGGGACCGACCTGCAGATGGTGTCCGGCTACATGGGGTACAGGGGGGTGCTGGGGCACGAGTTTGTGGGCACGGTGGCCGAGTCGGAGGTTCCGGATATGGTGGGCCGCCGCGTGGTCGGTGAGATCAACGCCGCGTGCGGAGTATGTGGGATGTGCGCGTCGGGGCTGGAGCGGCACTGCCCCGACAGGACGGTTCTGGGCATACTGGGCAGGAACGGCGCGTTCGCCGAGTACCTGTCCCTGCCCACCAGAAACCTCCATGTGCTGCCGGACTCGGTGCCGGACCGGCAGGCGGTCTTCGTGGAGCCCCTCGCGGCAGCCTTTGAGATTGCAGAGCAGGTGTCCATCGATCCCCGGTGGCGGATAGCGGTGCTGGGCGACGGCCGGCTGGGGCAGCTGGTCTCCATGGTGCTGGATATGTCAGCGGACGTGGTCTGTTTCGGGAGGCACCCGGACAAGCTGGCCCGGCTGGGGCGGCTGGGGGTGCGCACCAGCCGTAGTATGGAGCCCTCGGACGCGGGCAGCTTCGACATGGTGGTTGATGCCACCGGCCGTGCCACGGGGCTGGCCGACGCGGCGAGGCTGGCGCGGCCCCGGGGGATCATAGTCCTCAAGTCCACCACCGCCTCGGGCGGTAACCAGGATCTCACCCAGACCATAATAAACGAGTTCACGCTGGTGGGCTCCAGGTGCGGTCCATTCGCCCCGGCAATAAACGCCCTGGCCTCGGGCTCCATATCAGTGGACGGACTGGTGGACTCGGTGTACCGCCTGGACCAGTACGAGCAGGCTTTTGAGCGCGCCGGGGGAGGCGCGCTCAAGGTGCTGTTTGCGCCCTGACGCCGGCGCCGGCGGCCCGAGACACGGCGCACGCCTCCCAGCCGGCATCGTAGGCTTGGGCAAACTAGCGGCCGCCGCTGTGCCTCATGGGTGGCATGCCGGGACAGGCCCGGTGGTCCAACGCGGCCGCCGAGCAGTCCCGCGCCCCGGCAGGCTAGGAGGCACCGGCTTGGGCGGCTATCTTGCCTGGAGTATAGTACATCCACTACTACACTGCCTTGTCCACTGAGTCATAAAAAACCTCACGGCCAATTCTGGCCTACTTATAAAAAACCTCACGGCCAATTCTGGACTGCTTATAAAAAACCTCACGGCCAATTCTGGACTGCTTATAAAGAACTACTCACTATGGTTATGCATGATAAGCACGCCCGCACTCCGGCAGGCCAATCCGTGGTGGCGGTCGGCCGAGCTCATAGATGCTGATGAAAAGATCAAGATGTGTGAGGCAGCCACGATATCGTACGATCCGGAATTGCGGCACCAGATAGAGTATGACTTTGAGCCCGACAATACGGTGGTGTACACGATGAGGGGGCCTAGGCAGGTGGGCAAAACCACGATGATCAAGCTGCAAATCAGGGACTTTTTGAAAGGGGACGCGAATCCGTGGAACATATTCTATTATTCGTTTGATCTTGCAGGCACGCCCCAGGACGTAGCCGACATAATAAGCGGATATCTGAAGATGAGCGCGGCCTATAGAAATATGGAGGAGAGGACATATCTGTTTCTGGACGAGATAACTTCGGTAGACGACTGGCAAAAAGCCGTCAAGTTTTTGATAGACGGCGCCCAGCTGAAGCACTGCACCATACTAGCTACCGGATCACAGGCTGCCAGTATATTGCGTGCGGCCGAGCGGTTGCCGGGCAGGCGCGGACATGTAGCCGACTCGTACGACAAGATACTGAAGCCCATGAGTTTTTTCGAGTTTGCGCGTGTGCGCAATAGTGAGCTTGCCGAATTTATCAAGAACAAAAACATGGATGCAGGCTGCAAGAAAGACATACTTGCGGACATTGCCGCCAAACAGATTCCGGATGTAATCCATGAGCTGAGCGTGGGCTTTGTGGATGTTCTCAACCACTGCCTGGACGAGTACATGCTGACCGGCGGCCTGCCAAAGATAGTGGATGAAAAAATTGTCCACAACTTTGTAGCAGATCCAACGTACAAAGGCTATCTGGACAGCATCAAGGCTGACTGGGGGTTGCACAGCGCCGACATGGTTCGACAATTTGGTTCGGCACTTGCCACCAGTATGGGCTCCGCGGTATCTTGGAGCAGTCTCCTGAAGCAGACTGACTTTGGATCCTGGTCTACAGTGCAAAAATATGTTTATCTGCTGAATGACGCGTCCGTAATACATATCGTGCACATGTTCGGCGAGAAGAGCAAGCAGGCCTGTTTCCGGAAGGAGAAAAAAATATACTTTACAGATCCTTTCTATTATAATCTCTTTAATAATCTGTACAAAACCAAAGACTGGTTTATGGCATCCGAAGAATTTCTTATGGAGGAAAAAAACGCGGGAAAGATCGCAGAGTGCGTGGCGGCCGACCATCTTGCTAGGCTAATGTATGATACGGCCGACAGCAGAATGATGTTCGACAAGAACAACCACCTGTTTTACTGGAAGGACAAACAGGAGGTCGACTTTGTCCTGTACCGCGAAGGTCAGCTGGAGCTGCCGGTCGAGATAAAATACAGAAACAAGATATCGTACCGCGAATTGGGCGGCCTAGCCCGCTTCTTGGACGCGACCAGCTCTGAGTCCGGACTCGTGCTCTCAAAGGACACGCTGGAGGTGAGGCGCGACTACGCGGTCATACCGCTGGCGGTCTTCTTGGCTCTGGTCTAGGTTGTCGTGCGGTATGGCCGTCCGGCGCTAGGCTGGGCGGGATTGTACCCGAGTGCATCCCTAACCGTTAAATCCCGCCCGCCGGGGGTCCCTTCATGGAGATAGAGACCACCGAGCGGATGGTGCGGGCCGTGTACGAGAGAAGTCGCCCGCTGATCGAGCGGTTCTCTAGGATGGTGGGCCGCCCCCTCACGCTCACCGAAAAGATACTGGCAGGCCACATGGCCGACGAGCCGGCGGCGGATCCGGATGCCTCCAAGAACTATGTGCGCCTGCGGCCCGACCGGGTGGCCCTCCAGGACGTCACCGGCCAGATGGTGATGCTGCAGTTCATGCAGGCGGGCCTGGACAGGGCGGCCCTGCCCGTTACGGTCCACTGCGACCACCTCATTCGCGCCCGGGTGGCCGGGGAGGAGGACATGAGAGTCTCTCTGGACGAGAACAGCGAGGTGTTCAGGTTCCTACAGTCGGCGGCGGCCCGCTATGGGTGCGGCTTCTGGAGGCCGGGGGCCGGCATAATACACCAGGTGGTGCTGGAGAACTATGCGTTCCCCGGGGGCTTGATGATCGGGACCGACTCGCACACCCCCAATGCGGGGGGGCTGGGGATGCTGGCCGTCGGGGTGGGCGGCGTGGACGCCGCCGAGGCGATGGCCGGGCTGCCTTGGGAGGTCCTGTATCCCAGGCGCATAGGGGTGCGGCTGACCGGCCGCCTGGGGGGATGGGCGTCCCCCAAGGACGTGATACTCAGGGTGGCCCAGGAGCTGGGCGTGTCGGGCGGAACCAACTCGGTGGTGGAGTACTTTGGGCCCGGGGCCTCCTCGATAAGCTGCACCGG
>JAEFDA010000145.1 GCA_016126025.1 Nitrososphaerota archaeon | reverse complement strand
CATGACGGCCTAGCAGAGTCGCAATTTGCTGGGATGTGCGCTTAATTGCTAATTGCGGATCGCGTCTATTGAAGTGATCGGGGAGGTGGCGCACCGACATAATGTGCCATTTCACACGGACGCGGCGCAGGCCGCCGGCCACATTCACATGGATGTGGAGGCGATGCACATCGACATCATGTCGATGTCGGCGCACAAGATGCATGGTCCCAAAGGAGTGGGCGCCCTGTATGTCCGGAGTATGAGGCCGGCGGTGCGCCTGGAGCCCATGATATATGGCGGCGGCCAGGAGGACAACCAGCGGTCCGGCACGCTCAACGTGCCGGCCATAGTGGGGTTGGGCAAGGCCGCCCAGATCGCACAAGATGTGATGGCCGACGAGGCCCACCGGCACCGCGCGTGGACCAAACAGATGCTGGGTATGTTCGGGGACGCGGGCGGCGTGCTGAACGGCCACCCGAAGTCCCGGCTGGCGCACAACCTCAACGTGCGGTTTCCAGGCGTGGACGGCAAGGCGATAATCAATACCGTGTCAGATAGATTGGCCATATCGGCCGGCTCGGCGTGCACCACTGAGACCGTCGAGCCGTCGCACGTCCTGCTAGCCATGGGCTTGGATGAGGAGCAGGCTCACCAGTCTGTGAGGTTCGGGCTGGGGCGGTACACCACGCGCGAGGAGACGGTGCGGGCCGCCGAGATAGTGCTTGATGCCGTGCGTGATATTTCTCACCAGTAGGAATTATTGATCTATGTGAATTCGTGGTGAGCGTGAGATGTTGCTGTGTATGCCTAGCTAATACTGATCCTAGGCGACAGAATTTTCTTGCGGTTGTTCACTTGTTGTGTGATGGAACAGTGTTAATTCTGTGTGATGGCGGTCGGGAGCGGATCTTCTCAAGAACTGTCAGTCTAACGGATCTGACTCCTCGAACCGGTCACTATTTCAGGGGATTGAAACCATCGATCTCCTTGCATCGGCGATCGTACTCCTTCGTCTTTCTCTTGGCAATATCCAACATCTTCTGTATGTCCGGATCCTCCTTCCACTTCTCATGTTCGCGGAACATGTCACGAGTAAGAGAATGCATACCCAATGCGTCTTGGTATGCGTCATGTAGTTCGGTGTCCAACAGAGCAGCATTGTCTCGAAAGTAGTCCCGGAGCCATTCGTTATCAACAACCATGTCTATGATACGCCGTGGCTCATGGGACTTCGGGCCCAAACTCTGTTCTTCCCGTTCACGTTTTTCATCCGCGTTTATTTGCCCCAATACGTACCATAACCGTCTGTGAGCATCGGCTCGAGCCTTGATCTCCCGAATCTGGTCATCTCTGCGTTTGCGGTACGTAATCCACAACAATGTCACACTACCGATAATGGCCGAGACCAACACAGCAATGCCGCCGAACACTATCGATGAGTCGCCGACTATACTTCCCTCCATTTCACCATGCCCTCACTATCATCATATAAGATTGCGCAGCCTAGGGAAGTGTAACATCTACGTGTGATGGGGATGGTGTAACGTACATGTGATGGTGCAACAGGGTAGCGTTTCACCCCAAACGATATCCACGCTTAGGCTGGCCTGCACATGGCTAGATCAAGCGTCAAACCGGATTAGAGGTGAAACGCTCCTTCTATCCGTATCTATCTTCTTGGGATCACATGTATCTGGCAGTGCTCGGTCATGGCCCCGGCCATGCGGCCCGTATCAAACCTTACGTTGAACCCGGTTACTGCCTTGTCGCTCTCCTGTATCTGTGTCTTGACAGAGGCGACTAGCTCCAGGCAGAGCGTCTTTTCGGCAGGTATCAGATCAAAGAAGCTGCCTACATGCCTTCTAGGCAGGACCAGTGAGTGCAGGCTGGTATCCGGCCTGTCGCGGCGGACGGCAAACGCTAGGTGGTTGTCCAGCACATGCCCGTCTGACATGCAGAGGGCACATTTGGGGTTGCGGTATTTGAGGCGGTTCATTACCATGACAAAGTCGGTTTTGTCCCTGTCTTTTTTCTGCGCATTGCACTTGTAACAGAGCGCCTGCAGGTTGGATATCTCTGTGGGACCGCCCATGCTGACCGGCACAATGTGGTCTACTTCTAGGGCCCTCTGCTGGGCGGATACCCCGCATGCGACGCAGACACCGCCGGACTTTGCCAGTACGTCATACCGGAGCTGGCCCGGGATATGCTCCCTAATCCCCCGCCTGTTGTACCAAGGCAGCTTGAGCATGCTGTCTATGTATTCGCTGATCCGCAGCTCGCACAGTTCAACCAGCCTCTCCCTCTGGGGTGGGGTGGCCCCCTCCAGCAGCAGCCTGAAGACGCCCCGGCCATCCTCCCTAGAATAGCTGACGACGTTGTGTTTTCTCAGGGTTATGCTGGGCCACCTCTTGGCTATCTGTGTGTAGTATTCCAACTGCGACTTGTCCTCGTTGAGGAAGCTCCTGGCAACATCCTCGGCGGTGGCCTTGTTGTCCGCTTGCAGTAGTGTCTTTATCATCAGCGGCTGGTAGACATGGGTCATCTTCATCCTGTGTGCAATAAAGTCCTGCAGCTCCTCAAAATCCAATGACAGTCCTTTGAACCAGTTCGTATTAAACGCGTCGAAGTACGCTGTTTTAGGAGCAGGAAGATGATACCATCTTATCGCATGACTAAATTGTGCAGCGCTGCACCGCCCACTTGGACCGCGACTTCAGGAAGTGGACCATGATGGAACGGATGGTGATGCCGGAGAGGCGCATCATGCGAAACTTTTTGGTCAGAGGTTGGAGAAATACGCGGAGATGTGCGCCGGGCTGGATGCCCTGCTCAAGTACTATGGCCGGTACCCGTAGATCTCCAATCAGGTGGCCAGAGTGCGCAACGCCGAATACAGCCTGTTCACGTTCATGAAATACGAGTACGTCGACCCCACAAACAACTTGGCAGGGCGGGAACTGAGCGGGGTGGTAAAGCACCGTGTCGTGAAGTCGCTCCTGCGTACCATAGATGGAGCAGAGATATTTTTCATACTGCTGGCCATCATGCTAACACACAAGAATAGCAACATCTTGGAACTGCTCAAAAAATACCTGGACCGGGGAATGCCCCCGGACGACAAGCCTCCCGCCGATGGTCACGGCTAACCGCGCAGCTGTGTGAATTGGAACCTGGCACGTATGCCAAGCTGGTACGGGGATGGGGCGCGTGTTTTTTGCGCGGTTGATTCCTAAGAATCACCCGAACACATTCTTACACTACGCCCCTCTTGTCATTCACCACAGGCTATAGCACCGATCAAAAGTTCATGCAGAGTGTGTCGCCGTTTTAACTATGATTGTTGAGCACTTGTGCATCAACCACAGACCAGAGCGCTCAACTCGTTCCTGGTCTTGGCACACACGACATTATGGTGGACAGTCTTGAAGAAAAACTCAACTGAAATAGTTCAAAGATTCTGCACGAAATTTTTGGTCGGCGCTATAGGTGCCTGCTCCCGGCGGATTTGGAGTATGCGTACCCCCCGCGCCCCATCGACAGCGTTCCGTCCAATCTCTATAAAAAAATGACCGGGCGGGGAACCGTAAGGTGCTGGTCCCTTGTCCGGGGCTATGCGCACTCGCAGCCGACCGCCGCGTTGAGCAGCCGGACCATCACCTGTAGTTGCTCCTCGTACCAGGCCTGCAGCCATTCCGGCAGGTTCAGGTCAGGCAGGAAGAACCCGGAAGAAAAGACGTAGCCGCCAGCCTCCGACAGCCAAATAACCTGGTCATGAACCACTCCGGGCTCGGACTCGAACGTGTTCAGGAACCACAGGCC
>JAEFDA010000039.1 GCA_016126025.1 Nitrososphaerota archaeon | reverse complement strand
GGACACCCCCATAGAGGACTACAGCGACGAGCAGTTCTTCGGGCTGGTGTACGGCCCCGAGGGAGGGCCAGACCCCATGCCGCTGTTCTTCGGAGACAGTGTGTACCGTGGGGTGATCGGCATGATACAGGAGGCCGAGCATAACATGAACAAGGACGACGCAGCCGCCATGCGAAACATGTTTGTACGGAACATCCGGTGCCCTGCATGCAACGGCAAGAAGCTGCGCCCCGAGCCGTTGGGGGTGCGCATATCAGACAAAAACATCATGGACGTCTGCGACATGTCCATACTGGAGTGCCGGGAGTTCTTTAATAATTTGGAGCTGGATCCGACCCGGGCATACATAGCCAAGGACATACTCCGGGAGATAAAGAACAGGCTGGAGTTTCTCATCAATGTGGGGCTCACGTACCTCACCTTGAACCGCAAGAGCTCCACCCTCTCTGGAGGAGAGGCGCAACGCATACGGCTGGCCACCCAGATAGGGTCAAGCCTTACCGGTGTGCTGTACGTGCTGGACGAGCCCACCATAGGCCTCCATCAGCGCGACAATGACCGGCTGGTGAAGACCCTCAAGAGGCTGCGGGACTTGGGCAACACCGTGATAGTGGTGGAGCACGACGAGGAGGTCATCCGGAGCTCTGACTGGATGGTGGACCTGGGGCCTGGGGCGGGCGTCCACGGGGGCGACGTCGTATTCCAAGGGACCATGGAGGAGATACTCAACGGGGCCGACTCCATAACGGGCGAGTACCTGCGCGGCAACAGGCGCATCGTCTTGGAGAACAGGGTGCGGCGGGACGGCGGAACCCTGACGGTGGTGGGCGCCGCCGAGAACAACCTCAAGGAGATAGACGTGGAGTTCCCCCTGGGAAAGATGGTCTGCGTCACCGGCGTCTCCGGCTCGGGCAAGTCCACCCTGGTGAACACCATACTCTTATCGGAGCTGCAGCACCGCCTGACCCGCCCCGAGACGTGGGCGGGGGCCCACAAGGACATCCTGGGGACCGAGAACATAGACAAGGTCATAGCCATAGACCAGTCCCCCATAGGCAGGACGCCCCGCTCCAACCCGGCCACCTACATAGGGGTGTTCTCCCCCATACGGGAGGTCTTCGCCAAGACGGAGCTGTCAAAGTCCCGCGGATACACGCCGGGGCAGTTCTCGTTCAACGTGCAAAAGGGCCGCTGCTTCGAGTGCGAGGGCAGCGGGGTGCGCCGCATAGAGATGCAGTTCCTCTCGGACATATACGTGCGGTGCAACAAGTGCCACGGCAAGCGCTTCGACTCGCAGACGCTGCAGGTCCGGTACCGTGGAAAGACCATCAGCGACATACTGGAGATGACCGTAGACGAGGCGTTTATCTTCTTCAAGCACCACAACATAATACGCCGCAAGCTGGAGACCATACGGGACGTGGGCTTGGGATACATACGGCTGGGCCAACCCTCCACCACCCTCTCGGGAGGCGAGGCGCAGCGCATCAAGCTGGCTGCCGAGCTCTCCAAGAGGGACACGGGCAGAACCATGTACGTGCTGGACGAACCCACCACGGGCCTGCACTTTGCCGACGTGCACAAGCTGCTGGAGGTCCTCAACCACCTGGTCAACCAGGGAAACACCGTGGTGATAATAGAGCACAACATGGATGTCATAGCCAACGCCGACTGGATCATAGATTTGGGGCCGGAGGGAGGCGACGCCGGAGGGGAGGTGGTGGCCTACGGCACCCCCGCCCAGATAGTGCGCGCCGATACACATACAGGCAGGTATCTCAAGAAGATGCTCAAGGTTGTTTGACGTAACGCGGGTGGCCATCCCCCAGCACCCCGGCATATACATAATGAAGGACGGCGACGGCACGGTGATATACGTAGGCAAGGCAAAGAGCCTGAGAAGGCGCGTCAGGTCATACTTCAGCCGCTCCCAGGATCCCAAGACTGCCCGGCTGGTGGAGCAGATACGCGGCATAGAGTTTGTCCTGACCGACACCGAGAATGAAGCGTACATACTAGAGTCCAGCATGATAAAGCTCCACAGACCCAAGTTCAACATTGAGCTGAAGGACCAGGAGAGATACACCTACCTAAGGATAACCGACGAGAAGTACCCCAGACTGGTGGTGGCACGCCGCACCCGGAAGGGCAAGTTCCTGGGGAAGGGCGACGTGTACGGGCCTTTCGTGCACGGCAGCTCCAAGCTGCTCACCATAGGCACGCTGCGCAAGACCTTCAAGGTGCGCATATGCAAGACACTGCCCAAGAAGGTGTGCCTGGAGTACCACATGGGCAACTGCGAGGGGCCCTGCGAGTTTGCCGAGGCGCAGGAGCGGTATGGCTCCCACATAGCTGATTTGGTCGAGGTGTTGCGCAACCGCGACCAAGCCGGGACATTCGCCGAGAAGCTGAAAATCGAGATGGAACGAGCCTCAGAGATGCGCCAGTTTGAGCGCGCCCGGGAGATCCGCGACACTCTGGCCCGGCTGGGCAGCCTGCAACAAGAGCAGAAGATGGCCAGTCCACAGGGAGCCGACGAGGAGTTCTTCGGGATAAGGGTCAGCGACGGCGAGGCCATAGTGATGAACTTTAGGCTGGCCGGCGGAGTCATCCGGGACAGCGACAGGTTCGCCTTTGACACGGTGGGAGACAACAACTTTGGTAACTTTCTGTACCAGTACTACACGACTCATCCGGTCCCCGACATAATAGTGGTCAGCCAAGAGCCAGAGAACCGCACTCTTCTGGAAGAGATGTTGTCGGCGCAGTCAGGGCAGCCCGTCGTGATAATTACGCCGGACAATACGATGCGCCAAAACATGATAGGGCTGCTGCTCCGTAACATAGACGCGGCGGCCACCTCAGATCCCGGAGTGCTTGAGCTGCAAGGAATATTGGGCCTGCCACGGCCGCCTCGCATAATAGAGTGCTTTGACATATCCAACCACGGCGCCGATTATGCGGTGGGCGCCATGTCGCGGCTGGTCGACGGCAAGCCCGACAAGTCAGGATACCGCAAGTTTCGCATCAGAGAAGTGCAGGGCAGGGATGACTACTCCATGATACGGGAGGTGGTGAGGAGGCGCTATGCCCGGCTGAGCAGGGAGAACGGCACCATGCCGGACATGGTGCTCATAGACGGCGGGAAGGGACAGCTGGGCTCGGCGGTCTCCGCCCTCAGGGAGGCGGGAGTGTCACTCCCCTGCGCCTCGCTGGCCAAGGAGAACGAGGAAGTATACTTGCCGGACGGCGAGGGACCCATCACAATACCGCACAAGAGGCCATCCCTGCAGATATTGCAGCGCGCCAGAGACGAATCGCACAGGTTCGGCGTAGCGTACAACCGCGCCATACGCAGCGCCCAGCTAAAATAAGAAAAAATGGTATCAGTTTACCTGTATGGTTCCAAGCATCCAAGGATGCACTAGGCAGAAGTAGTCGTAGGTTCCGGGCTCCTCAAAGGTGTGCTCAAATGTAGCGCCGCTCATCACCAGACTGCTGTCGAAGACCCCGTCGGGGCCGGTCGCCGGAGAGCCGGACGTTATCGTGTGCGCCGCTGCGTCTTGGTTGAGCCACATCACCGTATCGCCCACACTGATCTCCAGCATGCTGGGCATGAAGCAGGTGTCGTCTTCCTCACATCCAGGAACTGATGTGCCTTCGGAGTTGACTACCTCCCAAGTGGTCGGACCCGCTGGCTCTTCCGCTTCGGTCTCTTCGGTCATCTCTGCCTCCTCTGTGGTCTCCTCCATAGTTTCCTCCATGGTCTCCTCTGTGGTCTCTTCCATGGTCTCCTCTGTGGTCTCTTCCATGGTCTCCTCTGTGGT
>JAEFDA010000086.1 GCA_016126025.1 Nitrososphaerota archaeon | reverse complement strand
CGCCGCCACCTTCTTCATAGTGGGGCTGCCCATAATAGAGGCCCGGCACGGCATAGCCAAGGTGGCCCGGGGCAACAAGGCGAGCGTTCCTGAAGAGGAGGGATAGTTGGCCCACTGCAGCGGTTGCGGCTGCACCCCCGACGCGGGCAAGTAGTCACTGCAGGTCGCATCGATTATCTGCATAGCCGGCCATGCGCGGCGGCATCCGGAGCCGGCCATGCTCTGACCATGCGGGCCGGTTCGGGATGGTTTACGCCTGGGCGCTTCCCAGGGCCGGCTCCTGTCCCGACAGGTATCCTTGGTGTCATGCAGGCCGCGCTCATCCCAGCAGGCCCTGCATGGCCGCCTCAAAGACCGCATACGGCTGGTTTCCGAGTATGGTCTCTACTCCTCCGGGGCCCACTACCACAAAGGACGGGGTCCGGTCTACGCCGAGGTTCTGGGCCTGCAGGGAGTTGAACGAGATGCGTTCGCTGTGATCTCGGGCAAGACACGCTCCAAAGGACTCGGAGTCCAGCCCCAGGCCCACTGCGAATTGCACCAGGTTGGCGTCGGACGCCCAGCCGCTCTGTATGCTGCCCTGGTTTCCGTACAACTCGTCATGGTACTCCCAGTACATGCCCTGCTCCTCGGCGCAGTATGAGGCCGCCGCGGCGCCGGCCGAGTCCGGGCCTATGAATGCCAAATCCACAAAGTATATTCTGGCCATTCCGGTATCTATGTACTCGGACTGTATGGCCGGCCGGGTGCTGTCAAACCAGCTCTTGCAGTTGGGGCACTGGTAGTCGCCGAACTCGATTATGGTTATGGGGGCCTCGTCGTCTCCATATGGAGCCGACGCATGGCTCAGATCCACGCCGCCCAGCACCGGCCCGGCCGCCGCCACGGTTATGGCGCCCTGCCCAATCAGGTACTCCAAGGCGTTCAGGAACTCCTCGTCGCTCACCAGCCCTTCGGCCCACCACCCGGCCGTGGTCTTTACCCATCCGGGTATGGATCCCGACGACTCCCCGCCGGAGGCGGCCTCCACCGCTATGATGCCCTCGCTTATCAGGTACTCTATGCCAGTCAGAAACGTGCCGTCGTCTATCTGGCCTTCGGCCCACCACCCGGCGTTGGTCTTTACCCATGCGGGCACGGACCTCTCCGCCTGTACGCCCAGCACGACCTCCAGCGTCAGCGTCTCCTCGTCTATCGGTATGAAGAGTATTCCGCTAATCGACACCATGATCTGGTTGGCGCCGTCCCCCAGGATGGCCGGTATGGTTACTTTACCCGGGGTGGTGTGGGTGAGCGGGATGGGCCCGAAAGTGTACTCGCCCCCGTTGCTCACCGCCACCGTATAATCCACGTGCTCCTGAGTATTGCCGGTGACCGGATTTACAAACTCCATGCCGAACCCGGTCTCGCCGGGGGTTACCACCACGTCCAGCGCCCCGCCGCTGGTGGTGCCGCGGACTGTCTCGGCAGATGCTGGGGGGGCGGACGACAGGACCGCGACGGAGAGAGCTACAATTGCAACAAAGACCGCCGTCTGCCGCATGACTTCTATGTGTGCCAGCGCATTATGAGTATATCGGCGAGGCCCAAAAGTTAACGCCGGAGCTCCGGCGCAGCGTGTTTTTTATTGGGTGACGGTGTAGCGGAACACGTGAGGATTGCGGTCATGGGCATGGGCGTAGCCGGCAGCTATCTCATGGCCCGGCTGCGGGACACCGAGCACGATGCGGTGGGGTACGAGCGGAGCACCAGCGAGCGGCACGACTCGATATGCGCCTGGGGTACCATACGGCCGGTGCTGGAGGAGTTCTGCAGGAAGACGGGCCGGAACTTTGGGGATTTTCTGATACACGACGGCCGCCGCATGGATGTCCGGATGAGCGGGGGAGTGGAGTTCGGGATAGGGCTGCACGGCCTGTGCACGTACAACAAGCTGGGGCTGATCAAGGACTTTATCAAGGACTGCGACGTCCGGTACGGCCAGGCGCCCAAGCTGGAGCGCCTGAACCAGGATTATGACATGATCGTGGACTGCACCGGATTCCACCGGTCATACCTGCCCCGGCTGAAGCGGGACTTTTTCCTGCCAACCTACGAGTACAGGGTGGAGTACGAGGACGGCGTTCCGTACGACGATTTCTATATAGAGCCGTTCCCCGGCATGTCCGGATACTTTTGGTACTTCCCGCTGGGTTCGAATACGGCGCACATAGGGGCCGGGGACTACAACAAGAACCATGTCAAGGCCACCGACGCGTTCCTGAAGAAGCACGGCGGGAGGGTTCTGGCCACCAAGGGGCGCCCCATCCGGCTGGCCACGCCGGGCCACTGCAAGCCGTACCACTCCGGCAAGGTGGTGGGCGTCGGCGAGTCCATAGGGACCGTGTACGCGCTTCTGGGCGAGGGCATCATCCCCAGCATGCAGTGCGTTGAGATCTTTCTGGAGAATATGGACGACTTTGGGGCGTACGAGAGGGCAGTCGGGAAACACTTTGCCGTATATGATAAGGTCTTTGGGTTTGTGCGAAAAAAGATACACCGGAACTTTAGCATGGTGAGGTCGATCCCCGACGTCATTGCCATATACCGCTACATGAAGCGGAACGAGGCCAGGTTTGGAATGGACATCAAGATGGCGGATCTCATGAAGGTGGCAAAGGCCTAGCGGGCACAGGGGTGGCGGCCGCCTTTTGTGGGCGGTGTCCCGCCCCGATCCTTGGTTGTAATTTTAGGCCACCTTACGCTACCTTAACATATAAATCCCCTGCGGCCGGAGTTGCCGCATGAGCAAGCTGCTTGCCAAGACCCTCAAGGATGCGGTGCGCGAGAAGCGTCTGGTGACCGGCGCCCGCCAAGTAATGAACACGGCGGGGGATTCCAGCCTGGTGGTGCTCTCCGACCCAAACAACGTGGCACTGTCCCACAAGACCTCAGAATCGGCCGAGAAGGCCAAGGTGCCCGTCATGCGGTATGGGGGAACGTCGGTGGCCTTGGGCAAGCTGTGCGGGCTGCAGTTCCGTGTCTCGGCACTAGCCATCATGGGGGTGGACGACTCGATGGTGCAGTCCATAATAAAGGAGAATGAATAATACTGTCGATCAATCAAGCTATAAATGAGACCAACGGAGTCCGGGCGTAATCGTGGTACATGATGCACGCCATTAAACTAACCAGCGAACAGATGAGGCTGATGTCCCTGTTCCAGCGGGTGACCAAGTCTACGGCCCGGGACTGCGTGGAGGATGAAAAGAAGGACCGCATCATATTCGTGGTGGGATCCGGCAAGATGGGCTTGGCCATAGGCAAGGGCGGCGTGCACATCAAGTCCCTCCAGAGCATGATAAAGAGGAACGTGGAGCTGGTAGAATTCCACGAGGAGCCCGAGAGGTTCCTCAAGAACCTCCTGAACAGCAAGCTGGTCTCGGATGTGACGATAGTAGACGGCCCCGACGGCACCCGGCAGGCCAAGGTCACGGTGGATCCGGGCAAGAAGGGCATAGTGGTGGGCCGGGAGGGCCGCAACGCCGAGAAGGCGCGCCTTCTGGCAAAGCGGTACTTTGACATCGGCTCCGTACTGATAAATAGTCCACAGCGGCAGACGGTGGAGTGGTAGCGTGACCAAATCTCCCTTGGGACTGTTCGCAGGCCGCGTTCTCAAGACAAAGAGGAAGCGCCAGAGGTGGGCCATCTCGTCGTTCAAGAGGCGCAAGCTGGGAATAGACAAGAAGGCGGATCCGCTGGCCGGGGCTCCACAGGCCCGGGGCATAGTCTTGGAGAAGATCGGCGTTGCCGCAAAGCAGCCCAACTCTGCGGTACGGAAATGCGTCCGCGTCCAGCTCATAAAGAACGGCAAGTCCGTGTCCGCCTTCCTGCCCCGGGACGGGGCGCTGAACTTTATAGACGAACACGACGAGGTCCATATACAGGGAATGGGGGCCACCCAGGGAGGCGCCATGGGGGACATACCCGGCGTACGGTTCAAGGTGTTCAAGGTGAACGGCACATCGCTGCATGAGCTGGTCATCGGCAAGAAGGAGAAGCCCCGGAGGTGATTGGCGTGGGTGCGGGCGAGATGCTACTATTCCGCAAGTACGACCTGAGCGGCATAGAGATCCGGGATCCGGGACTCAAGACCGCCATCTCGCTGCGCCAGCAGATACTGCCGTACACCTTCGGCCGTTCCGCCCTCAAGCGGTACAACAAGGCCGACGTCAACGTGGTGGAGAGGCTGTGCAACAAGATCATGCACTTTGGCAAGCGCTATGCCAAGAACACCGGCCGGATGGCAGGAAAGAAGATCCGGGCCATCAACACGGTAAAGACGGCCTTTGACATAATATCGCTCAGGACCGGCAATAACCCGGTTGAGGTGCTGGTGCGGGCCATCGAGAATTCGGCCCCCAACGAGGACACCACCCGCATCGTGTATGGCGGCACCACATACCACCTGTCGGTGGACGTGGCGCCCATCCGCCGGGTGGATCTGGCCCTGCGCTTTATAGCAGACGGCATAAAGGAGAAGGCATACGCCAACCCCAGACCGGTGGAGGAGTGGATGGCAGAACACCTGATACTGGCGGCTCGAAACGACCCGGCGGCGCCCTCGGTCAAGAAGAAGAACGAGCTGGAACGTATAGCCCTGGCATCCCGCTAGACTGGTATACAGTAGCCCGAGGCAGATTCGAACTGCCGCCCCCGCGTGTCTCCTCCGGGAACCAGAGCGCGGGATCCTTGGCCTGTGAACAATTGACCGCTAGACTATCGGGCTACTGGCCACAGGCGCCGGCGCTTCAAATATAACCATTTGCGAGTATGTCTGCGGAAGGCGCCACCGCATGGTCGAGGGCCTTTCGGCGCCACACTAATACAAAAATGGAAAAACGGTTAGAACCTTGGTACCAGACTGAGCCGGGACCTTGCGGATACGGCCACTATGGACACGATGGCCACGGCCAGAATCAGCGCCGCCATGACGCCGAACTCGGGTATCGCCACGGAGGTGCCGATTATCTCTATCATCTCGGCTCCGCCCGGAAAGTCGATAACCAGTGTTCGTGCCTCGTCGGTGGTCTCGGTCTCCATATAATCGACCTCCTCGCCGTCGACCAACACGAAGAACGAATCGTCGGTGCCATCTACAGTCTGGGAGTCTATCAGGGCCCGGGGCAGGGTGATGGTGATGGTGCCGTCACTCATGGACTCAATATCAATTACAAGGGTGTTATATTGCGGATCCGTATGCATGCCAAGTACAGCGCCGCCCACAATCGTGTGTGCCGGCTCAAACTCCGTTCCGTCCACGAATATGCCCGACGTGTCTATGGGCGTATACATGAATGTGGTTGTGGCTAAGCGGGGGGACTTGGCGTTCAGCGAATAGTTGGCTTCCACGGTGTAGATGCCGGCCTGCGTCATGTAGTTGCCCGTTGCTATCTCAAAGGTGAACGTGTTGTCCGGACCCACCATGGGCTGGCCGATCTTGACGATGTTGCCGTTGGGCGCCGTAACTATGATGCTCATGCCGCCGCTATGTCGGGCCATGACTTGGCCGGATATCGTTATGACATCCCCCTCAACGTACGATTCCATGTCGGTCATTACCGCTATGGGGGCCATCTGCTGGGCCAGGGCCGGCGCCGTGCCGGCACCCGCCAGTATTATGGCCGTCAGTGCAAATGTCGAAACAGTTCTCATTGGAGTATCGACCGTAGAAGTTTATTTAAAGGCGTTGACAAGTTTGCCCGGTCCGGCGCTCAAAAAAAATAAACAAGCCCGGCGGGGCCGGCGTTCCAGCGTATCTCTGCGGGGCGCCCATGTTGTGGGCATTCGCTAAATGTGCTGGGCACGTGCGGGCACGCCGGACGCAGCGTCTCTACGTTGGAAGTTCCTCCCGATGGCAGACCATGCGGATCATGCCAAGCAGGCCGGCGAAAACCGGCAGATATATGTGCTGAGCATAAGCTTTTACGCGCTAGCCACCCTGCTACATATATATTAGTGCAGCGGGGGGTCAAATCTCGATTTGGGGATTTTGGGGGTGGTTGTATATGGCAGCTAAAAAGAAGGTGCTGGTGCCAGACCACCTCTACGTGCCCCGGCACGAGATAATCTCCAAGGAGGAGGCCGAGAAGGTGCTCAAGAAGTACAACTGCACCCCCACCGAGATGCCGCTCATCTTCGTCACGGATCCTGCCATCGTGGGACTGGGCGTGCGGCCGGGGGATATGATCAAGATACACCGACACAGTCCCACGGCGGGCGAGAGCATATACTACAGGTATGTGGTGGAGGTATGAGCGAGACGTCAAAGTGGTGGCCCGTAATACGGGACGTCCTCAAGAGGGACGGGATAGCCCGGCAGCACCTCAACTCGTTCAACGAGTTTCTGGAGAAGGAGCTGCAGGGCATAATAGACGACGTGGGGCAGGTGGAGATTGAGAACACCGAGTACCCGTACCGTATACAGATGGGGCGTATCAGGCTGGAGCAGCCACGGATGATGGAGCTGGACGGCTCCATCACCCACATAACCCCCGGCGAAGCCCGGCTCCGGAACGTCTCGTACGCGGCCCCCATAATGCTGGAGGCCAACGTGGTGGAGGAGGGTAAGGTGCTGGAGGGCAAGTTCGTCCATATCGGGGACATGCCCATCATGGTAAAGTCCAACAAGTGCATCCTGTACAACCTATCCCCGGAGAAGCTCGTGGGCCAGGGCGAGGACGTCCTGGATCCGGGCGGCTACTTCATCATAAACGGTTCTGAGCGGGTCATAGTGGGCTTGGAGGACCTCTCGTACAACAAGATAATGGTGGACAAGGAGATGGCCAGCGGAAGTCCTGTGTACAAGGCCAAGGTGTACTCCTCGGTGACCGGGTTCCGGGCCAAGCTGGAGCTGATCATGAAGAACGACGGGCTGATACTCTCCAAGATGCCCAGCACGCCGGTGGACATACCCATAGTAATACTGATGCGGGCGCTGGGGCTGGAGTCGGATCAGGAGATCGCCGACACCGTCTCCATGGTGGACGACATACAGGACAAGCTGGAGGCCTCCTTTGAGAAGGCCAGCGACGTCCAGACGGCCAAGGACGCCATCGTATACATCAGCAAGAGGATAGCGCCGGGCATGCTGGAGGAATTCCAGATAAAGCGCGCCGAGACGTTGCTGGACTGGAACCTCCTGCCACACTTGGGCAAGAGCCCCGAGAACCGCCGGGAGAAGGCACAGTTTCTGGGCGAGGCCACCTGCAAGCTGCTGGAGCTGAGGAACGGCTGGATAATTCCCGACGACAAGGACCACTACGGCAACAAGGTGATCAAGTTTGCCGGCCACCTCCTCTCGGAGATATTCCGGACCTCGTTCAAGAATCTCATCCGGGACATGAAGTACCAGCTGGAGCGGTCGGGACAGAAGCGGGGCATAAACGCAGTCGCTGCGGCCATCCGGCCGGGCATAATAACCGACAAGCTGAACAACGCCATAGCCACCGGCAACTGGGGCCGGGGCCGCGTCGGCGTCACCCAGCTGCTGGACCGCACCAACTACCTCTCCACCATAAGCCATCTGCGACGTATTCAGTCCCCACTCAGCCGCACCCAGCCAAACTACGAGGCCCGGGATCTGCACTCCACGCACTTTGGGCGCATATGCCCCAGTGAGACGCCCGAGGGCTCCAACTGCGGCTTGGTCAAGAACTTGGCCCTCTCGGCTGTGATATCGGTGGGGGCCTCCGCCGCGGAGATAATCGAGAAGCTGTACGAACTGGGCGCCCTCCACTTTGACGAGGCCCGGGATCTGAGACGCGACGGCACCCGCGTCTTCGTGGACGGCAAGCTCATAGGGTACTACGGAGACGGCGAGGAACTGGCGACCCGGCTGCGGGGGCTGCGCCGGGAGACCAAGATACACCACCACATCGGGATATCGTACCATCCGTCCGAGAATGCCGGGGCGGCCAACCGCCTGTACGTGAACTGCAATGCCGGCCGCGTACTGCGCCCCCTCATACTGGTGAAGGATGGCAAGCCGCAGCTCGCCGATACCATGCTGGAGATGATCATGCAGGGCGCCCTGACTTGGCGGGATGCTATGGGCGGAGGAATGATAGAGTTGGTGGACGCCAACGAGGAAGAGAACGCCTACATCGCCATGGACCAGAAGGATCTGGATATCCAGGGCGAGCGGGCGTATACGCACCTGGAGATATTCCCGCCCGCCATTCTGGGCGCGGGAGCCTCTACCATTCCGTATCCGGAACACAACCAGTCCCCCCGTAATACGTACGGCTCGGCCATGGCCAAGCAGAGCCTGGGATTCTCCACGCCCATGATGAATACCAGCACGTACGTCCGCCAGCACATAATGCTGTACCCGCAGGTCCCCATAGTGAACACCCGGGCGATGGACCTGCTGAAGCTGGAAGACCGGCCGGCGGGCCAGAACTGCGTGGTGGCCGTGCTGCCCTTTGACGGATACAACATAGAGGACGCCATAGTGGTCAGCAAGGCCTCGGTCGACCGGGGGCTTGGAAGGACATTCTTCTTCCGCATATACGATGCCGAGTCCAAGCAGTATCCGGGCGGCGAGCGGGACAGGTTCGAGGTTCCCAACGCCGACGACCGGATACGGGGCTACAAGGGGGACCGGGCGTATACCCTGCTGGAGGAGGACGGGGCCGTGGAGTCGGAAGCCAGGGTGGAGGGTGGCAACATCCTGATCGGCAAGACCAGCCCGCCGCGGTACACCCAGGAGTTCCGGGAGGCCGAGACCATGGGGCTTGAGCGCCGGGACACATCCATCGGAGTCCGGCCGTCGGAGAACGGCTTTGTGGACACGGTGGTGATGACCCAGTCCAGCGAGGGCGGCAAGATGTTCAAGATCCGGGTGCGGGACATGCGGGTGCCGGAGATCGGCGACAAGTTCGCGTCCAGGCACGGCCAGAAGGGGGTGCTGGGCGTGCTGGCCAAGAGCGAGGACCTGCCGTATACAGCCGACGGCGTATCCCCCGACATACTGATCAATCCCCACGCATTCCCATCCAGGATGACGGTGGGGATGTTCATGGAGTCCATATGCGGCAAGGCCGCCGCCCAACGGGGCAAGAAGTTTGACGGCTCGGCCTTTGTGGGGGAGAAGATGGAGGAGGTGCGCCAGGCAATGCAAGATGCCGGGTTCGACTACTCCGGAAAGGAGGTGATGTATGACGGCCGTACCGGCAAGACGTTCCCCGTGGAGGTCTTCATCGGGGTGGTGTACTACCAGAAACTCCACCACATGGTGGCAGACAAGATACACGCCCGGGCGCGGGGGCAGGTACAGATGCTCACCAAGCAGCCCACCGAGGGCAGGGCGCGGGGAGGCGGCCTGAGGTTCGGCGAGATGGAACGCGACTGCCTCATAGCGTACGGCGCCTCGATGATACTCAAGGACCGCCTCTTGGACGAGTCGGACAAGTCGGACATATTTGTGTGCGAGAGGTGCGGGCTGGTGGCATACCAAGACATGAAGCAGAACCGGTACGTATGCCGGGTGTGCGGGGACAAGGCCCGGGTGTCGTCGGTGTCTGTCGCGTACGCCTTCAAGCTGCTACTCCAGGAGATGCAGAGCCTCAACGTGGCCCCCAGGCTGCAGATTCGGGAGAAGGTGTAGCGCATGTCGGTGCAGACCATAAAATCCATAGACGGCATACGGTTCTCGGTCTGGTCGCCCACCGAGATCCGCAAGTACTCGGTGGCCGAGATCACCGCCCCGGAGACCTACAACGAAGAGGGCACCCCGGTGCACGGCGGGTTGATGGACGGGCACTTGGGCGTGCTGGAACCCGGACAGACATGCCTGACGTGCGGGAACACGACGGCCCGCTGCCCCGGGCATTTCGGCCACATCGAACTGGCCGAGCCGGTCATGCACATCGCCTTCATAGACAACATACACAAACTACTCCAGTCGACCTGCCGCTCGTGCTCCCGGCTCAAGGTCCCCCAGGAGCTGCTGGACGACTTTCTGCGCATACGCAACAAGGAGGCCGCCTACGCTATCGTGTCGCGGAAGCGCATCCCAGAGCAGATAATCGAGAAGGCCCGCAAGGCCAAGGACTGCCCCCACTGCGGCAAGAATCAGTACGACCTCATATTCACAAAGCCGACCACGTTCGTGGAGAAGGCCGACGGCGAGGAGTACCGGCTGCAGCCCATAAACATACGCAACCGCTTCTCCCAGATTATAGACGACGACCTGAAACTGCTGGGGTATGACCCCGATACGGCCCGCCCGGAGTGGTTCATACTGCAGGCCCTCCCGGTTCCCCCCGTCACGGTGCGCCCCTCCATAATACTTGAGACGGGCATCCGTTCCGAGGACGACCTCACCCACAAGATGGTGGACATAATCCGGGTGAATCAGCGGCTCAAGGAGAGCCGGGAGTCAGGTACGCCCCCACTGATACTGCAGGATTTGGTGGACTTGCTCCAGTATCACTGCACCACCTATTTTGACAACGAGGTGTCCGGCATACCCCAGGCCCACCACCGCTCCGGCCGCCCGCTCAAGACGCTCACCCAGCGGCTCAAGGGCAAGGAGGGCCGGTTCCGGGGGTCCCTCTCCGGCAAGAGGGTGGACTTTTCCAGCCGCACGGTGATATCCCCAGATCCCAACCTGGACCTCTCAGAGGTGGGCGTGCCCGAGTCGGTGGCCGTCAAGCTCACCATTCCCGAGATCATAACCGAATGGAACATAGAGGATATCAAGCGGCTGGTGGTAAACGGCCCCAACACGTACCCCGGCGTAAACTACATCATGAGACCCGACGGCGTAAAGATACGGCTGGACTTTGTCGAGGACCGCACCGCCATAGCCGAGAGCTTGGAGGTGGGCTTTCTGGTGGAACGGCACCTGACCGACGGGGACATAGTGATGTTCAACCGGCAGCCTTCACTCCACCAGATGTCGATAATGGCCCACTATGTCAAGGTGCTTCCGGGCAGGACGTTCCGCCTGCACCCGTCTGTCTGCCCTCCCTACAACGCCGACTTTGACGGCGACGAGATGAACCTGCACGTGCCGCAGAGCGAGGAGGCCCGGGCCGAAGCCATCCTGCTTATGCGTGTCCAGGACCAGCTCATATCCCCCCGGTACGGCGGTCCCATCATCGGCGGCCTGAGGGACTTTGTGACCGGCGCGTACCTGCTGACCAAAGACGACACCCTGCTGGAGAGTAACGACTTTGCCAACTTGGCCATGCTGGGCGGCTATTCGGGCAGCATGCCGGCGCCGGCCGCCACCGGGCCCAGCGGTCCGGCCTATACCGGCAAGCAGCTCTTCTCGCTGTTCCTGCCCGACGACTTCAACTACACCATGACCTCCAAATGGTCCAAGGGGACAAGCGGCAGGGAGAAGGACATTGTGATCAAGAACGGCCAGCTCATGGAAGGGGTGATAGACAAGTCGGCCATAGGCGCCGAGGAGCCCGAGAGCGTCCTGCACCGGCTGGCCAAGGACTACGACAACGAGACGGCCAAGAGGTTCCTCAACTCCATACTGATTATCGTAAAGCAGTTCATCACCCACTACGGGTTCAGTTACGGGTACGGCGACCTGGAGATCCCCCGGGAGAGGCGCAGCGGAATACTGGACGACATAGAAAAGTCGTACGGAGAGGTGTCCTCCTTGTTACTGGACAAGAAGCAGGGAAGGTTCAGGGCCAGCCGGGGGATGTCCGAGGACGAGTCGCTGGAGGCGCAAATAGTAAGCGTGCTGTCCAGGGCACGGGATCAATCCGGAACGGCCGCCGACCGGGCCATGGCCGAGACCAACCCGGCCCGCATCATGGCCACCACCGGGGCGAGGGGCTCATCCCTGAACATAGGCCAGATGGCCGGGGCTCTGGGCCAGCAGTCGCGCCGGGGCCACCGCCTCGCCGTAGGCTACAGCAACCGCGCCCTGCCGCACTTTCTAGAGAAGGACGAGAATCCCGACGCCCACGGCTTCGTAAAGGCCAACTACCGTGACGGGCTCTCGACGCTGGAGTTCTTCTTCCACGCCATGGGTGGCCGGGAGGGGCTGGTGGACACGGCCGTCCGCACGCAGCAGAGCGGCTATATGCAGAGGCGGCTCATCAACGCCTTGGAGCACATCCGGCTGGAGTATGACGGGACCGTGAGGGATCCCCACGGGCACATCATCCAGTTCCTGTACGGGGAGGACGGCATCGACGTGGCAAAGAGCGACCACGGCGAGGCGTTCAACATCGAACGCAAGATAGAGTCGCAGAAGATGGTGGACTCTGGCGAGCCGGCCACCGAGCCGCAGATATCCGAGATACTGGACCAGTACACCGGAACGTTCAACCCCCGTCTGAAGGACTCGGTCTGCCAGGCGATGCTGGTCTCGGCCCTCTCCAAGACGGGCACCGAGCGCGTCTGCCGCCAGGTGCTGGACCTGTACAACCGTGCCAAGGTGGAGCCCGGGCAGGCGGTGGGGATAGTGACGGCCCAGTCCATAGGCGAGCCGGGGACTCAGATGACGCTCCGCACGTTCCACTTTGCCGGAATACAGGAGCGCAACGTCACTCTGGGACTGCCCCGGCTGATCGAGCTGGTGGACGCCCGCAAGAAACCCGACACCCCCACCATGGACATATACCTAAACGAGGAGATGTCCGCCTCCAGGGAGAAGGCCATTGAGGTGGCCAACAACGTCCGGCAGACCAAGATATCACATCTGGTGATGGACAGCGAGACCGACTACTCCTCGTGGATTCGCCTCTCCTTCAGGGAGTCCCGCATGAGGGAGAGGGGTGTGACCGTCGAGGGGGTGGCCTCGGCGCTCTCGTCCAACAAGAAGTTCAAGACCGAGGTAGGCGAGATGCAGCTGCTGCTCCGGCTGGTCGCCGAGACGGACTCGTCGGCGGTGATTACCATCCGCAACAAGGTCCTCAACACTACCGTCAAGGGGGTTCCGGACGTGGCCCGGGTCACCGTGGTGCAGCAGGGCGGCCAGTGGAGCATCCAGACCACCGGATCCAACCTCTCCAAGATACTGGAGGTGCCGGGCATAGACAAGAAGAACGTCCGCACCAACAACGTATTCGAGATAGCCGAGACGCTGGGAATAGAGGCGGCCCGAAACTCGCTCATACGGGAGCTCACCACCACACTGGAGGATCAGGGACTGGAGGTCGACGTGCGGTACATAATGCTGGTGGCCGACCTTATGTGCTCCCGGGGCCACATGCAGCAGATCGGCCGGCACGGGGTGGCCGGCACCAAGGACAGCGTGCTGGCCCGGGCAGCCTTTGAGATCACGGTCCCCACCATAGCGCACGCCGCCCTGGCCGGGGAGACCGAGCAGCTCAAGGGCGTAACCGAGAACGTCATAGTGGGAAGCAACATCCCCATAGGCAGTGGCACGGTGGACCTGTACATGCAGTCCAGCAAAAGGCGCGACCGTTCGGAATAATACATAAATAATACGGGAGGGATGAGTTGGTCATAATGAGTATGCGACGCTCAACCATTGCAGTGGCACTGGCGGCCGTCTTGGCGCTGGGCGCCGTGTCCGTTCCGACGAGTGTTGGGGCGGAGTCGTTCATGCCTCCCGAGGGCATGGAACTCGTTGCGGTTGCCGAGGAGGATTCACCGATCGTCTCCATATCCGGCCACACCATACGCAGCGAGGACGTGATATTCCGAATCCTGTCCCCCTCCAATAATCTGGTGAAGGCGGATCAGGTTACCCCCGCCGCGGACGGGTCGTTTGCCACCTCGATAGACGTCAGCGCCCTGACCGAGAACGGGCTCTACACAATAGAGGCCCGGCAGGGTGTGGCTGACCTGTACAACCTTGAGGTGCAGGTGAACGTCATGGACGGCGCGGTTATGGACACACTGGCCGTGGAGTCCAACTTTGAGAGGGCCGTAAGCTTGGTGGGGACCGAGCTCTTCGCCGGCGGCGAGCTAGTCCTCTTTGCCGATGCCATGGAGGGATCCGACACGATTACCATAAATGGCCAGACTGACATAACCAACTTGCACATCACAGTCAAGATCACGGCTCCCAACGGCAACGTAATATCCACGGATCAGGTTCGACCAGATATGGAGGGACTCTTCTCCCACGAGATCATGATTGGCGGCCCACTCTGGTCGCAGGACGGAGAGTATACGGTGACCGCCCACCAGGGCGGGTACGAGACGTCTGTGGCAGTGGGCATTCAGGACGGCTTGGTGGTTCCAGAGTTCGGTGTCATGGCGGCGCTGATTCTGGCCGTGGCCATCGTGTCCATAGTGGCAGTATCGGCGAGATCCCGGCTGAGTCTGGTGCCGAGATTCTAGTTTTTTAATTCTTCATTTGTTCAGTATATCCATATGAAGTATACATAAATAGAGACGCCCCGTCGCTTGATACAACATGAATACTTGTACGACATATTCACTCTTTGCGGTAGTGGCGGCTGCGGGCCTGCTGGGCGCCGGTTCCGCCTTTGCGCAACTCAACCCCGCGTGCCCCAACTGCGAAGGGGACCCGCGGGAGCTGGCCGAGGAGGCGGTCCTGAACGCCGTACCTTTGTCGGTGTGGCTGGATCAGGCCACCTATGGTACGGGCGACGTCATAACGATTACCGGCCACGTGGCGCACACCGCCGCCGACGTACCTGTCACCATCAAGATACATTCCCCCAGCGGCAATATAGTATGGGTGAACCAGCTGGCCCCGGACGAGAACAACGAGTTTGAGATCCAGGTGGCATCCGAGTCGTGGTCTGAGACGGGCATATACCAGGTCTTGGCGCAGTACGGCCACCCATCCAAGGACAACAAGGCACAGTTCATGCTGACCAGTACCTCCTCCGTCATGGAGGTCGCCGACTGCGGCATGTCCATGGTTGCCATAGAGGATGTCTGTCTGGAGTATGAGATCGAAGGGGGCATGGTCACCGGAGCCACGGTAAACCAGGGGGACACGTCCCTAATACTGCACATCACGGCTGATGACAACGGAAAGCTCTCAGTGACGTTCCCCGTCGAGGTGCTGGAGGAGGTGTTTCTGGTGCTGGTGGACGGCGAGGAGTCTGACGACGTCATGATTGACGGCCAGTCGGTGCACGTCTACTTCCCGGCGGGCGCCGAGTCCATAGAGTTCTTCGCAGCAAAGGTGATTCCCGAGTTTGGCGCCGTCGCGGCCGCTGTACTGGCCGTTGCGCTGGTGTCCATAATTGTAGTATCGGCTAGATCCCGGCTGGGTCTGGTTCCCCGGATATAGTCATTTTTTGCCACTTTTTCAGTCCCGTGCGGGGGTGTCGGGCCGCCGCACCCGCACTGCCCGAGTTGGCGTCGGTATGTATGACAATATTATAATAATTACGTGAGATAAGGCTGTCCATGAACGCGGTATGCCTGGCCATGATGGCCGCGCCGGCCTTGATTGCAGCATTGACGCTGCCTGCCGTGGCGCAGGAGAACCCCATCATGCTGAGTACGGACAGGGACTCGTACATGCTGGGGGACGATGTGGTGGTGTGGGGGAGCGTCTCCACCGTGCTGCCCGGAGAGCAGATGCAGATGAAGGTACTGTATCGTGACGATGTGATTATGGTGGATCAGTTCGAGGTGGCCGCCGACGGCAGCTTTGCGCGCCGGGTGAGCTCCGGGGGCCCGAACTGGGAGAATAGCGGCTCGTACATTGTGCGGGTGTGGTACGGCTCTGACAACATAAGCCGGGAGTTCGAGTATGTGGCCGAGGACGCAGACGCTCCCACCAGGCAGATAGAGGTGGCCGACGGGCGGGGCGGCACCTTCGATTTGGGGTATGCCATACGCGGAGGGACGGTGGACCGGATGGTGGTGGACTATGACAACATGGCGATTCTGGTGGAGATGGAGTCGGACCGCGGTGGAGACCTGCTGCTGGACCTGCCCCGACAGTACATAAACGCCACCGACGCCGGAGACGATACCGAGTTCATAGTGCTCGCCGGCGACCAGCCCCTCCAATACGTGGAGCGCGATGCAGCATCCGACGTGCGCCGCATCTGGGTGGCCTTTCCGCCGGGGACCTCCGAGATACTGGTGATCGGAACCGCGGTGGTGCCAGAGTTCGGCGCGGTGGCCGTCCTGCTGGTGGCCGTGGGCGGCGCGGTGGCCGCATCGAGGCTCAGAACCCGTATCTTCCCCTGAGCGGGGAGACGGACCTCAGCTCCGAGACTATGCGCGGCATGGCTTCGGCCACCTCCGCTACCTCCCCGGCGGTGTTCTGCGGCCCTAGGGTGAGCCGGAGCGAGCTGGATATGGTCTCGGCGGGGAGGCCCATGGCCCGGAGCACGTGGGACTCCTTTTGGGTGTGGACGGAGCAGGCCGAACCGGTGGAGGCGGCTATTCCGTTCTCGTCCAGCTTGATTATCAGATCCTCGCCGCTGACGCCCAGAAAGGCCAGGTGGGCGTTGCCCGGCAGCCTGGAGGCGGGGTGGCCATTCAGCACCGAGTGGGATATCTCCAGCAGGCGCGCGACCAGCTCGTCGCGGAGGGACGAGACGTATGGCACGTTTCTGGACATCTCGGCGCGGGCCAGCCGGCACGCCTCCCCAAACCCCACTATGCCGGCGACATTCTCGGTGCCCGACCGCATCCCGGACTCTTGGCCGCCCCCCAGCACCAGCGGCTCCAGTTCGGTACCGGCCCGGACGTACAGCGCCCCGACGCCCATGGGGCCGCCGATCTTGTGGGCGGAGACGGAGGCCATGTCGACTCCCCACGACCTGACGTCCACGGGGATCTTGCCGGCGGCCTGGACCATGTCCGTGTGGAATATGGCGCCGTGCCGCCTGCATATGCCGGCCAGCGCGCGCACGTCCTGTATGGTGCCCACCTCGTTGTTGGCCGTCATTATGCTCACCAGTGTAGCCGGCTCGGAGAGCGACTCGTCCAGGGTTTCGGGGGATATGGTGCCGCTGCCGTCCGGCTTCAGATACGTGACGGGGCGCGTCTGCGCGCGGCACGGCTCCAGCACCGACTCGTGCTCTATGCTGGTGGTTATGAGGCGACCGCCTGAGGCCCCCCGCAGGGCCGTGTTGTTGGCCTCCGTACCGCCGGAGGTGAACAGTATCTCGGAGGGGTCGGCGTTGAGGAGTGACGCCACATGCCTGCGGGCGCCCTCCACCCCCCTGCGGGCCGATCTGCCGTCGCGGTGTATGGAGGAGGGGTTGCCCACGCTCCTCATGTATGGGAGCATGGCCTCCAGCACCTCGGGGCGCAGGGGGCTGGATGCGGCGTTGTCCATGTATATCATGGGTTGGCGCCCCCCGTGGTGTACCCGGCCGGGTTTATCTCGGCCTTATGGAACCCCAGGGCCAGCAGCCTTGGGGATATGCGCCGCATCTCGCTCTCCAGCGCGGGTATCGCTCCCTTGGAGACCTCTATGCGCGCCACGCCGTCCATGTCCCGGACGCGGACCGGGCCGTCGGGTATGGCCTGGCGCACGTACCTCTCCCCCATCTCGATGCGGGCCAGCAGCTGGGCAGTCACCCGCCTTCCCCAGGGTATGCGGGATGCCAGGCACGAGTTGGACGGACGGTTGTGCACAGACAGGCCCGCCTCGCGCGCCATCTCCCGGACATGGCGCTTGGGCACGCCGATCTCCAGCAGGGGGCTCCTGATCCCATACCCGTGCATGGCCGCTATGCCGGGCCTGTACTCGGATATGTCATCAGAGTTGGTGCCGTCAACCACGGTGCGGTACCCGGCTTCGGCGGCCAGGGAGAGCAGCCTCTCGCCCAACTGCGCGCGGCAGTGGTAGCAGCGGTCGCTGCCGTTGCGGGCGAACTCCTCGTCGGCCAGCTCGTCGTATTCCATGATGTGGTGTGTCATGCCTATCTGGGCAGCCACCGACCTGGCGGACTCCAGCTCCTCTTCGGCCAGGGTCCTGTAGTCGGCCGTCACCGCCGCCGACGGGACGCCGGACGTATGGGCGGCGTATGCCACCAGGGCGCTGTCCACCCCTCCGGAGAGCGCCACCAGCACGGGACCGGTGCCGGCGAACCACCCCCGCAGGTCAGCTATGGTCCTCAATCCGTCTCCTGACCAGCCGCTCCACCCGCAGGGGGCCCATGCCGGATCCCGCCGACGCCTCGGCTATGTCGTCGTACTCTATCTTAAAGTCCGTCTCTCCCATGTGCGTGCGTACCTTGTAGCGGAACACATACTCGGCGCCGTTTATGTCGGCCTTGATGCGGCGCACCTCCCGGGGCAGGACCACCCTGTCGGTGGAGGTGACGCGGACACCCAGGGTGCCGGTCTGGCGCATTATGGTGCGTATCATCGAGTCGGCGACGTCGGGCGGGCACAGCACCGAGAGGAGGTGGGACGCCCTTCCCTTCTTGCCTATGCCCGGGTATGCCGCCGCATCCAGCGCCCCGGCCTTCATGATCTCGGATATGGCGCCGCCGATGGTCTCCCCGGTGGCATCGTCTATGTTGGTCTCCAGCACGCATACGGCCTCCGTACCCACACCGGCGGGGCCCTGCGCCAGTACCAGCACGTTGGCCACCCCCGCATGATCCCGGGATCCGGCGCCGTACCCGGTGCGCTCCGCCACCATCCGGGGGTAGAACGGCCGCGATGCGGCCCGCAGGCCCGCCAGCATGCATGCGCCGGTGGGGGTGGCAGTCTCGGCGTCTATGTCGCCGCCGACCATGGCCACCCCGGCATCTTTCAGTATCTCCAAGACGGCGGGGGCTGGGTTGGGAGCGGTGCCGTGCGAGAAGGTCACCGAGCCGCCGCCGACGTTGACCGGCATCGTAATTATCTGGTCGTCCAAGGCTTTGATCTGGTCCAAGGCGGCGGCGGTACCGACTATGTCCACCAGCGTGTCGGCGGAGGCGGCCTCGTGCAGCCGTGTGGAATCGCGGGGGACGCCGTGTATGCGCGACTCGGCGGATACCAGCGATTCTATGCTGCGCCGGGCAAACGCTGCGGCCTTCTCTGAGAGTCCCAAGCGTGATGCCGAGTCGCATATGGCGCGTACCATCTCGGCCGCCGGTCTGGAGGGAGGATCCCGCGTCTCCAGTTCCAACCGGGTGCACCTTATGCCGCTCCGGTGCTCGGTGCGAAATATCATGCTGTCTACGGCAGAGCCGTCCAGATACCTGATACATTCTGTGACGCCGTCGGATATGGCGCCGCCGTCGGCGCCCATGTCCACCAGGGCGGCCAGCATCATGTCACCGGATATGCCGGCGCCCCGCGGATCCACAACCAGTACCATGGCTCTGGCGTGGCCGGCAAATTCATATAAGTTCTGCAATGGCATCGGCCGCCCTGCCGTTTCCGGGAATGCCGGAACGTGGTGGTGGCGCTATGGCAACCCGCGCCTGCTCCGGGCGTATGGGCACGCCCCGACAAGCCGGTGTTTCGGACAGCGTGCCGCCCATGCCGTCTTCGGGCGGTAGCTTTTTTCCACAAACCGTATCCCCTAAAGCGCTGGTGCCGCACATTGCGACATCGCCCGCCGGCGTTGCAGCCGCCTTAGATCTGACACAAGTATGGTGGCGAATCATTGTGGGAATGGTGCCGTTTCCGCACTGTCATTCTTGCGGTAGTTTGGGTATGGCCGCACTTTGCGCCTAATCCGGAGCCGACGCGCGGGTTGGCCAAGCGCGAACCCGGTCTGCGGACCGTCAAGTTATTAGCGTCTGGTGCGCCCGTTGGTTTTCCAAGCCGGGCGCGGTCCGGCCATACCATGCATGGGAGCCGCGGGGCGCCGTGTGGGGCCGGTCATGAGGCAGGCGCCGATATTTTGGCAATCCACGGGTTTGGCCCGAACCGCTACGTGGGTATTCCTGGCGGTCGTGTCGGGTAGGTTTAATTGTGCTTGATCATGGCTGCTACGCCATGCTGACCATAGTTGGCTCGGGCAAGGTGGGCGGGGACGCCGCACTATTCTCGGCCCTCCGAAAGGCCGACGAGAGCATCCTGCTGCTGGACGTTGTGGACGGGCTGCCGCAGGGGGAGGCCATGGACATAAGCCACATGCTCTCCGAGCAGGGCATAGACGTGGAGGTGCGGGGCTCCAACAACTATGCGGACATGGTGGGTTCTGATGTGGTGGTCGTGGTGGCCGGTTCTGGGAGAAAGCCGGGCATGACCCGCATGGACCTGCTAAAGATAAACGCGGGAATAGTGAGGAGCGTTGCGGAGAACATCAAAAAGTACGCCCCAGACTCAATAATAGTGCCGGTTACGAACCCGCTGGACCCGATGGCGTACGTTACGTACCAGGTCTCCGGGTTTGCCAGAGACCGGGTGCTGGGCATGGGAAACATGCTGGACCTGTCCAGGTTCCGGCAGTTCATCCACGAGGTAGTGAACTACTCCCGGAAGTCAATCCGGGCCCTGGTCATAGGAGAGCACGGGGAACAGATGCTGCCCCTTCCACGGTTCAGCTCCGTCTCGGGCATACCGCTCCAAGACCTGCTCACCGCTGCCGAGATGGACGATCTGGTATCAAAGACCCGCGGCGTGGCCGCCAAGGTTATCGAGCTGAAAGGGGCGACCGTCCACGCCCCGGGCAACGCCATATCCACCATAGTGGAGTCGATAATGACGAACCGCCGGGATGTCATACCGGTATCGGCATACCTGGACGGGGAGTACGGGCACTCCAACGTCTCCATCGGGGTTCCGGCGGTCGTGGGACGCAACGGCATAGAGCATATAGTGGAGCTGGACTTGAACGAGGCGGAACGCCGCGTCTTTGACGCCGGGGTCCAGAACGTAAGATCGGCCATATCGGCCCTGCCGCTGTAGGATCTGACGCGCCCTTGGATCTGGACGAGATTCTAAGATCTCTGGAGTCCGGCAGCATAAACGCCGCCCGGGCCCGGGAGATGCTGTCGTTGTACTCGATAGAGGAACTGGAGAACATGGCGCGGTTGGACGTGGGCCGCTCACACCGGCGGGGCGTTCCCGAGGTGGTGTACGCCGAGTCAAAGGAGCTGGCCGACATCAAGGCCATAATAGAGCGGTACCCCAAGGACGAGCCGCTGGTGGTGTCGCGCATACGGCCTGACCATCTGGACGAGGTGGTCTCCTTTTGCGGTGGCTTGGGGTTGGACGCGGACGTGGGCCGAAACTCCGGCACCATGCTGGTGTGGAAGGAGAGGCCGACGCCGGCCGAAGGCCTGGTGGGAATACTCACCGCGGGGACCTCGGACATTCCGGTTGCCGAGGAGGCGAGGCTGGTGTGTGCCGCGATGCGCTGCCGCACCATATGCAGGTATGACGTGGGCGTGGCCGGCCTGCACCGCATATTTCCCGTGCTGAAGGAGATGGTGCGGGAGGATGTGGACTGTATAGTGGTGGCCGCCGGAATGGAGGGGGCGCTGGCCACCGTGGTGGCCAGCATGGTGGACGTGCCGGTGATTGGCGTGCCCGTGTCGGTGGGATACGGGTACGGGGCGGGGGGCGTGGCCGCCTTGGCTTCCATGCTGCAGAGCTGCGCCCTGGGGCTTACGGTCGTGAACATAGACGGCGGCGTGGCGGCCGGCGCCGCGGCGGCGGGCATGGCGCGGGCCGCCAAGCGCCGCCGGGGCGCCTAGTGTGGGCCTTG
>JAEFDA010000042.1 GCA_016126025.1 Nitrososphaerota archaeon | reverse complement strand
CCCTTTTTGAGGTTGCAGTCTTGGCAGGCCAGGACCAGGTTCCAGGCGTTGTCGTCGAACAGGTAGGACCACGGAATAAGGTGGTCAACGTGGATGTGTCCCCGCTCGAGCCTGTCCCCGCAGTAGAAGCAGTGGCACCATTGTCTCAGGTACAGGCGCCTGTATCCGGTCAGCGGGCGGCGCCTTGCCTCGTCGCGCTCTATCTTTGCCACCAGCATGGGCAACGAGGGATTTATCCTTTCTAAGAATTTGGCCCACTCCGCTAGGACAGCCTTGGAGAGCACCGCATGGTTTCTCCTGAGAAAGGCTAATGCCGCCGGTCTCAGGGTCAGCATCTGCGCGTCATCATCGTACTCGTAGAACGCCCCCGCCGTGCCGCCGGACTGGCCTCCCCGGACGTTCTGGAACCGCGGTATCACCAGCGAGGTCTTGCGGCGCGCATGTCCAAATATGCCAGCTAGGAAGCGGTCCCTCGCCTCATCGACTTTTCTTTTATCCAGCAGGTCGAGGTCACCGGGGGCCGTCTCCCCGAAGCTGGCGTGGAGTATGCTGATTGCTCTGGGTGGTTTATTCGGATGGAAGTTCTGCCTTATGTGGAATTTGTACTCCTGGTGAAAATAATACCGCATGAACTTGTCTGCAAAATACACGTAGGGCACCTCAAGGGGGTTGTCAGAGGCGTCGGCGTGGTCCCTGCAGTGGTCCAGCAACGCCCTGGCTAGGGCAAACTTGTACGTGTTGTCCTTGGATCCGTGATCCAGTATTGATAGGAAGGCGCGGTTGAGATCCGAGACGGCGAATCCGGCGTCCGGCTCTGCGTGTATGTGTCTTTCTGCCGACCTTGCCCATCGGTCCCTGTATGCTAGCAGTCTTGGAGCGTCGGCTACCCTCCATATCCCGAATTGTCTGTCAGCGTTCCAGTCCTGCAGTACTCCCTTGTGGCGCAGCTCCGATATGATCTTGGCGGTGTGGTTCGAAAAATCACTGGACTTTCGCTCCGGCCCCAGCAGGGCGTCTGCGTCCAGGTTGAGCCGTTCGGCTACAATAACGTCAAGATCGCGTTTGGTGTGCCAGACTGGACTGGCGCGGTATTGGGCCTGCCGGTCATCACCGGGGTATCTTCGGCCGCGCGCCGCCTCGATCATTGCTATGGGCCTGCCTCCTTCTAAGAGGACGGACGCAACGGCTCTCCGTACCGCGCCGCGCGAAATCTCGTCGTAGGGTGTGGTGCTCGGGAGCATGAGGCTGCCGATTCTACTACTCCTTTCCTAAAATGTCTTTGAGATGGGCCATGCGTCTTCAGGGTGGCGTTTCAGGCATCGCGTATTGCTGCTGTGACGGCTACCTTGGCATCGGGCGGGCGGCACCTGCTTTCATACTCAAAGATGGGATTTATCCAGTTAAACGAATTTGGCTATACGATCAAAATTTTAGATAACATGATCTATATATCGCTAGGTGGAAGGCACGGCATACCCTGCCTGTCGGTCGTAGGCTGACATCACGGGATGTTGGGTTATTCAGATCGCGCTGGGTCGCGAATTGTGAAACGCTGTCGCTTCGATGGCCTGAGAAGGTCTGCGCTGCCGGGCCTGCGGCCGGGAGGCATGCGAATTGCACAACGTCGGTCTTAGCCTTGTTCGTTTAACTTATATACGCTGAAAAACAGTACCAGCTCATGCAAAGGACGAACATTCGTATACGTGGCAGGGTGCAGGGTGTGGGCATGCGGGTCAGGATCAAAGCCGCTGCAGATGAGATCGGCGTACGAGGAACTGTAGAGAATTTGGACGACGGATCAGTCCTTGTGGTATGCGAGGCAGAGCAGACCAAGATCGAGAACCTAGTACAACAAATACGGGACCATGCAGAGCCCGCCGCAATAACGGACATACTGGTAGAGGGGGGGTCTCCGGCGACGGGCCTGGGCGGTTTTAAGATAAAGTTTGGCGATACCAACACAGAGATGCTGACCGCCGTATTCATAGGAACAGAAGCGCTACGTAGAATAGACAAAAAACAGGACAAGATGCTGGATAAACAGGACAAGATGCTGGAGGCGCAGAAAGAGATGAATGCCACCATGAAATCAGTGGACGGCAAGATGGACTTGTCTCTGGAGAATGATACAGAAATCCTCAAAGTTTTAAGGAGCATGCGGGGCGGCGATATGCTGCGCATTGCTGGATAGGCCTGTACTGCTGTACGGGTTCTCACAGTAGGGCTGGTGCCACCGCGTCGGCCGTCCAAATCGTAGAGGCCAGTGCACGAGCGCCGCGTCATGACGACGGCTTGGCGCCCGGTTTTGCATTGGAGCGTGAATCTTGGCGCCTAATGTGGGATCGCGGAGCGTTTCTCGGGCCTCTACAAGATGCGGGCGCATCACACCGGCGTGGGTCCATCCTTGGGCAAATCTGGCGCTAGCAAGATGCACATTAAACCGTGTTATGCGTTTTTATTTTTCTTTGCCCACTATAATCTGATCTTTTTATATAGCATACCTGACGGTCTTGGTGTTGTAGAACATCCTCATAGGTTTGGGCACGTTAGCATAGCTGCTGTTCGCGAGCGGGTAGAGTGTTACTGCCACAACGAACGCGGCGGTGTCCTAGGGTCTGCGGCATGGCTTGGACGTTCTCAGGTCTGCCCCTAAGGCAAGCACGAATCGCTGCATCCTTGCCGCATCCTGAACGTAAAAGCTCAATGTACTAGAGGACGTACGTACGGCATGGTATACGCTGTTATGCGCAAACTCTAATGCTCCGTCTTATCCAAATTAATAAAGCAGTTAAAATCGGCGTGTCTAGCTGGATAGTTTCAGCCGGAACCGGATCGCGTGGCAGTCTCCGTGCCAGCGTAATGGCCGCGGAGTCGAGATGGCACACTCAGATGAATAATGTCATAAAGGGTGATTTTTTTACTTATAAGCTAGTCTCCCGGCCACATTCTATGATGGGCGTGCGTTGCGCGTATGCCTCGCTCTCGCGTATTCCAGCGGATATGGGAGGATCATGAGGGCACGCGCTTACTTGGCACCCGTTCTTCTTGCGGCTGCCATGGCATGTGCAGCATCCGGCGATTTGGACAATGCCGCGGCGGACAGCCAAAGGCCTACTCTGGCATCAGCCGTATTCGACTCGAGGACGGACAACCTCACCATGACGTTCAGTGAGGCAATCGATCATACAGCCGTGCACATGGACAGGTTCAACATCACCACCTCTGGCCAGTCGCCGCACATCACGCTGTCGGGAGCAGAATATACTATCCGCGGCAATATCCTTGACGTGGCGCTGACGCAGAGGCAGCACGACCTCATAACAATAGTCGGTACGGTACTGGATGTGGTGGAGGGCGCCGTGAGGGACCTGGCTAGGAACCTCATTGCGGATTCGTCGAACAACCCAATTATGCGAATTGATACTACGCCACACTTGGCTTCGGCCGAGTACTACAGGGGCGACGGCGCCTTGGCGGCCGTTTTCAATCGAAAGATGGATGTAAATAGTGTGGATGCTACCAAATTTCAGATAACCGGACCGACTGCGGATGGGTTCGCGGACATACGGCTGACGCAGAGCCAGCTTAGTTCCGACAATCCGGGCGGAGTAAAAATTTGGTTCACTCTGAACCAGACCAACCGGGATGTCATGTCCAAAATAATCGGCATGCCGGTGCTGACGGTGGATCCGGGCGCCGTACGTGACACGGCCGGCACCGACGTGGCGCCTAGCGGCGTCGTGCCCGTGTCCATATATGACTCCACCCGGCCCATCCCGTCGCCGTCGGGCTCGGGCGCCTCGGGGTCGTCCGAGTTATATCCTCCTCCAGATCCACTCGTGACAGAGTCGGCCACATACTACAGTACCGTCGGCCTCTTTGTGATCACATTCAACGAGACTATAGATGCGGACCGCACCATGCATAGCCGGCTCAGCGTGCTGGGAGAGGTGCGAAACCATACCTTTGTGACCGTGATGGACGGCTCCATGTACAGGACTGGAGCCGACCCGCTGACACTGGTGTACCGGCTTGGGCAGGGCGGCGTTGACGCCATACACATCATGGAAAGCCCCCGTCTCCACGCCGAGTCGGCCAACGGCGTCATGTCCGTCCCTATACCCGTGGACGTGGGGGACACATACCCGCCCGCCTTGGAGTGGGCTGCGTATTCGGCAGAGACCGGGACGCTCGCTCTGGCGTTCAACGAGACGCTGGACGGCGCCGCCGGAGGCGCGCCGCTGTACGCATACGGGGAGGGGCAGGCGGGGGGCGTGGCCTTGGGATACAACGCTACTGTCCGCGGGGGGATGGCCAGGCTGGTTCTGGACCAAGACAGCCGCGCCGCACTGAACGGCATGGCTCACCCTCATGTGCTGGTGGAGACGGGGTTCGTCAGGGATCTGGCCGGAAATGCCGTTCCACAGACTAGGGCGCCCATTACGGTCCAGAGCACGGTCCCCCTGCCTGTGTCGGCCTCGTACGATCCGGATCTCGGCATCATTATCCTGTCGCTCGACGGCGCCACGGACATCCTGGCAGTAGACACAACACGTGTGCACATCCGGGAGTATGGCCGAGACGGAGGTATCACTATGCAGCACGTCGGCCGGGGACCGGACAACACCATAATCTTCCGGTTGGACGGCGGGCAGTGGGGCACGGTGGAGAAGATGGTCTCCCCGCACCTGTACATGGATGTGGGTGCTATGCATGATGCGCACACCAACGTCTCGCCGGCCGTATCGGGCCTGCCTGTGGTCTCTGGTGCCGGGGCGCCGGTGCGCGCCGCCTATAATGTGGACTTGGGGGTGCTGGCAGTCGCATTCGGGGAGAGGGGTGCGGGCGCCAACGTTACGCTGATCGTGGAGGATGCCGGCGGATCAGGAGGTATACCATTCCACATGGCGGATGTGGAACGCGTGTCCGGGGGAGTCGTATCATACCGGCTGGATGAGCCATACCGGAATGTGCTGGCAGGCGCCGAGGATGCCCGGCTGCACATAAGAGACGGGGCGGTGGCTGGCAAGGCGTGGAGCCGCACGCCCGACACGGTGGTTCCGGTGGAGGTGCGGCCCGGCCTGTCCATCCGGCCCGATACCGGCTTGGGCGGGGAGCGGCGGACGCAAGTGGCATACTTTACCGGCACGGTGCCCGATGGACCGGTGCTGGACTATCTCATGCTGGCCGTATCCTGCGATGGCGCCGCCTCCGTCCTGCGGATGGACTTGGTGCTGCCTGCCAACGACACCCAGGACTTGTACACTATATTTGCTGGATCCGTCCGCGCGGGTGCCGTCCCCCTGGATCACCCCCGGTACACGTCGGATGCCATGGGGTTGGTGGTGGATCTGGCCCCTGGGTTGGGCGGTGACGGCGGGCTGGAGTTGCAGCCCCATGTATCTGTGACCATACCCATAATGGTACTGGACGGGCACGATGGCGGGGATTCGTTGGCTGTGCTGCACGTGGAGTACGAAGCCCCCTTGGATGTCATCTGTACGATAGGCCCGGCACTGACAGGCTCCCACAGGATGGCGTTCGTGGACGATACAACCGGCGTCGACGAGGTGGAGTCGGCCACCCTCCTGGCGGTTCAGGACTTTAACGGATACGTGGCCCGACTGGGGCAGCCGTGGCGGCTGGCCTTGGATACGTATGAGGCATATGATGGATACGCGGCGCTGATGGCCGTCCGCAGCCTGGACTCACCGACGGCCGTTCTGGGTCCCTCCGGCAACGCGACTCTCTGGGCCGTGCTGTACCAGACCTCCGGGGATCGTATGCTGTTGATCAGCTGCTGCTCGGACTCGCCGGAGATGGCCATGCCCGACCACGTGTTTCGTATGGAGCCCAGCGATGCCGGACAGGCCGCGGCGCTGGGGGCGCTGGCCGCCGACGGCGCAGACCATATCATCGTGGTATACCGGCACGACGAGAACGGCATATCTCTCCGGGAGGCGGCAACTGGCCAGATGCTGCACGGAGACACCAGAATATCGTGGATTGCGCACAGGAGCGACACCGAGTCCGCGGCCGCCATACTGGAGGCGGTACGGCACGGCGAGATCACTGCCGCCGTGTTGCTGTATCCGGAGGCGGCCGGGACCATCCGGGCTGCCGCAGCGCCACATGTGATATGGTACGGCATGGATGCCATCTTGGATGAGCCGGACATGCCGGAGGGCACGACGGCGGTCCGGCCAGGATACCATATCGAGGGTACCCTGTCAGATAGGCTGGACATACCGTCTGAGGGGGAGCCGGCGGCGCGGGCGCACCGGGCGTACGAGGCAGTATTTGCTCTGGGGACCGCCATGCTGGCCGCCCAGAGTAACGACACGGCGGCGCTGGTGCAGTCCCTCCCGCGCATATCCGAGGCGGCGCCCGATATATTGGGAATAATTGCATTCGACCACAACGGGGACTTGGCGGTCCCAGGATATACCGTCTGGATGGTGACCAACGGATCGTGGACGGCATCAGGCCAGACGGTCCCGGGAACCGCCGAATAGGCTGCGGCCTCGCCTCTGAATGGTATGGGCTCGCATACGGCAGGGAACAGGCAAGTCTTCGCGGCATGGTGCGGCGGGGGTGCAGGACCTGTGGCGTAGGCGGGACCGACGTTGTGTATGGTGTGCCGTACATGGCTTGGCATAGTGGGGAGGATTGGAGAGTGTGGCCAGGCGGCAGGCCCACATGTTGGCGTCGGTCCCGGCCGCCACTCGAATTGTAGCGGATGTCTTGCCACTGTTCTGTGCCACAAATACTGGCGGCCTCGCCCCAAACACGATCTTCGGACATATGCGCGCCTGCCGCCAAGAATGGACATCCGGTCCTGCATTGCTGGGATGGTGCACGGTCCGGCGCCCCCACTCCTCACGTTTCCGTTCGGCGTCGCCGCCTTCCGGCCCGAGAGTGTCCCAACGACTTATCAACCGCCGCATGCGGCATCGCCGATAATGAATAGGAGAAACGCAGCAATGGTAGCTCTGGCAGTGGCGTCTGTAGCCGCGCTGGCCGCGGCGCTCCCGTCGGCCGACTGGAGCTGGCCGGTTCCGCAGGATACCGGAGACCCAGAGACCAATTCGGCGCTGTGCGGCGCGGATCCGTGCGTCGGGCAGGGCGCCTCCAACGGCGACCACAACGGCACGCACGATACGGATTCTCAGTGGCCGAACGTCCACGCCAACGTACTGACCAGCTTTAACACCCAGGTCGCGACGCCATCCATAGAGTCCAGCGCGTTCATTCACCCCTTTGCGGTGGTCATCGGAAACTGTCACATAGGGAGGATGGTCTTTGTGGCGCCGACCGCCGTATGCAGGGGCGACGAAGGCACCCCGATACACATAGGTGACGGATCCAACATGCAGGACGGCGTGGTGATTCACGCGCTGGAGACGGTGGACGACGGACACAACATAGACGACCGCCGGTTCTCTACAGACGGCGACAGGCTGAAGGGATATGACCCGGCGTTTGATGACGGGTATGCCGTATTCGTGGGAAACAACACCAGCCTGGCGCACGGCGCCATGATTCACGGGCCGGCGTGGATCGGAAGCAACACGTTCATAGGCATGGAGGCTTTGGTCTTCAACGCCAAGATCGGAAACAACGTCGCGGTGGGTGTGTCGGCCACCATCACCGGCGGAGTGGTGATAGCAGACGGGCGGTTCGTGCCTCCGGGCGCGGTCATAACCACCCAAGAGCAGGCCGACTCCCTGCCGGAGAGGGTGGGGAGCGCCTACGAGGCCACAAATACGGCGGTAATCGACGTCAACCAACAGCTGGCGGGCGGATACGATCTGCTGGACCTTGAGAGGCTGGCCATAGAACGCGAAAAAGAGATGGAAGAGAGAATGCTGGAGACCTCCATGCCGCATCCGTAACTCTCCCGCGCACGTTTTTGTTTTAATCCGCCCCCGCGCATATGGTCCAGACCGGTACGGACCAGCCGCGGCGGTCGGATTGGCGCTGTGCGACCAGATCTATTTTTCCGAATTGAACCACCAAAGAAACTGGTAACTTGTTGTGTAATGACCAAGGGTGTTAAGCATGTGTGGTGGTGTTAAGCGTGTGTAGTGCCGGGCGCGGAGGACGCAACCCGCCCGGCACCTCACGGATTTGTTACAGTTCCGACATCACGGATCCGCGCCGTCCCGGACACGCTCCTCCGCCTTGATGATCGTGCGCTGCGCATACACAGCTATGAGGATGCCGAACAGCATGCCAAGCATTGCTGGAGTGAGCAGAACTACCAAACCAGCCATGCCTTGGGCATATCCGATGATGCCTGCAAAAACAAAGAGATACACCAGTAGAAACAGGGTGCTCATATAGAATATGGCAAGCGCCATCTGCTTGAGGAATTTCTTGTCCGACCATATGATTGCCAACGCAATCGGGGGAAGAAACACGAATACCACCCACCACCGCCAACGACTCATTCTAGGCTCATCGGGACGGTACGTGGCGCGCCACTCAAACAGGCGCCGAAAAAACCCCCCGCCCCTGCCGGGTGGGGGAGCAGTCCCATCAGCGCTTGAGTCCATGACCCAGATAGATGACGGTGTGTGTATATGTGAGTATGGCCCTGGTGTTGACCACACGCGCTTAACACACTTGGCCATCACACAACAAGTTACCAGTCCCCACTAAAATAAGATTTAATAAACCACCGTCCCGTATCCAGACCATGATGGCGACCGCAACCCCGACAGTGTTGCTGGTCCTGCCCTAGCGTGATCGGAGCATCACGCATCCGAGGTGTGCAAGATGACTGATACTAATGAACCGGTTACTGGAGCCAGAGCACTTATGACGGCCTTGGAGGGGGAGGGCGTGCGGGAGGTCTTTGGCCTGCCCGGCGGAGCCAACCTTCCCATGTACGACGAGTTTAACCGATGTAACATACGCCACATTCTGGTGCGCCACGAGCAGTCGGCGGCGCACATGGCCGACGGCTACGGGCGGGTCAGCCGGCGGCCGGGCGTCTGCTTCGCCACATCAGGACCCGGCGCCACCAACCTCCTCACGGGGATAGCCACCGCCCAGGCGGACTCGGCCCCCATGGTAGCCGTGACGGGCCAGGTGCCGGTCCACTTCATCGGCAAGGATGCCTTCCAGGAGAGCGACATAATGGGGATGGCCAACCCCGTCGTAAAGTATGCCTTCCAGCCCCGCACGCCGGAGGAGGTGCCCATCTCGGTGCAGAAGGCCTTCTACATAGCGGCCACCGGCCGGCCCGGCCCCGTCTTGGTGGACATACCCAAGGACGTGCAGTCGGCGCACGCCCAGATGCGGCCGATGGACGGCGTGAGCATGAGGGGGTACCACCCCTGGACGGATCCGGACATACAGAACGTGGGGAGGGCCATCGAGACGCTCATCCGGGCCGACAAGCCCATCATACTGGCCGGCGGGGGCACCATAATATCGTCCGCCTTTGCCGAGCTGCAGGCCGTCGCCGAGATGCTGACCATCCCGGTGGTCACCACATTCAAGGGCAAGGGGGCGTTCCCGGAGAACCACCCCCTCTCGATGGGCCCCATAGGGATGCACGGCCACGCCGAGGCCAACAAGATAATCACCGAGGCCGACTGCGTCCTGGCCGTGGGGACGCGGTTCTCCGACCGTTCGGTGGGCACATTCGAGGACTTTGAGAGCCGCCGCACCATAATACACATCGATGTGGATCCCGCCGAGATCGGCAAGAACCAGACCACGCGGGTGGCCGTCGTGGGGGACGTGAAGGCCTCCCTGCGGGTGATGCTCCGGCTGCTGGAGGGCCGCAAGATAGACCGGGACGAGGGGGGCGAGTGGGTCCGCCACGCCCGGGAGATGCGGGAGTACTGGCAGGAGAACCTCAAGATACACCCCGGGGAGCTGGGGGCGGCCAAGATACTGCGCAAGCTGCGCCAGCTCCTGCCGCCCGAGTCGGTGGTGACCACCGAGGTGGGCCAGCACCAGATGTGGGCCTCGCTCTTCTTCGATGTGATATCGCCGGGCACATTCTTCAGCTCCACCGGCTTGGGCACGATGGGATGGGGGTTTCCGGCCGCCATCGGAGCCAAGGTGGCGCGGCCCGGCGTGCCCGTTGTGGACATAGCCGGCGACGGCAGCTTCAACATGACCGAGAACTCCTTGGCCACCTCGGTGCTGGAGGACATACCGGTTATAGTCTTCCTGGTGAACAACTACTCGCTGGGGATGGTGGCCCAGTGGCAGCGCACCTTCTACAAACGGAGAATGGTGGGCGTGGACCAAGGGCAGTGTCCGGACTATGTCAAGCTGGCCGAGTCGTACGGGGCCCAGGGCATACGCGCCCAGTCCATGGACGAGCTGGACGCGGCTATACGGGCGGGCCTCAAGAGCGACGTGGCCACCGTAATAGATATACCCATAGATCCCGAGGAGGACGTGTTGCCGTTCGTACAGCCCGGAACCCCCCTCAGCAAGATGATACTCCCGTCGTGATGGAATGATGTGGGCGATATTCTCTATACTGGTGGAAAACAAGCCCGGCATCCTCTTCGAGGTGACGCACATGTTCCGCTCCCGCAACTTCAACATAGACAGCATAGCGGTGGGCGTGACCGAGAACCCGGGGCTCTCCCGCATGACCATCACCACGTATGGAGACGAGCGGCAGCTGGCCCAGATAGGCAAGCAGCTGGACAAGATGATAGACACCGTCGAGGTGCGGCGACTGGACGAGCACAAGACGGTATACCGGGAACTGGCAATCTTCAAGATCAGGATATCCAACGCCGAGGATAGCATGGAGGTGAACAAGCTCATAAACGCGTACGGGGCCAAGGCGCACGACACACGCAAGGACTCCATAATGGCCGAGCTGACCTCCACCCCCGACCAGATCCGGGCGTTCGAGGAGCTGGCCGGGAGGTTCGGCATACTGGAGACGGCCCGGACCGGCATGGCGGCGCTGCAGAGGAGCGGGGCATGAGGGTTCGCATATTCGACACCACGCTGCGGGACGGCGAGCAGACGCCGGGGATATCCCTCTCGCCCGCGCAGAAGCTGGCCATCGCAGAACGGCTGGACCGGCTGGGAGTGGACGCCATAGAGGCGGGATTTCCGGTGATATCGGCCGGCGAGGCAGAGGGGATGCGCATGATCGTGTCGGCGGGCCTCTCCTGCGACATATGCGGGCTGGCCCGCGCCAACCGCAAGGACATAGACGCCGTGGCCGACGCGGGTTCTACGTACGTCCACACGTTCATCGCCACATCCGACATACACCTGGAGCACAAGCTAAAGATGAGCCGGGCCGAAGCCGCCGAGCGGGCCGTCTCCGCCGTCGAGTACGCAAAGTCCCGCGGACTGACCGTCGAGTTTTCCGCCGAGGATGCGACCCGCACCGACCGGTCATACCTGGGCGAGGTCTTCTCGCGGGTGGCCGAGGCGGGCGCCGACCGCATAGACATACCCGATACGGTGGGGTACTCGACTCCTTCGTACATGGCCAGCATAGTCTCGGATGCGGTGCGGGCGTCGGGCCTGCCCGTCTCTGTCCACTGCCACAACGACTTTGGCCTGGCCGTGGCCAACGCCCTGGCAGGCATACAGGCGGGAGCCGTGTGCGCCCACGTCACCATAAACGGCATAGGCGAGAGGGCCGGCAACGCCTCGCTGGAGGAGCTGGTGATGGCGCTGCGGTGCCTGCAGCACGACAACACCTACGAGACCGGAATCGTGCCCGAGCTGCTCTATGAGACCTCAAAGTTCGTCTCCAGAACGGTGGGGGTCAACGTGCAGCCCAACAAGGCCATCGTGGGGGACAACGCGTTCGGGCACGAGTCGGGCATACACACCCACGGCATACTGAGCAACCCGCTGACCTACGAGCCCATCGGACCCGAGATGGTGGGCCGAAAGCGGTGGCTCAAGGTGGGCAAGCACGCCGGCCTCCACGGCACCGTCGCCATACTGCGCGAGTACGGGGTGGAACCGGACCCGGGGCAGTCCCGCATCATACTGGACCGGGTCAAGACTATGGGCGACGCCGGCCAGCTGGTCACCGACGTGGAGCTGCTCTCCATGGCCGACGAGGTGATGGGCAAGGGGGGAGTGCGCAGCCTGGTGAAGCTGACGGGGTTCTCGGTGTCGACCGGCATAGGCACGATGCCATACGCGTTCGTAAAACTGGAGATAGACGGAAAGGAGTACTCGGAGACCGACTACGGCGTGGGGCCGGTGGACGCGGCGCTCAACGCCATACAGAAGATCACCGGCGCCGCCTCGCAGCTGCGCATAAAAGATTACGGGCTGGCCTCCATATCGGGAGGGTCCTCGGCACTGTGCGAGGTCACGGTGCTGGTGGCCGACTCCAGCGGGAACAGCATATCGGCCAAGTCCGTCGGCGAGGACATAGTGACGACCAGCGTGCGGGCGGTCATAGACGGGGCCAACCGGCTGATGCTCAAGAAGGTGACGATGCGCCAAAAGGCGTAGTATGATGTATCGCATATCTCTGGTGACCGGGGACGGGATAGGGCCGGATCTCTCCGAGGCGGCCGTCGCCGTGCTGGAGGCCATATCAGACCGGTGCGGCGTGGGATTTGACGTGCGGAGGCTGCCGGCCGGGGATGCGGCCCTGCGGGAGACGGGCGCGGCGCTCCCCGAGGAGACGCTGCGCCAGATACGGGACTCGGACGCCTGCCTCAAGGCGCCGGTGGGCGAGTCGGCCGCCGACGTGATAGTGCGGCTGCGCCGCACCCTGGACCTGTACGCCAACGTGCGGCCGGCCAAGTCGTATCCGGGGGCCGGGGCCCTCCGGGAGGACATAGACATGGTGATAGTGCGGGAGAATACCGAGGATCTGTACACGGGCAAGGAGTTCGAGGTCGGCGGCGGGGCCGTCGCCCTCCGCATAATAACGGAGCGCGCCTCGCGGCGCATAGCGGTGCGGGCCTTCGAGATGGCCCGCCGGCGGAACATGATGAAGGTTACCTGCGTGCACAAGTCCAACGTGATGCGCGTCACCGACGGCCTCTTCTCGCGGGTCTGCGGCCAGGTGGCCTCCGAGTACCCCGACGTAATATACGAGAACATGTACGTGGATGCCTGCGCCATGAACCTGATACGGCGGCCCGAGCAGTTCGACGTGATACTGACCACCAACCTCTTCGGGGACATACTGTCTGATGAGTCCTCCCAGGTGGTGGGGGGGCTGGGCATGGCCCCGGCCGCCAACATAGGGGATGACTTTGCCCTGTTCGAGCCAGTCCACGGGGCGGCCTTCGACATAGCCGCGCGGCACATAGCCAACCCCTCCTCGTTCATACTGTCGGTACGCATGATGCTGGAGTGGCTGGCCTCCACCAGGGGCGACTCGTCCTGCGCCGGGGCGGCCGTCGCGCTGGAGTCGGCGCTGGCCGGGCTGGTGGCCTCCGGCGTGGGCACCCGGGACATAGGCGGAGAGATGGACACGGCCGGGTTTGCCGGAGCCGTGTCGTCCAAGATACGGTCGGGTTAGCACGTTCCAGAGGGACCATGCGGTTCGACTTTGAACCGGCCCAGCCGTTCTGCGACTCGCACCCCTTGGCCCCCGTTATGGTAACGCCAAGGAGATCTCCGCGACCGCAGCGACCCGTGCCACCTCCGGCCGCCCGGACCGGTGATGTAGTGCCGGTCGTATCTGGACGGCTTCTCGCCTCATGAGGGGGGTGCTTTCCAAGATACGGACGGCGCCTCATCAAAATGCTCTTATTCGCGCCGCGTATGCGGGATATGATGGCCGACTGCTGCATCTGCAAGGAGAGCCCCGGCACCATCCGCATCAAGGACGGCAACCCCGACTACCGCGGAAAGCCCGTCTGCAAGGTGTGCCAGCGGTACCGGCGGCTACTCATGGAGACCCGCTGAGCGCCTGCCGGCCAGCCATTCCTCGTATGCATGGATGGTGCTGTCCACGTCCTTCTCGTCCCCCGAGTACATCACCACCATACAGAAGGCTCCCTTGGAGTCGTGTCCCCGGGCATAATATCCCCAGAACTCGTCGGGGAGCCCGGCAAAGTTCTTGGCATCACGTGATACTCCGTGCAGGTTCCCGGCCAGCGCCGCGGCGACCTTCCGGGCGTCCTCCTCTTCTATCATATCGGTATGGCTGCACGCGCCGCATCCATAAGTGTTCAGGGCAGCAGCCGGTCCGGATCCCGGGGGTACAGCACCACCTCGCGGACGTTGTCGTGCCCGGTCAGCACGGCCATGAGCCGGTCCAGCCCCATCCCCCATCCGGAGTGGGGCGGCATCCCCCACCCGAAGACCTTGAGATGATCTGCAAACTGCGCCGGGTCCAGCCCCTGTTCCACGAGTCTGGACTTCAGTGTGGCCGGGTCGTGCAGCCGCGTGCCGCCCGAGGAGAGCTCCAGGTGGCCGTACTGCAGGTCAAACGACCTGGAGACGTCCCCCTCCTTCTCCATTATGTAGAATGGTTTGAGCTTCAGGGGCCAGTCGGTCAGGAAGAAGAATCCCGGGTGCTTCCTGCCCAGTGTGCGGAGGTGCGCGTCCTGCAGGTCGTCGCCGAACTCCAGGTTGATGTCCTCCTCCCGCAGCTCCTCCAGGGCAGTCTGGTACGTCACCACATCGAACGGCCGGGCCGGCACCACCGCCGTATGACCGATGGTCTCCAGCTCCCCGGCGCACCCCTCGGCTATGTCGGCGCACACCTGTACCACCAGCTCCTCCAGAACATCCATCACGTCCGTATAGTCCATGAACGCGGACTCCACGTCTATGCTGGTAAACTCGGTGAGGTGCCTGCCGGTGTGCGAGTTCTCGGCGCGGTAGAAGCTGGACACCTCAAAGACCCGCTCCAGCCCGATGGTCATCTGTTCCTTGTACAGCTGGGGGCTCTGGGCCAGGTACGCGGTGCGCCCAAAGTACTCCAGCGAGAAGAGGTTGGCGCCGCCCTCGCTGGCGCTGCCTATTATCTTGGGGGTGGTTATCTCGGTGAATCTCCCGCTCAGGCGGTTCCTGGTTGACTGCAGCACCCTGTGCCGTATCTTGAAGACGGCCGCCGTCTTCTGGTCCCGCATGTCCAGGGCCCTGTGGTTCAGCCGGGTGTCTATATTGCTGCGCAGGCGGCCTATGGGGTCTATGGGCAGCGGATGCACGGCCCCGGCCAGCAGGGCTATGCCGCCGACGGCCACCTCGAAGTCAAAGTCCCGGGCCCGGGTCTCCTGTATGGTCCCCGACACCCGGACCACGCTCTGACGCGTCATGCCGGCCAGGCTCGCGGCCGCCTCGCCCTTTGCTATTATCTGGCAGCGCCCGGACGCGTCCCGGAGCGTCGCAAAGGTCATCCTGCCCATCTCCCGCAGATCCTCTATCCATCCGGCCAAGACCACCTCGCTCCCGGCCATGGCGGCATTCAGCTCGGATACGTCGTGGCTCTTTGTGAACTCCATGTGCGCCATGCAGAATGTACCCCAACATATTTGGTTCGCTGCCATATCCGGGACCTGACACGGAATCTGCCAATCCGCCGCCGGTAACCGGCATGGGGCGGCGCGCAAGTGGGGCGGCGCCGTTATGCTCTCACGGATTATTAGTTTAAACAGGTATAGCCGGCTTTTCGCTCATGGCTAGGCCGGAAGGCACAGAACGGCGGCGTGCAGAAGAGATACCGGCGCTCGCTGAGGGGCTGGAGAAAATCCTCATGCGGAGGGAGGCGCACGTTCAGGAGACTCTCAAGATCGTCAGGGCAAGAATCCGTGATCTCGACGACTTTCCCGGTGAGCTAGCAGAATCCGTATCGGCTGGTGTGTGCCATCTCCTGGGCCGGGAGCAGTGTCCATAATGCAACATACACCCTCCAGGACGTGTGCTGCGCCCTATGTCCTGCCGAGTCACTTGTGTCGGCTAGCTTCTGATCGGTGTGGGGGGTACAACACGGTATCATCCCCGCGCGTGAGGCAGTGCGAATACTATGCGACGCGCCCGCCAAGCAAGGCATTCAGTTAACTCCGCTTACCTGCAGATATAATCGCCGAAACTAGTCTACCATCCAGTCTGGCACACGGCTGACTGCATCCTGCAGTCCGCGCACCCTCTCCGCCAGTTCGCGGTTACCCACATCCTCGGCTGCTTGGATGGCCTCGTCGCCCTTCTCCACTATGTCCTGCACCAGTCCCATGCTGTGAATACACAGTTGCGGCTTTTAACGATGTTGCGCCGCAGTTTCGGATTTATCCAGCCGGGATTTGCCAATCCGCCGGCGGTAACCGGCATGGGGCGGCGCGCAAGTGGAGCGGCGCCACTAGGACGCAGCCGGCATGCTGGGGTATGCGCCGCCGCGTCCCGGACGCGATCGGGCGGCCGGCTGTCCGATGCTGTGTGGAGCCCCGGCGGCGCCCGCCTGCCGAAATACGTTTAACCCATGCCCCACTCCATCATCCCGGAGGAGTAATCAAGCCTGGCCAAAGGGAACCGCGCGGTTCGTGGAAATGCAGGACTTAAGATCAAAAAATAGGGGATCCTGTCTCTTAGGAGTTCGCGGGTTCAAATCCCGCCTCCTCCATCAAGCAGGCTCTTTTACCCCATGCTTGCTCAGGGCCGTGTAGACCTCGGGCAGCGCATAGGCGAACCCCACGTGCAGGCAGTTGTTCTCCTCGCAGAGCTGACAGAACATCACCCCGTTCTGGACCACCACCTCAGCGATGCGGTTCAGCTTGCTGTCCAGCAGTACTACGCGGTCATCGTCTACGGAGATCTTCTTCATTCTGGGGGCGTGGACGGCCATCGCCTCGTTCTCCTGCATGCGCTCCTCGAGCATGTAGGAGATGTAGCCGGAGAGGCTGCGGATGCCCCGAACGGCAAGGGTGTCCTTGCTGTTGGTGTAGGCTTCGTTGAACCGCTTGTAGACGGTCTCTGAGACGGTTATGGACTTGAATCCTTCCTTAGGCATTGTACATCACTGCTTTGTATAATAAAGTAGGGGTATATAACAATTACTCAACAGCATCAGTACGAAAACGAGATCTCTACCTTAGGGTACCTATACAATTGCGTCCTATCGCCGACACTCTTGGCATTCTTGGGGAAGAGCCTGGCCGCCGTCCTGGCAGTACTCTACCAGGATGTCGTCGGGACATTCGAATCCGAATACATCCTTGATCTGGGTGGGTCCGTGGGCCGCGCGGCCGCAGACCGCGCACGTGTGGGACACGTCGACCTCCTCGACCTCCTCGACCTCCTCTATCTCCGGCTCGCGCCAGACCTTCCAGTACTCGCGGTACACCTTCCAGCCCATCTCGTCGCTTATGGGCTGGTACCGGGTCTCGTTGATCTGAAAGTTGTCGTCTATGTCCACAATTATCATGTCCTCTGTGCCGCCGTTCTTGGTCCCCCTCATGCCCCTCCCGATCATCTGGGTGTATAGCAGGGCGCTGCGCACCGGCCTTCCCACAAAGACACAGTCCACGCCGGGTGCGTCAAAGCCGGTGGTCAGCACGCCAAAGTTGCATAGCACCTCTGTGTCGCCCCTCCGGAAGTCCTGTATGGCGGCGATGCGGGAGTCCATGTCCATGGCCGAGTCTACGTATCCGGTCTTCATGCCGTACATGGCCTTCAGCGATATGGCTATCTTCCTGGAGTGCTCCACGCTGCAGCCGAAGAAGAGTATCTTCCTGCGGCCCGTGTCGCTCATGTGTTTTATGCCCCTGAGTATGATGCCATTTCTCTCGAAGCTTGCGCCTATCTGGTTGAGCGTCTTGGACTGGAACTCGCCGTACATTTCAATGTCCGAGACGTCCTTCATGGTAAGGTTGATGGCGCTCTTGGAGACTATCACCTTGTGGTACACCTCGCAGAGTATGCGCCTCTGTATGAGTCTGCCGTACAGCACCTTCTGCAGTTCCTCCTGTCTGATCTCCTCTGCTTGGGGGGGCTCTATCCGGATGACGGCGCCCGACTCGCCGGTGTTTCCGTCGTTGTCCGTTACCACAAGCTCGATGCGGTACTCGCCGGGCTCGTCGAACACGTGGGCGGCGTTCTTGGCGCTGGGATATGTCCACTCCCCGTTCCCGCCGCGTATCTTCCAGCTGTGGTCGGTTATGAACCCATCCAGATCGTATGACTTTTCGCCCAGCATGCGGACCACCGCTCCCGCGTAGGCCGCCGCCGGACAGTCTATCAGGGCGTGGGGCCTTGAGTCCTCAGCCTTGTCCATGTATGATATGGACGGAAAGTACACCCCGTTGTACCACCGATGGAGGCGGCGGGTCTCCACGTCGCCGGATCCCCGGAAAGGGGTGGCGGTGAGGCCCAGCAGTATCGTGCCCTTTTCGGATATCTCCTTTTTGCGGTTGTCCCAGTTGAACCCCATCCTCCTGAGTACAAACGAATAGGAGGGGGCCACCGAGTGGTGAGCCTCGTCCACCACTATGCACGAGACGTAGTTTCCCAAGTTTATGAGCTCCTGGGGCTTGGTGTGGCCTATGCTGTACAGGGATTGGATGGACGCGACTATCACCCCCTTCTCGTCCAGCAGGTCCTCTATATCCAGGGAAGGGAGGGCGTTCTCCTTTCCCCAAAACTTGTAGAGGCGCATCACGGTGCCCTCCTTGCCGGTGGACTTGAAGACCTCCTTGAATGTGCTGCGCGCCTGCTCGCAGAGTTCGTGCGACTGGGCAATCCAGAGTATGAACCGAGAGTCGCGCTGCTGGGGGTTTCTGGACGGCTTTCCGTCGTTGAGCCACTCTACCAGGGTCTCGGTGATCATGCGGGTCTTGCCGGATCCGGTGGGTACGGCTATCAGCTTGCGCTTGACCTCCCTGTCGCCCTCCATCTGGGTCCCCTCCAGGATGTTCCGGACGAACCTGCCGGTGGAGTACTGGTAGTCGTACAGCGGATTAAGGGAAACGTGGGGCTCGACCGTCTCTATGGAGGGCGGCTCCCCGGCGCGCTCCTTCTCGGCCACCGATGCGGGAAGGTCGAATATCTCTGCCAGCCTGAGGCACCATTTCTGGGTGGGCCTCATGCTGATCACGTCGTTCATGTATTTGATGTCCGGCTGGAACTCGGCGGCCGCCCCCATTATGGCATCCTCCGTGAAGAACCCTTTCGTCACGCCCGACGCAATGATAATGGTGAGAAACGTACGCCTGGCATCCTTGTCGTCCCCTATGGACCTCAGAAACCGGGGACCTACCACGTCGTACAGGACCTCGGCCATGCTGTCTTGGTCAACCCGTACCGTGCCACTGCTCTGTATCTGCAGCAGGATGTCCGAGCCCATGCTCAGCTCGGATATGGCATCGATCATCTCCTGCAGTGTCCACCACTCCTTGAACTTGGCCATGCAGAGGTTCTTTGCGGTCTTTGCTGCCTCCGTCTTTGTAGATGCGTCCACTGCCGACAAGTCCCCCCGTGCCGCGGGGCTGGTGCGATATTAGTTTTGTCAAATTGCGGTACCATAACAGGGGGCGTGCTCCGCTTCGGCTCATATGCGGGACGGCTAGGGAGGGGATCCGACACGGACACGATCATATTTTTTATTTTTGACGTGGCGACTCCGGGAGTTTGGCGCCGGCTCATATACGACAGGTCGTCTGCAGCGGGGACAGGACGCGGCCTGCATAGAACGTGGGACGCTGCCGGCGGACCAGTTCGGCGGTTTGTGGAAAAATACAGGGTCACAAAAGACAAAAATGGAAAAACACAACGGCAGACGGATTTGCACGGAAGGCTGCCTAATTGGGGACGTGAACAGCATGTCTTTTGCGCCAGAAATATTTCGTCCAGATTCTCAAATGTGGCATTGCGCGGATATGTGCTTTAAGCGACTTGTATGCGTTTATCGTTTTTTCTGCAGATATCTTCCAGTGGGCGTCTCTGACGGTGGGGGGGGGGAGGGCGGCTCGGCATCAGTGAATGCATGTGTCGGGGACGGGTACGTCTGGCATCTTGCAGCGACAAGATCATTATGAACTGGCATATTCTGGCATGTTTGAGTTTGTTCACAATCGATCATAATTGGATTATTCAAACGGGGACCTGCTCCAAGCCAATATGTGAATAATCTGCACTATGGCCGACACAACAAGTCATGTGAAAAATAATTCATAGCGCGCCGATTACCATGCTTCTGGCTGCGCAGTCAAGACAGGCGATCTACATTTTTCCGGCCCTGTGGGTAGACGGGCCGCAGCCGGTCACGCGCAACAAATTTTGGCTCCCTTTGTAATGGGAGTATGTGCAGCGCCGGCCGGACGAGCAGGCAAAATGCATGTCCCGCCACCTGCCCGGCTGGCGGGGCACGCGCCATAACCGTACCGCTTGCGCTTCCCGCTATCCGGGCCGCCCCAGGCCACGCGCGTACACGCACTGGGACGGGTCCACCGCCGCCTCGGTACCGTCGTACTCTCCGGCGGTGACGGCTCCAGACCCCCTTACCAGCGCGAACGGCCTAGACTCGGATCCCTCTCCCATGGTGTGGTTGGCCGCCGAGGCCAGGCCGTCGGCGACGGCCTGGAACGTAACCCTGAGGGGCCTCCCGTCCAGATCCCGCCTCCCCCGCATGTCCCGCACCGGCTCTATTCCGGCATACGCCACGGCCACGCCGACGGTGCCCACCCTTCCGGGCATCAGGCGACTGTCGGCCAGTATCACGCCCGCATTTGCCCCCGTGTCCAAGAGTATGCGGCGGCGCAGCGATTCGGCCGTATGGTGTGGTCGGGCTGGGTACAGCACTGCCATGCCTGGGCCCGTGTTGGACGTGTCTATGCCCGCGTTGGGGGCCATTAGGCCGCCCGAGTATGCCAATACAAAGCCGGTCATGCCGCCCATTATGCCATCTGACTCGCGGAGCACCATCTCGGCCATCTTCGGTCCCATGCGGAACCGCCGGGACAGCCTCGCGCCCTCTTCGGAGACGCGCACCCCTTCCATGGGTACGGCCCTTCCCTGCGAGACGGCGACAAACTTTGTGGATGCCACCACCACGTCCCCTGACTCTACCCTAATCCCGGCAGAATCCAGAGCATTTTGCAGGGTGCCGTACAGATCAAACGTTCCAGCCTTTCTGGAGACCACCAGCGGGAATATGCTTAGTACCATGCCCAATGTATGGGATGTGGGGGAATTTTTGGGTTCACGTTCGGAGGCTGCCTCCGTCTGTCCGCGTGCCGCCGCTCATACCCCGCGAGGGGACGGCGGTGCTGGCCATACACGATATGGTGGGGTTTGTCGCGATGTGCGCGGCGGGGCGGCGACCCGAGTATGCGCCTACTGCTCCATGCTGTCCGACGGCAGCCTGCTGTGCAACGGCAGCCCGCTGTGCGACGATTGCATCAAAGGCCACGGGTGCTACAGGTCCAATCCGAACGCGGTCTTGGCGGTGATCGAGTCGCCCCGGGCGGGCATGCGCAACTTTGAGTCCACGCCCAAGACGCTGCGCGCTTGGTAGCCAGACGCGCCAGTCCGGCCCGGAACCCTCACGCGAACGCGCCCGGCTGACCGTTAAGATGCGTGGGCCTACGGGAGATGTTCCAAACACCTATCACCACCGCCGAGCGTGAATCCGCTGTTGCAGAGTTGGGTGATTGTGAATATCCTTCCTAGTATGGCTCGTCCATGACGTCTGCCGCGCGCCGTAGCAACGTGGCGGCCGTCGGATCGTCGTCTTGGCATTTGTCGGCGCATGCCCGGACGTATTCCGAATCTACCATGCTATATGATACGCACGGACATATTTTAAATCTGCCACACGAT
>JAEFDA010000122.1 GCA_016126025.1 Nitrososphaerota archaeon | reverse complement strand
ACCGCGCCTCTTGGGGGCGGGCGCCTCCTCGGCCTTTGCGGCTGCGCTCTTGGGTGGCCTGCCGCGCCTCTTGGGGGCGGGCGCCTCGGCCGCAGCATCCGCCTTTTTGGCTCGCGTGCGCCGCTTTGGCATCGCCGCTATCAATTCCCTGATCCTGCTCAGCTCTGTCTTTATGCTCTCAATCTCCTCGCGTACGGGTATTGCACTTTCACTCATAGCCTGTGGAAATGTATGCTAGTATTTTAGATTTGTGGCATGCCAGAGGATTTCGGATGTAGTAAGCGCACGAAAATATCCGTTCAGAATTGGGAGCCGCTAAAGTTCCGGTGCATATTGTATACCCGACAAGACCTACAGATCTGGACGTCGCGGCACTCATTGGAACACACCGAGGGCAAGGTATTCCTCAAAACATTCCACCAATTTTTATGCATATGATGTTATACTCTCCGCTCGTTAGCGGTTTCGGAGTCTTTCGGAATTGTTCGGTGGATATTGCGTGGCAATCATTTGGATGCCGTCCTGTGCATTGAAGGCACATGTCTCACAAGGCGTGCAAAAGACCAGATCCGCCTTCCGGGCGCGGCCCATGCTGTAGGAATCGGTTATCCGGAGCTCTGCATGACGGATCCCCCAGGCAAATGCCTAGTGGCGCGCAGACCAGGCCGCACTGCCAAAATCCGGCATGCCGGGTCGCATGCGGCAGAATTGTACCGATTTGTGCCTAGCTAGGCGCGCCCCGGGCCGCGCCACCCGCCGCCCCACTTTTGGATCCCCTCATCTCTTTTTTGTACTCCATCTTCAGCCAGATGGGCGTGATGATAGTGGTCACGGCCACCATTATTATGATCGTGGAGTAAACCTCGGGCATCAGCGAGCCGGTCGTGACGCCGACGCCGGCCACTATCAGCCCCACCTCGCCGCGGGATATCATGCCGATGCCGACCCGCATCCCCCGGGCTCGGTTCTTGAGGAACAGCATGGCCGGCAGCCCGCATCCGAAGAGCTTGGTGGCTACGGCCACCGCCACTATCACCCCGCTGAGCATGAGTACGTTGAGATCCACCGCTCTGAAATCCACCTGCGCCCCCACTATCCCAAAGAAGAGTGGGGCAAATATCAGGCCAATCTTGTCGATAAACTGCTCCACCTGCTTGAACGTCCGGGTGGTCGAAAGTGCCATACCCACCGCAAAGGCCCCCACTATGGGCGAGAGGCCTAGGGTGCCGGCCAGCGCGGCGGCCCCGAAGAACGACGCGGTGGCCACCGCCTCCACGCTGCCCTTACCCTTCCAAAGCCGCTGGTTCATCACCCGGGGCATGACCAGCACGGAGACCAGCAGCATGGCGCCAAAGATCCCCAGCACCTGCAGCACGGTGATCATTACGTCCTGAGGAGACACGGTGGATATGTCGCCGCCCCCTATTGATGTCACCACCGAGAGCACGGCGATGGCCAGTATGTCGTCCACCACCGCGGCGCCTATGATCAGGCGGGCCTCCGGGGTCTTGAGCTTTCCGAACTCGTTGAGCACCTGTATGGATATGGCGATACTGGTGGCCGTGAGCGCAGTTGCGATCAGCATGGACTGGAACGTGTCAAACCCGAATAGCTGGAAGACCAGCAACCCCACGAAGAACGGCACCACCACCCCCAGCGTGCCCACGGTAAACGAGGCCTTGCCCCCGCGGATGAACTCCTTGGGGGTCATCTCCAAGCCCGCCATGAAGAGTATCACTATGGCGCCGATCTCTCCCAGCACCCGGACCTCCGAAGTCAGCTGGAACAGCGGGGCGCCATCTGGACCTATGATATATGCGCCCAAGGCAAACGGCCCTATGATCATGCCCGCTATGAGCTCCCCCAGCACTATGGGAAGCTTGAACCGCAAGAAGAGCTCTGCCATCAGCTTGGAGGCGAAGAGCAGGATTCCCACTCCGACTATGGTCTGGATAAAATGGTCCTCGGCAACCATGGAGGATCGGATAAGACCATCCAATATTAAGGAAAGACACGATGCGGAAAGTTGCAAGTGAAATCCTCCCTTTGGGGCGGCGCGGGCAGATTCTCTCTAATGCTATCTGGGTTTTGGAGATAGTTTTGATATCTCGAGCGTGGGTGGACGCGCGGCATGAACAATCCCGGGCATCTGGTGCGTCCGCTCCGAGGCGGCGCTGCACGCCCCAATACGCCTGGATGGGGAGAGGCCGCACCCGGTATGCCCGCAAAGCCGCCGATCGGGACGTTCGATCACGTGCCGCGCTGGAACTGCCCGGCGCCGGACCGGCGCGCCGCACAGTCCGGCTTCTGGACCCGCGCTTCGGCGCACCTTATGCCGCCGGACTCGTTCATGCGGTCATGGGATGATTTTGGAGTGTCTGTACATAATTTAGATCATGTCCAGATCACGGGCCGCCTCGCTTGTGTACGCCCACCACGGCTACGCTAGGGTACAGGAACCTACACGTACCCCCCGCCGGCCGGTGACGCTCCCTATCACGTCGGAGTCGATGCCATGCCGCTGGAATATACGCCGGATATCTTCGGCCTCGTCCCGGGGCGCCACCACGCAGAACCCCACCCCCATGTTGAAGGTGCGGTACATCTCCGTGTCACTCACCCCCTGCTCGGCTATCAGCCCCATGATGGGCGGTACGGGGGGAGGAGCATCTATCTCAAATCCCGTATCCTTGAGCCGCGTCAGCTTGGAGAAGGAGCCGCCGGTGATGTGGGCCAGGCCGTGTACCTCACACCCGCGCAGTATGTCCAGAACGGGCCGGGCGTATATCCGGGTGGGCTCCAGCAGCGCCTCGCCGATGCGGCCCACACCGCGCACGCTGTCATGTACGGAGAACCTAGGAAAGAGGGCCCGCCGGGCCAGCGTGTACCCGTTGGAGTGGAGGCCGCTGCTGCGTGCGCCCACTATGGCATCGCCCGGGTTTATGTCGCCGCCCAACACGACGCGGTCCGGCTCCACCAGGCCCGTCACGGTTCCGGCCAAGTCGAAGGAGAATCCGTCCCCGGCGAACATGTCCGGCATGATGGCCGTCTCCCCGCCTACGATGGGAACGCCCGCCATCCGGGCGCCCTCCACCAGGCCGACCACCAAGGCCTCGAATACGGCCGGCTCGTTCCGGTTTGCGGCGATATAGTCCACGAACGAGGCGGGCGCCGCCCCCACGCAGACTATGTCGTTGACATTCATCGCCATACAGTCTATTCCCACCGTGTCGTACTTTTTCAGGGCGTTAGCCACCATCACCTTGGTCCCCACGCCGTCCGTATGCGTGGCCAGCAGCCGGCCCCCGGGAATCTCCACCAGCCCCGCGTAATGTCCGAAGCCGTGTACGGTGGTGTTCTGGTGCGTCGCCGCTATCATGTCCCCGATGGACTCTTGGCTACGCCGTATGGCAGCAATGTCCACGCCGGCCTCTCCGTATGTTATTCCCACGCCGGTCCGCCCATGCGGGCGGTTAAAAGGATCCCGAGGACGGGACCTTGTCCAAGGGTGTGAGGCCGGAGTACCGGAGTGGGCATCCGGGGGCATGCTGCGCGCCGGCGTCCACAGGCGGCCCAAACCCCTGGTGCCGCCGAAAGCGCCCCTCCCGGACCGAATCCTGAACCGGCATACACGCTCCTGTGGGACCGGAACCCTCCAAGCCGGTTCGGCCTTTCTCTTTGCTCTTCATATTATTGTGCTAGACCGCCGGCGCCCCACCAATTATATTGTCAGGAGGGGTAACTGTCCAAATGGGCAAGCGCCAAGTAAAGAGCGAGAGCGACCTCAAGGAGATACGCCTTCCCGAAGATGGGGAGCTCTTCGGGCGCGTCCTAAAGATACTGGGCGGCGAGTACGTCATGGTAAAGTGCACCGACGGCCTCACGAGGCGGGGCCGCATCCGGGGCAAGCTCAAGCGCCGGGTCTGGATCCGGGACAAC
>JAEFDA010000032.1 GCA_016126025.1 Nitrososphaerota archaeon | reverse complement strand
TCTGCGCCCATATATGATCGTGGCTGTTGTCAAGCACCCAGTCATCTTAGGCTGGTTGTAGGGGAGGGGTTGAGTGTATACGAGTTGACAGGCCGCACCATTTTATTACGCCGCCGGATTACCGGCAGCCATGGACATGGAGAGCCTCCGAGCGGGCCGGCGCGGGAGCGTGGCCAGGGCCATCACCATGGCTGAGAATGACGCGGACGGCGCCGAGGAGATGCTGCGGGTCATATATCCGGAGACGGGCCGCTCGGACATAGTGGGGATGACCGGGCCGGCGGGCGCCGGAAAGAGCTCCCTGATAAACGGCCTCGCCATAGAGCTGGCCAAGTCCGGCGACAGGCCGGCGGTGCTGGCCGTAGACCCCACCAGCCACATCACCGGGGGGGCCATACTGGGGGACAGGGTCCGCATGGGCGCGTCCACCGACTCGGGCGTCTACATACGGAGCATAGCGTCGCGGGGGGCCACCGGGGCGCTCTCCGACTCCCTGCGGAACAGCATACGCATACTGGAGTATGCAGGCTTTGATCCCATAATAATAGAGAGCGTGGGGGCCGGCCAGACCGAGGTGGACATATCCAACATAGCCGACGTCACGGTGGTGGTCTTCAACCCCCACACCGGCGACAGCATACAGACCATCAAGGCCGGAATCACGGAGATCGGAGATATCTGCGTGATAAACAAGGCCGACCTGCCGGGCAGCTCGGCGCTGTACGACGCGGTGCGTGACTACATCGGCGAGTCTGACCGCAGCCCCGCCGTCCTCAAGACGTCTGTAAAGGAGAACACCGGCATCGGCGAGCTGGCCAGCACCATACGCGAGAGGCTGCGGGCCGCCGCCCCGTCGGCGCCGCAGCGCCGCGCCCGGCGGCTGGAGGCTGAGACCAAGGATATCGTTTTAAACCACCTGCGCCGGAGACTCGATACGATGTTCGCTCCCGGCGGCTCCGCACACCACATAATGGAGTCGGTGCGGGAGGGCGGCACGGACCCGTACGAGGCCGCCAGGCGCATATGCGGGACTCTGGGGGAGTGACATGGAACGGGAGGGGCCATTCACAGACTCAAACTATTCGGTGAACCGCATATACGGCGGGCCCGAGGACGCCGGCCAGTACCCCTACACCCGGGGCATACACCCGGGAATGTACCGGGACCGATTCTGGACTATGCGCCAGTACTCGGGGTTCGGCGACGCGCGGCTGACCAACGAGCGCTTCAAGTTCATGCTGGAGAAGGGGCAGACCGGACTGTCAATGGCCTTTGACCTGCCCACCCAGATAGGCCACGACCCGGACTCGGCCCCAGCCGAGGGCGAGGTGGGCAAGGTGGGCGTCTCCATAGCGTCCGTAAAGGACATGGAGACGGCCTTTGATGGCATACCCTTGGGCAAGGTCAGCACCTCGATGACCATAAACTCAACGGCCTCCACCCTGCTGGCGTACTATATCGTGGTGGGCGAGGCGCAGGGGTACTCCAGCTCCCAGCTGCGGGGCACCACCCAGAACGACATACTAAAGGAGTATATCGCCCGCAACACGTACATCTATCCCCCCAAGCCTTCCATGCGGCTCATCGGCGACATGATACAGTACTGTTCCACGGACGTCCCCCGGTGGTACCCCATATCCATATCCGGATATCACATGCGGGAGGCCGGGTGCACCGCCACCCAGGAGGTGGCATTTACGCTGGCCAACGCCATAGAATACATCAAGACGTGCACCGACCGGGGTCTCGACATAGACGACTTTGCACCCCGGCTTTCCTTCTTCTTCTGCTGTACCATAGAGTTCTTCGAGGAGGTGGCCAAGTTCCGGGCGGCGCGCCGCATATACTCCCAGATCCTCAAGGAGAGGTTCGGCGCCCAGAATCCAAAGTCGCTCCAGCTCAAGTTCCATACCCAGACCAGCGGCGAGTCGCTTACAGCCCAGCAGCCGGACAACAACATCGTGCGCGTGGCCATCCAGACCATGGCGGCCGTGGCGGGCGGCACCCAGTCGCTCCACACCAACTCCCGAGACGAGGCGCTGGCACTGCCCACCGAGGAATCGGCCAAGATAGCCCTTCGGACGCAGCAGATAGTGGCGCACGAGAGCGGCCTCACAAAGACGGTGGACCCGCTGGCCGGCTCGCACTACATGGAGGATCTCTGCTCCCGCATGGAGGAGGACGTGTGGGGGTACCTGGACCGCATAGACAAGATGGGCGGCTCGGTGGCCGCCATAGAGAGGGGCTTCTTCCAGTCGGAGATCCGGCAGAACGCCTACCGCCTCAAGAAGGAGGCCGACGCCGGCGAGCGAATACTGGTGGGCGTGAACAAGTATGTGGATCCGGACGAGACGCAGCCCAGCCTGCTCCGTATAGACGACAGCGTCGGGGAGCAGCAGCGGGAGGCCCTGGCCAGGTTGCGCGCATCCCGCGATACAGCCGGGGTGCAGTCGGCGCTCTCGGCCCTGGAATCGGCCGCCGACACCGACACCAACCTGATGCCATATATCATACGGGCGGCCCGATCTCATGCCACCACCGGCGAGATAAGCAACACGCTGCGCGGCGTCTTCGGCGAGTACACGCCCCGGGAGGTCTTCTGATGCGAGAGTGCCATCTGGAGGCGATAAGCGTGAATAAAATGTCGCGCAAATTGGTTTCCCTCTAGCGGCCCCTTGGTCCCACTTTTTATTGCGCCGCGCCATATGACGTGTATATGTCCGTCCGCAATACGGTAGCGTCCGGCGGTTCCGCAGTGGGCGCGAGCCTGTCATATGGTGACTTTGCAGCGTTACTGGATGTCCTGCAGGCAAAGATATCCGGGCTCGACATGGCCGACCCTGCGATATATGCCGTGCCCCGTGGCGGGTTGGTTCCGGCGGTATACCTGTCGCACCGACTCGGCATTCCGCTGGTCTTCTCGCCAGACCGGCCGGGCGACACGTTGGTGGTCGACGACATATTGGATACGGGCGCAACGTACCGCCGACTGTCCGGCGCGGCCGCATATTATGCGGTGTTGCTGGCGCGCAAGGCGCTCCCCAAGGTGATATACGGCAGGATGTATGACGGCCCTTGGATCGAGTTTCCTTGGGAGGCCGGCGGTCAACCTGCGCTGACACGCGCAGAGCGGATATGACAAGGCCGTCTCTCACAGGCCGAACAGCAGTCCCCAACACGTCGGCCGGTCACCTGGTGTCTCCACGTACCGGTACTGCCTGAGATGCCCCATGCCCGCGGCATCGGCGTACGTGCTCCGGCCGTAGCCGGAAACACGGGTCGACCACCGCGGAACAGGGCATCTTTCCGCGGATCGCGGTCGAGTGTGTGATCAGGGATCCGGACTGGATGCTGTTCAAGCCGCCGCCCGGGCAAGAACGCCAGGATCTGGTCGCGCCGGTCGCCGCGGCGTGCTGATGCCGGATTAACGTCACAGACAACTATGATGATGCCCAAGATGTTTGTTTTGGGGACCTGAGCCCATATGGTTTCCCGCCTGCAACGCTTTTATCTTCAAACAAACATACCGCGATCATGAACAAGCGAGAAAAGTACACGATAGCGGCATTTCTGGTCGCACTCATTGCGGTGACGGCATGGAGGGCCATGCCGAACCCGCCCAAGGTGCACGTCGGCGGCAACAGGATACACCACGGGCTGGTAGGCGCGGCGCTGTTTGTCACAGGTGCCTTGGCCAAAAGATGGGACGTTGCGGTGGCTGGGGTGGTCTTGGCAACAGACGACATAGACGATATTTCCCAGTGGCTCGACTTCAAGGAGCGGGGTTCTACCGAACTTGGCGCTGTAAGATACCCCAACGCCGTGTGACGGCACAAGTAGCTTTACGGATCATGAGCGACACGTTCTCTTTTTTTTTGAAATACTCTGTCCGCATGGCGCCTGCCGCCCGGTGCAAGCCACGCTGACTTTGAACCAAAGTCCTAGTCGGGCTGTATTCAGCTAGAAAATGACAGATCTTAACGATCGTCATTACCCTACTGCCCGCAATAGCACTAGTAGTATTTGGAGAAGGATCCAAGCCGGCTCACTGTCTTTGATCAACCAAATCAGATGGCTTGGAATTTGCCAAAGGCTACTAGCCAGAGGGAAGGCAGTCGCTACAGAGCCGGCTTGTCTTGATTATTCTCTTCTGCTTTACGGCGCATGAGTCACAGATGGTTTTTTTGCACATGCTACACTCGCCTCCACACGTTCTAACGTGCACTACTCTTCCGCATTCGTTGCAGATTAGCAACGGCTTGAGTACCCCCTTGGGTTTCCCGCACGCCTTGCACGTTATCTCCTTGTCCCAGGGTATATCCCACTTGTATATCGTTCTCAGGAATTTCAACTCCACCGTTGTCCGGAGCACTCCAATCGGGTGAAACTTTACGTGTATGTGTCCCTCCGTTGGCTCGCATCTCTTTACGTATGTGGCCCCATTACCCCCCTTGTATTTGACATTCTTAACGCACTCTGCCTTCGCAGTTCTGATTATGCCGTTCCGAGGGGGCGGCTCGCCTCTCTTGACGGGAAGGCCGTCCCCACCATTCTTCACCTTCTTGGCTAGTTTGCCATTTAGTATGCCTCCATCCGGACCGCACGCGTAGGTCTTTTTCTTTTTCATCTTGTGCACCAGCATGCCGGCGCTGTTGTGAAATCTCTGCTCTACCCTGACCTCCGCCACCCAGCATGTGTCGATATGCTGACTCGTCGCCTTGGCATCCATCAGAGAGGTGGCCCCTGCGGGGCAGCTCCTGAGACCTGCAAACATGCCGGTGACACCGCTTATGTCGATGTCACGTATGGACGGATCCTCCCCTTGGTGCAGATTAACGCCGGCCACCCGCGCTAACGCGGAGAGTCCACCGCTGTCCACCAGCAGGATGTTGTTCGGTTGCATACGCCTGATGGCGGTTAGCGCGTCGCCAGAACATATGTTAGCGTGAGTGTGTCCTTCGGCAGCCGAACTAAATCCGCCGGTGGCTATGACTATTCCTCCCACAGCCCTTTCGGTCATGACCGCCGAGTGCAGCTTTTGTACCACCGGTCTGCCGACCGACTTTGCTTGGTGCTTGCACTCCACCACAACCTTGCCCCGGTCAATCCACATGATGATGTCACGTCCGCCGTCCGCCGTCCCGCCAATTCTGCGCACTGTGAATCCACATCCTTCAAGTATGTCTGCACATACGCTCTCAAACGCCAGCCCCGTGGTGGAGCCGAGCCAAACATCCCTAACTTTTCTGCCGGAGCGCGTAGTGGAGATTCGAATATCTCTAGGGGATCCGGCATCGGATGGTTTTCTTTGAAACCGTTTCCTTGAACTTGGACTTTTGTCCGTTTCCGTCCGCCGCTTTCCGTCTGAACTTGGCGCAGCTCGCCGCCGCCCCGGCATCCTGCGTTTTGACCGCCCTAGCCACGAACCTACCCCCATACGTTTCGAGCCGGGGGCGTCAGCATATAAAAACAGACAGGAACCCCCGCCGGAACGTCTACGGGTGACGGCCACCTGACCGTCTTTTTTTGCCGTTTGGATGCCTGCCGGCGCCGGGGAGGCTGCGCGCGCCGACTGGAGCAGTTGGAATAACTGCCAAGAGGAGCTGGAAAATTACTCCTACCTATAGCTGAGTGACTACTCAATGCAGTGTCTGCCAGCCACGGCCCACGCCGGATGCCGGTCGGGTTTAACCTATATTAACTCCCTTGGAATGGCCTTTCTGATGAGAATAGACCACGTGGCCATCGCCGTCAACGACCTCAAGGAGGCCGCCCGCACGTACTCCGAGGCGCTGAACATACAGAACGTGGAGTACGAGACGGTGGAGTCGGAGGGAGTGGCCATCGCCATGATACCCCTGGAGAACGGCCGCATAGAGCTGATGGAGCCGATTGGCGATGCCAGCCCCATCAGGAGGTTTCTGGAGAAGAACGGCCCCGGCCTGCACCACATAGCCTTGGAGATCGACAACATAGACGGCGAGGTGGACCGCATGGAATCGTGCGGAATGCGATTCTTGGGAAAGGTCAGGGCGGGCTCCGCAGGGACGCGGGTCATCTTCATACACCCAAAGTCACTCCACGGGGTGCTGGCCGAGCTGTGCTCGCACCTCAAGTGACCGGGGCGTGGTCCGGCGCGCATATCCGGCCAAGATAAATGCGATCTTTTAGAACAGATACTGATCCGGTTGTATCCATCTGGTGGGGCATGCACCGCTGGTCCGTCGCTTCCCTTGTGAACTGTGATCGGTCCTGAACCACCCTTGGTCCGGGTATGGCTCACCAATAGATCCCATATTCGGGTATACGGCAGGATCAATAGGGCGTTTTTGACTTGGCTGATTTGAGAGAGAACTTACAAATTATGGCGGCCTCGTAGATGGTTGTGTGGAGTCGCGGGGCAAAATGAAAGTCGGGACTGTCCGGATGGCAGTGGCTGCCTTGTGCGCGGCGGCTCTCCTGACGGGCGCCCACGCGCTGGACGGCGAGGCCGCCGCCGGGTCTACCGTGCCCATCAACGGGTCGGTGACAGTCGGCACACTGGTCTCGCTGACAGGCACAAGCTCCAGCGGCGAGGAGGCCGAGGCCGCCATCAATCTGGGCATCTCCGATTTCAACGCCTATCTATCCGAGATGGGGGCCGGATGGCAGATGGAGACGATCAGCAGGGACACGGCCACCGACCCGGAGGTGGCGCGGGAGGCAATCCGAGCACTCCACGAGGAAGAGGACATTACCGTCATCCTCGGTCCGGTGACCAGCGCCAACGTGGACGCCGTCAGGGAGTATGTGGACCAGAACGGGATGGTCTCCCTGAGCTGCTGTTCCTCGGCCCCATCTCTGGCCATCCCCGACGACGGCGTGTACCGCCTGGTACCAGACGACAGCGGCCAGGGGGTCGCCCTGAGCAAGGTATTGGAAGAGGCCGGCATAGACGCCTTGGTCACGATCTGGAGGGGAGATGCATACGGAGATGGCGTATGGATGTCCGTATCAGACGAGTTCGAGGAGCGCGGCGGTGTCGTCTATGCGGGCATCAGGTACTCGCCGCACACTCCGGAGATGTCTCAGGAGGTGGCCCTACTCAACGAGTATGTCAAGGAGGCCATCGTCCGGTACGGCGCCGACAGGGTGGCAGTAATCATGATATCGTTCGAGGAGTCACGTAAGATAGCCCGGGCCGCCATCCAGTATGACGTCCTGGACGACGTGAGGTGGTTCGCCTCCGAGTCGGTGACGCTGGATAGCGGCCTGCCCGAAGACGGGACCGCCTCCACGTTTGCCGAGTCGGTGGGCCTGACCGCGGCCGAGATACTGTTGGCTCCCGGCGAAAGGCACGGGTACGTCAGGGAGGCAATGACGGCGGAGCTTGACAGAGAGCCCTCCGTCGTAGTCTATACGGCGTACGACTCCGCGTGGATGGTCGGGCTAGCCATGATTGAGGCGGGTAGCACCGAGGCCGCCCGCATAGGCGAGGCGCTGCAGGCCGTGGCGGCAGGGTACGACGGGGCCATACGCTACGACGGCCTCAACGAATCCGGAGACCTGCTGCCCACCGCCCACAAGATAACCCGTCTCATGGACGGCGCCTGGGTGCAGGTGGGCACCTACCTGGCCGAGACAGACACCCTGGCGGAGAACTGACTTCCGGATCCGGGCCACCGTTGCAGGCAAGGCCACCGCCGACATATCCAGAGATCAATCCAATCATCAAGGTTTTGCCGCCGCGCGGCACGTCCATTATGGCCAGCCCGTCCTCTGTCCCGCCGAATGTATGAGACGGCCACCGGTCTGCTCCCCGACGTGCTGTGGCCGGGCCGGTCCGGACACCTTTTAACGGCATTGCGCTCCCACGGCGCTATGGTTGGGGCGGCCGGCCGGAATGCCGAAACAATAAGGCTCACCGACGAGCAGGAGAGGGTGGTAGGCCACGGCGGGGGGCCGCTGCTGGTGAACGGGGGTCCGGGATCCGGCAAGACGCGCGTCATAGTGGAGCGGGTGGCCCGGCTGGTGTCGGAGGGCATCGCCCGGCCCGAGAACATCTTCTGCATGACGTTCACCAAGAAGGCCGCCGGGGAGATGTCCAGAAGACTGAAAGATATACGGGACGCCACACTGGCACAACAAAATACCGGGATTCCGGAGAACTTGGACGTCACCCGCGTCTGGGTAGGCACCATACACTCGCTGGGGATGGAGATACTAAAGGAGAACTCTGACATCACCGGAGTGTCGGAGGGGACGTCGGTCTTCGACAGCCTGTCCAGGCTGGCGTGGTGCTTCAAGACCGCCGACAGCCTGGGCATCGACCAGAACGTAATCAGGATGAACGCCGCAGGATGCGCCAAAGTACTGAGGGGAATACAACAGGCAAAGAGGGAGCTGCTGTCCGTCGAAAAAATCAAGGAGCGTATGAACCACGCGCTGAACGGCAAGGAGCGGGCCGGCTTGAACGGGAGGGATCTGGCCGATCTGGACGAGTCCGCAAAGAGACTGAACGAGCTGGTAAAGGTGTACGAGGCCCACGAAAAACACATGGCCGACAACGACATGATAGACTACGAAGGCATGGTGGGCAGGGCGGCCGACCTCCTGTATTCCAGCGAGAACGTACGCGGCAGATACCACAACGCATACGTGATAGTGGACGAGTTTCAGGACAACAACTACGCCCAGTTCCAGCTGGCGACCCTGCTGGCCGGCTCCGGGAACATAATGGTAGTGGGGGACCGGGACCAGTCCATAATGGAGTTTCAGGGGGCATATTCCTCGATATTTCAGGACTTTGAGGAGCGGTACCCCGGCTGCACAAAGATAGACCTGGAAAAGAACCACCGCTGCTCCGATAACGTGCGGGCGGTGGCCGGTCTCCTCAAGGAGTGTGGGACCGAACCGGCCGTGCCCCATACCGGGGGTCCGGGCGGAGCCACGGCAGGGGACGGCCCGGTGGGTATAGACGATGTGGCTCCGGGGGTGCTGGGGCCCGCTAATACTGTGACCCCGGCAGACGCCCCGCCCAATCCCGGCATAGTGGCGGCCATCGCCCCCGACGAGACCACCGAGCGCGAGTTTGTAGCTGCTGCCATAAGCGGGATGGTGCGGGACGGCACAAAGCCGGACGTGGCCGTGCTGTGCAGGACCAATGCCGCGTGCAGGAGGTTTGCCGAGGCGCTACAGGCCCGGGGGGTTCTGGTCGAGCCGGGAAATACCGGCATCCCGATGGGCGACCCCCAGATATCAGAGATACTGGCACTGCTCCACATAGCCGCCTCGCCGGAGACCTCCGGCTCCGAGATAGCCTTGGTGCTTGAGCGGCGCGGCATCGGCGCGTCCAACATACGGACCATAAACTGCGCGGCCCGTAGGATGTCACCGAACCGGCGGAACGACCGCGTCTTTGAGGCCCTGCGCGTATACGAGGGCGACCAGGGCCCGGAGGTACGCGAGATCCGGGAGCGGCTGGAAGGGATGCATGCGGACGCCGCAAAGAGTGGCCTGCCGGCCACACTCCACGACATAATGCTCAAACACACCGACGCCTACAGGCGCAACGCCAACGAGAGCGGCTACGAGTCGGCCAGAAACCGCGCCGTCCTCGGCAGGCTATATGATATGGCCGAGAGGTACAACCGCCACTATCCGTACGACACCCTCCTGGACTTTGTCGAATATGCCAAGTTCGCCAGCGGCGCCATGGCGGCGGATCCGGGGCTGCTGGATTCTGACTCTGCGGAGCCTGCCGGGGGCGTAAGCGTCCTGACCATACACAAGAGCAAGGGCAAGGAGTTCCGGAACGTCTTTGTGACCGGGCTCCACTCCGGCGCGAACCGCCGAAACGAGAGGGACGTCATCCCGGCGTGGGCGCTGGAACGCGATAATTCGGGCGCTGATGCATCGGAGCAGAACCTGCTGTATGTGGCGATGACCCGGGCCCAGGCGGGGCTGTGCCTGACGTGCCCCCTGGAGACCGACGGCAGGTCCAGGAGTCCGCTGGGGTTTTTGGACCTGGTCTGTTCCAAACCGTACGTTCGCCGAATCGCACTCTCGCCGGTCGAGATGGCCGCGCCGGCCGCCCCCGATCCGCTGGAGGCGAGGATACGGGATGTAGAGGATGCCGCATGCAGGGCGGTGCGCGAGTCCCGCCTGGGGGCGGCCGCCGGCAGACTGGCGGAGCTGTCCATGCTGCGGAGGATGCAGGGCGGCGCCGACGTTGATCTGCCGGACTCCTTGGGCATCGATGCCAGGCGTGCTGTGGACATTCTGGAGGCGCCGCACCCGCCGCTGGTGGACCACGGGAGCCTCTCGCTGTCGGCCTCCAAAATCACAACATACCAGAGGTGTCCGCTGCAGTTCAAGTACCGGTACGTGCTGCACGTGCCGGAGAGGCCGGCCATGCCCCTGGACAAGGGCCGCATAGTTCACAAGGCTCTGGAGGGTATGGGGAGGGGGCAGATTGGCACAGAAGAGGCCATACGCGCGGCTCAAGACGAGATGGAGGATGTGAGGTGCTCCCACGCCGAGCGTGACTACAAGCACGCCAGACCCGCCCTGGAGACGGCGATCCGCAACTATGTCGCATGGGAGGAGGCCTCGCCGGTCAGGCCGCAAAAGATAGGCGTCGAGGAAAAGTTCGAGACGACGATAGGAGGGGTACGATACACCGGGAAGATAGACCGGGTCGAGTCATACCCGGACGGAACGTACCGTATAGTCGACTTCAAGACCGGAAGCTCCAACATAACCATAAAAAGCATCAGACAAGACGGCGCCGACCACACCATCCGGGAGCCGCAGGCGTGCATATACGCGCATGCCGCCGGGGAAAAGTACGGCTCACTGCCGGCCAAGTTTGCGTTCGTATACGTGGAACAGGTCTCCCGCAGAAACGGCTGCACGACACGGGAGTACGACATAGATGCAGAGTCGCTGCAGAACGGCATAAAAGCGATAGAGGAGTGCACCCAAGACATACTGGCCGAGGCATTCGGCGCCAAGCCCGACGGCCAGACCTGCCGGCGGTGCCCGTACCAGCCCATCTGTCCGGATGCCATCCACGGATAGGGGCGGGCGTGGCCCCATACGACGAACACGGTTTAAAACCCTGTCGCCCCTATCTGTACCATGCTGCCCCGGCTGGACTCAATCCGCCGCATGCGCCTCAAGCTGGGCATGACGCAGAGGGAGCTGGCCCGGATGTGCGAGATCAGCACCTCGATGGTAAACCAGATAGAGTCCGGCCGAAGCAAGCCCAGCTACGACACCGCCAGGCGGATATTCGAGGCTCTGGCGAGCCGGGAGGCCAGCGCCATATCCCAGACCGCGGGCAGCCTGTGCAGCGAGGACATAGTCAGGCTGGACGTGCGGGACACGCTACACGACGCGGTCCGGAGGATGCGGCAGCATTCCATAAGCCAGATACCAGTATTCGCCGGCAAGGATCCGGTAGGCGTCGTCACAGAGGACGGCATAGTGAAGCATCTGGCCGGCGGCGGCGAGGCGGGCCTCAAGAGGACCGCCCTGCGGAACGCCATGGAGCCCATACCCCCCATCGTGGACCACGACACGCCCGCGGCGCTCCTGGTCCCGCTCATCCGCTACTCCAAGTGCATACTGGTCTCCAAGAGGTCCGCCATAACGGGGATAATCACCGCCTCGGACACCCTCAAGATCATGGAGTAGGGCTGCCGTGCGGCTCCAGCGCCCGCCGCACCTCCCGGATTCTCCCACGCATGGCATCCAGCGTGCGGCCGTCCATGGCCTCGGGCATGGGGGCCCGCACCCCGCCGGACTCCCGCTCCACGTCGAAGGTGCACAGGCACCCCTCCTCGCCGGTGACCAGCCGGGCGTCGTCTATCATAACGGGAACGGTCTGGTACGTCTCGGTGAGCAGGCCGTCCAGCTCCGCGAAGAGGCGCCTCTTCTCGTCGGCCAGCCGCCGCAGCCTCTCGCTTGTGGCTCCCTCCAGTTTCGCATCCAGCCGTTCCACCAGCGAGTCGTCCCGGTACAGCCTCTCAAAGAGCTCCATCTCGGAGATATCGCCCTCGCCGGGGGCCCGGATGCCCTCCGATACGATGGCGTCGGAGTCCTCGGCCAGCCGCTCCTCGCCGGACTTGGCCTCGTCGATGACCCGCGAGAGCTCCTTCTGGCAGTCTACGACCCGCTGGTCGGGCACATAATACAGCAGCACGTGAAACTGCAATGAAAAGTGGCATGTCATAGTATATTCTCCTATGTGGGCGGCAAACTTGACGAAGACCCGCCGTATGTCCTCGTTGTTGGTGACGGTGACGTCCCCCGGGACCCACCCGTCCAGTCCGGCCACCACGCCGTCGAACATGCGGGCCACGCCGTCCGCGTCAAACGTCTCCTGGGTGGTTATGGTGGCATCCCCCAGCATTACATGCCGCGTGGCAGGAGTGGTGTGGCGTTTGACCGCCTCCAGGAATGCCCCTTCCGCCGAGCGGACCTCCGGCTCCAGCGGGCCCAGCGGGCCCCGCGTGTCCCCAGCGCGCATGGGTTTGGAGAACCCCCGCCATTTTATATACGGAATGGCCTATTATGGCACATGGACACCAAGTGCAGGCACTGCGGCGGCGAGCTATCCAGTTATTATGACAGCCGGTACAGGGGCGAGAGGGGAAGGTGCCGTTCGTGCGGCACCAACTTCCCCCTGGAGTGACGTGATGCCCGTCAACCCGCTGGACGCCTCCAGCCTCATACGAACCAGCCAGGGAACCACCGTGGACTCGGAGACGCTACTCCAGAAGACGCAGACCAGGATATGGGCGTCGCTCAAGGAGGGATACGAGTACGACTATATGCCGGACAACTCTGGCGAATTCCTCCGCAGGAACGTATTCAAGAAGTTCAACTCGGTGGTGCTGTATATCGACCTGGTCGGATCCACCCAGATGGCCCTCGGCCTGCCCGACGACAAGGTGGCCGTCATAATGACATCCTTCGTGCAGGAGATGGCCAGACTGATCGCGGCGCACCGCGGACTGGTGCTCAAATTCATGGGGGATGCGGTGATAGGGTACTTTGTGGCGACGGACAACTCCCTCCTGGCCGCCGACCGCGCCGTCAGCTGCGGCAAGTCCATGATATACATCATAAACGACGGAATCAACCCCATCCTGACCCAGTACGACTACCCGGAGCTACAAGTCAAGATAGGGATGGACTATGGCACCAACATAGTGGTCCGGTACGGCCAGGATCCGGCAAAGTCACACGTCGACATGATGGGGCGGTCCATGAACATGGCCGCCAAGATACAGTCCATGGCGGCCCCCAACCAAATACTGGTGGGCGAGGGCGTCTACCGGCGGCTGCACCCGTCCACCCAGGAGCAGTTCAGGCCGGTGGTGTGGGAGAACCGCATCTGGGTGTACCAGGCCGGGGACGGCAGCAAGTACGGGGTGTACGAGTATACGGGCGGGCACGAGAGAGATCAGTAGGTGTATGCAGGCAAAGAGCCGGGCGCCGCGGCTGGGATCCGCTAGTTCAGAAAGGCGAAACGGCGCGCCGGTATAATTTTCGTCAATTCGCAGTCTGTTTCAGGCAGGTTGCGGCCGTAACGGCCCGCCCTGATGAGCACGCTGCTATGATTTCATCCGGATAAGTCCCCCTCTGGTAGTCATTAAATACGACAAATACGCACTGCAGTCATGGGCAAATACTCCAGACAGATAAAAAAATGCGAAGAAATCGCCGACTTGGCAGAACGCACAGACCAGCCGCAGCTCAAGAGAACGATGCTGAGTCTGAAAGAGTCATTCAGAGAGTGGGAGAAGGATGAATTTTGGAACTGACGGCGCTATACGTGCGCTTGAGGAACGGGGGGATCATAACACGAGACAGGTGGAGCGGCTCATGGACCTGTGCAAGGTGTTGACGCAGAGAATAACGGAAACCGCAAACGGCCAGGAGATAGACGATATGCGCGGAGAAATTGCCCGATACCGGCATGATATAACCGGATATGAGGCGGATAACCGCGGCATCTCAGCAGAGTTGCGTGAACTAAAATCAAGATCCGGTCAGTAACAGGTAGCATGTAAGCCGCATGTCTGATGCTTCCAGGTGCATGCACCGCATGCCAGACGGCGGCCCGTATAAATCGGAAGATGCGGGTCGGAATGGAAACATATGTCGACGGCTGTCATGTCACATTTTGGAACGTTCGGAGGTTAGGTCACGTTGATAAGACAATTCGCCGGAGAGCCCGCCCTTTTATGGAAAGGACGCACCACCCTCTGATGGCTATCCTCCCCCATGGAGGCCGCGGCTAACGTTAGCGCGATGGATGGGCTGGGCGACTGGGCGTTGCAGGAGACTGGCGGCGGCCTCCCCAAATGGATTGATGCCGCGCGTGAATACCTGCAAATGATCCCCGATGCCATACGGGTTAGTCGCATGTACGATCCGGTACGATTTGCAGATGGTTGGCGCCCTTCTGTAGGGTCACAAAGCGTGTTCTTCGCGCACGCTTACAGTTTCGGACAATGGGTCGGCTGTCCCATGCTTAATAACCCGTGCGTGTCCGAAACAGAACATGGGAGGAGTAGATGCCGTGCGGCGCTGCTATGATACGGTGGCCTCCGGCGGCTCCATAACCGACACGGAGGCGCGGGATCTGCTGAACGTGTCAGATGATGCGTTGCCCGCGCTGCTGGACGCGGCCGGCCGCCTCACCAGAACCATGCGGGGGCCAGAGGTCGACGTGGAGCAGCTCCACAACATAAAGAAGAACGCCTGCAGCGAGGACTGCTCGTTCTGCGCCCAGTCCGCCTTCTTCGACACGGACACGGAGACTTACCGACTTCCCCCCTCCGAGGAGATCATAAAAGGCGCCAGAGATGCCCGAGCACGAGGGGCCGGTTCGTACTGTTTGGTGGCGGCCTGGCGAGAGCCCCCGCCGGCAGACTTTGAGAGGGTATGTGGTATAGTGCGGCGCATACGCGCCGACATAGGGATCGAGGTGGAGTGCAGCCTGGGGTTCCTCACCGAGCGCCAGGCTGGGGACCTCAAGCGCGCCGGAGCTAGGCGTTACAACCACAACCTGGAGACGGCGCCCTCCAAATTCCCCCAGATATGTACCACCCATACCTTTGCAGACCGGGTGGAGACGCTGAGGCGTGCCCGGGAGGCGGGGTTGGAGCTGTGCACCGGGGGAATAATCGGACTGGGCGAGACCAGGGCCCAGAGGCTGGAGCTGGCACTGGAGATCCGCCGCATACGCCCCGAGGAGGTGACCATAAACATACTGGTGCCGGTGCCCGGCACCCCGCTGGAACTGCAGGCGCCCCTGCCGCCCGGCGAGATATCGCGGCTGTTCGCCCTGATGCGGTTCCTGCTACCGCGCTCCATAGTCAAGATATCCGGCGGCCGGGAGACGGCCACCGACGATGCCGGCGAGGCCCTGCTGAGAGGAGGGGCCGACGGCATAATAACCAACGGATACCTCACGATGCCCGGGAATGCACCCGGCCGGGACGCCGAGATCATACGCCGAGCACGCCTTGAAGCGTAGCCTGGGCCACGTGGCCGGGAGCCTGGAGGATCTGAGACGGGGGTCGCTGTATCGCTCGCTGCGGTATGGCCGTGCAGCGGGCCCACATATCACTCTGGACGGCCATACCATGATAAACTTGGGCTCCAACGACTACTTGGGGGTGCGGGGCCAGGTGCACGGCGGCCCCCGCTCGGCCAGCTCCCGGCTGGTCGCAGGAAACGACGACTCGTACCGCACTCTGGAGGGGATGCTGGCGGCGCACATCTCTGCCGAGTCCGCCTTGGTTTACCCCACCGGATACATGGCGTCCTTGGGCGTGATACCGGTGCTGGGCGTGGATGGGTGTACCATATTCAGCGACGAGCGCAACCACGCCAGCATCATAGACGCCTGCCGGCTGGCCGGCGGGCGCACCAGAATATTCCAGCACAATGACGTGGACGGGCTGGACCGCATGCTGTCCGGCGCGGAGGGGGACGCGCTGGTGGTGACCGAGGGCATATTCAGCATGGACGGCGACTACTCGGACCTGCGGGGCATAGTCGAGGTGGCCTCCCGGCGCGGGGCGGCCGTCATAGTGGACGACGCGCACGGCGACTTTGTGGCGGGGCAGGAGGGAAGGGGCACCGCTTACATGTTCGGCGTCTCCGGGGAGGTATACGCCACCATAAGCAGCCTGAGCAAGGCCCTGGGCTCCTTCGGCGGGTACGTGGCCGCCGATGATCCCGTGACGGATCTGCAGGTGAACCGTTCCCGGCCCTTCATGTATACGTCGGCGCTGCCGCCGGTCCTCATACATGACGCCATATCGCGCATGGGCGCGGACCTGGAGGAGCGGCGGAGGCTCCTGCGGCACAACACGCGCCGCATCTCCGACGGGCTGGACGACATGGGATTCGGACCGGCGAGCGGCACGCACATCATACCCGTCATAATAGGCGGGGAGCAGGATGCCGTGGAGTTCTCCCGCATACTGGCCCGGAACGGAGTCTATGCGCCCGCCATCAGGTACCCCACGGTGCCCCGGGGCGGGGCGCGCATACGAGTCTCGGTGACCGCCTCGCTGGACGACTCGGACATCGACACGGTGCTGACCGCCTTCGAGGAGGGGCGGCGGCGCGTCCTACCGTAGCTGATCAAAGTTGCCGAACATGGGCGAGCCTATGAAGAAGGCTATCGAGATCAGAATCGCCAGCAGCGCGCCCACTATGACAAAGCGCTTCCTGTTTACCATGCGGCGCCTCTCCCACACCCCGTTAAAAAACGCGCTGGCGCCATACCCGATGCGGCAAACGTTTTTGAGAGGCGCATCGGGACTCACGCCATGTCCGAGGAGTCCGAGATAGTAGAGATGCGGGGGCACCTGATTGACTCGATGATCCTGGCCAATGTAATGAACCGGGTGGTGGACAGGGGTGGCCGCTACGAATTTTTGGAGTTTGACGTGGGCAAGAGTCCCGCTGACACCAGCTACGCGCGCCTCCGCGTCACTGGCCGGGACTCTGCACACCTGGCCGAGATACTCGAGGACATACACCAGGAGGGCGTCACCGAAGTCTCGCCGGGGGAGGCGACGCTTCGGGAAGCTCCTGCAGACGCGACCCTGCCGGTCGACTTTTACAGCACCACCAACAACGAGACCCGAATATATCTGGGGGGAAAGTGGCTGACGGCCCAAAAACAGATGATGGACAAATGTATCATAGTGCAGGGGGGGACGGCCAGCTGCACGCCCATCCGAGATGTCAGGAAGGGCGACATGGTGGTATGTGGTGAGGAGGGAATCCGCGTGGTGCCGCCCCCGCGGCCCCGAACCGCTACGGGACTCTTCGAGTTCATGAACAGCGGCAGCTCCAGCGAGAGGCCCACACAGCACATAGCCAAGACTGTAGCATCTGACATATACGACACCAAGAAGGAGGGGGGCCGCATCATTATAGTGGGAGGGCCGGCCATCGTGCACACGGGCGGCGCCCCGTCGGTGGCCGCACTAATACGCGACGGCTACATAGACGGAGTGCTGGCGGGCAACGCCCTGGCTGTGCACGACATAGAGAACGCCCTGTACGGAACGTCATTGGGGATGCGCGTCAAGGACGCCACCCTTGTCAGCAAGGGCCACCGCAACCACATGGACACCGTAAACGCCGTCTTCACCCACGGCTCCATACCCGACATGGTGGAGAAGGGGGTGCTAAAGCGCGGAATATTCTACGAATGCGTGAAGAGGGGCGTGCCCTTCGTGCTGGCCGGCTCCATCCGCGACGACGGTCCGCTACCGGACGTCATCACTGATGTGGTGGATGCCCAGAGGGAGTACAAGAAGGTGCTGAAGGGCGCCGACATGGTGATCATGATATCTACGATGCTCCACTCCATAGCCACCGGTAATATGCTGCCGTCCACGGTGCGCACAATAGCCGTCGACATAAACCAGTCCACCGTCACAAAGCTGCTGGACCGCGGAACGTGGCAGGCGCTGGGAATAGTCACCGACGTGGGGGCGTTCCTGCCACTCGTGGAACGGGAGATTGCCGGAATGGCGTCGGCGCGGCCCTGACGGGTGCCGGCACGACGCTTCGCATCGGATTCGGGCGCCGTCCGCAAACTCCAGGCGGACTGCGCCGGCGCATATGGCCAGACGGCAGGGCAGTCACATTGCCGTTTTCTCCATTCCGCACTGCAAACAAACACCGTCCTGCGGTCCGTATGCGCGGGCCACGCAGATGATGACTAAAACCATTCTAGTGATTTGGAGTATGAAAAGCCATGTTTTTAATCAGGACACGCTTATCATTACATTGCGCGTATATTCATACTTGTTTTTGTAGTTCTTTGCATTATTTGGTATTGCCCCGCTTTCTGCACCCGTGTAGCATGTCAAAAGTTTGGATTTTGTATTTTAAACCGTTTATGATCTTGAATTAGATCAAAATATAACCATACTGGCGGCTACGCATCGCCATGCTATAATTTTGAAGCGTGGAGGCTTGTGGACGCGCCGCCGAGTTGCCAAGATGGATCTTTTAGATCCCTGCCCTGCATGCGGACTGGGAATACAGTCCTCTGCAATGACGGTGGCAACGGACAGGCCAGCTAAACACTGCCGTTGTTCGGCCTGGCCTCGGCAGCGCACTCTGGACAATCAGACTTTGGTTTCGGTCCTGCCTTAAGGCTCATATTGACACGGCCAGATCGATAGTACCGTGGCCGATATAGAGTGGCGTGGCGGGTTCAACCGCATAGCATGGGCGCACGAGGCCGGGAGGCTGGTGGTCTCGCCCATATTCGAGGATCGGGACACGGCCGTCTATCTGGCCAGCTGTGTCGACTCTTGGAACGATCGATTCGCCAAACTAACCATCATAGAGGACGAGAATCTGTACTCGGTGTGCTGCTACCAGGATCCGTTGGTCGCCGGCGACAGGAACATCGGAATATACCGGGCAGGACTCCCTCGCATAGGCGGGTACGATCAGGCCCGGCCGATGTTTTTGGAGAGGCCGCCGCTCTTTCAGGTGGCGTACGCCATGGACTACACCCGCATGGACACATACGAGCAGATGTCCCGGCTGCTTTCACCGGCGCGGTGCCGCATCATAGAGTCGCGCAACCTGAAGCGCCAGGAATACTATTACGAGCGGCGGGCCGTCGGCTGACATCGTCCGTCCTCAGTAGGCGGGTTGTGGCCCAGCGGCGCGCCCAGCCGACAATCTGGATGGTTCTCGGACAGTGGTACAGATGGAGCTGCCGAGAGGTAATCTGGCTCGGCTGGGATTGACATGGGCCTTGGAAAAGGAGACCGTTTTTAGCACGATTTTACAAACTCTGACCACGCATTTATGTCTCACCTCCCATGATATCAGAAATTCGCCCGGCGGAACGTACTTGAGCGCCGAGTGCAATCGGTTCCGGTTGCAGTACCGAAGAGCTTCTGATATGACGGCCTCCGCCTGCTGGTAGTCGGCTAAGTCGTGTGGCCAGACGTACTATTACTTGAGAATGCCGTGGAATAATTCCATACGGCTGTTTTGTCCGGCGTGTGGGTGCAGATGAAACTGAGGCAGATGCCCAGAAGGGAGGCAGCCTTTTGGAATCTTTTGCCCGTATACTAGGAACCGTTGTCGCCTGGGGCGTGAGCCTTGGGCAGTCGAGTTTAGCGGCGGTTATCGCCTCTGCCAGCGATTCTGCGGCGACGTCTGTGGTGGTCAGAGTGCCAAACCGGTAGGCAAGCCACTGCCGTGTGAAAATATCCAACACGAAGCAGAAGAGCATATACAGCGCTGGCCGGCTGGTACAGGTACCAGACGACTTCTGGGTCACGTCTGCCGTTCATGCGCCACAGGCAGACAACATACCAGCGCGGCATTGACGTGGCTCCATCCCCCCGTCCCGCCTTGAGGGCAGCCTTGGTGCCACATGTGGGGGTGTCTTCCATAAACCGAATCCTGCCAAGTGTCGGCTCTCCCTTTCTCGCTTTTGCTTTCTGGTGTCTGCTATCGGGGGGCGCGGGAGGTCTTTAGGCATAGACTTGTTGCAGTATGCCGATCGATGGCCGGACCGCACTGCTCACAGACGGGCCAGCCTTGGACCTGCCGGTACCCAAGCATGCCGGTGTCCCAGCTGACATTCCAGATACTTATGCCAAGTACCATACCTAAAGCGAAATTAATGATCTTAAATATTTAATATATGATCAACCGGATTTGGTCTGTTATCTGTTTAGATAATAAAATAATACGGTACCCCGCAACACTATATAACCGCGTGGAGGAGGCCTAGCCAATGAAACATATGATACTAGCGTTGGCGGTTATGGCCAGTCTGGCCGCAGTATCTGCCACGCAAGCAGCTGAAGCACAATCCATGTCCGATGACAATATGATGATGTCCGGGTCGGTGATACCACAATTTGTGGAAACTGTAGTACGTAGCTGGGTGGATGGCACAACCTCCGACAGCACGTTTATAGGCGCGCTGCAGGAGCTTATTGCACTCGATATCATACATCTAGAATCCCGCATAACAGGTACCGACTCGCTGACCATCGGGTTCATTCCGGTAAAGCCGGTGGATTTCGGTGGCTTTGAACCCGCCGCAGAGGACTTTGCAGAGTTCCTGTCAAGCCAGCTGGGCGTTGATGTGCAGACAAGCATACCCTCCAGCTACGAGCCCATCATAGAGAGCCTAAGGTTCGGTCACATAGACGCAGCCATAATGGATACCGGCCCCGCATGCTTGGCCATTTCACAGTCCGGCGCCGAGGTCCTGATGGCCGAGGTAGACAGCGGCAGGATATACTATCAGGCTACAGTCTGGGTAAGCGCCGACAACGACGATACGATAGACTCCATAGGCTATGTTCTGGACAAGAAGGTCTCCTTCACCAGCGAGACGGGATCCTCCGGATTCGTCAGGCCATTCGGCTCGCTGGTCACCGGCGGTCATGTCACCATCAATGGCGACGATGTTGTGGCCCTAGAAGCGGCAATAGATGATGCATTCGAGAGTCATGCGTTTCCGGGATCCTATGGCGGAGCAGCCAAGCTGCTGGCCGAGGGCGCGGTCGATGTAGCATTTGGCAACGATCGGCTTCCCACGTACCTGCCCGAAGAGCAGCGCGGACTGATCAAGCCAGCCCTGACGCTTGGTCCGGTGCCCTCCCACGTACTGGTGGTGAGCGCGGACATGTCGGAAAACAACAAAAAAGCACTGACTGACGCCGTGCTAAAGCTCAACGGAGGCCCGAATGCCAGCATTCTCAGCGACTTGTATGGCGTCGATGCCATGCTGCCCACCACGACCGATCACCACATGGCCGGCTTTTGCGACAACATCAATGATCTGGTCGGCTTCGAAGACAGGCTGCTGGACAAGTTCCGCAACTAACCCTATCTTTTTTACGTTTTTTCAACACCATTATCTTATTTTCTATTTGTATAATATAATTTGAAAACCATAAGCTTGATTTAGACCACTGCCGCGGCAAAATGACAGGTTGTCGCATCATACTAGCATACGGTCGGAAACACGCGATATCGGCAAGGCGGAACCGAACCGCTGTATAATCTACATGGAGAATGTATGGGCATCCTATGATGTTCGCAACACGACCATCCAGGAGATAAACATGAGGGTGTCGGCCGGCTCCAACTATGCGATAGTGGGCAAGTCCGGATCCGGCAAGTCCACACTGCTCAAGATCATGAACGGCCTGATGATGCCCAGCCGCGGAACCATCATGGTCGACGGACACAGGCCGGACCAGCGTAACGGCAGGTTTCGGAATGTAATGTCCCGTATAGGGTACATACCGCAGAGCCTGGGACTGGTCCGCAACTCCTCCGTACTGGATAATGTGATGATTGGAGCCCTGCCCAGGATGGGCGCCCTACAGTCGCTCCTCAAGAGGTATTCGGAGGCGGACATGGCCGAGGCGCGCCGCATACTGGAGGTGGTGGGGCTGTCCGGCAAGGAGAGTCGCAAGGCGTACATGCTCAGCGGCGGGGAGAAGAGGCGTGTGGCCATCGCG
>JAEFDA010000116.1 GCA_016126025.1 Nitrososphaerota archaeon | reverse complement strand
GGCAGCAGATCCCCCACCACCCTATCCTCCCACAGGATGTGCTCGGAGACGCCGCCCATGCGGGGGGATACGGTGACGGTGATGGTCACCGGCACCGGATCCTCGTCGGTCCACGGGTGGGTCATCACCAGGGTGGAGACGCCCCGCAGGTCTGTGGACGGTGCGCCGGCGGGGATCCCCACCCCCGCCAGCCGCGGCTCGCCGCCGGAGACGTCTACGATCCACCCGGCGGGGACGGCCACCTCGAACAGCCCAAAGTCGGCCGCCGAGGGGGGCATGCTGGATACGGGGCCGCCCTCCAGCAGGGTGGAGGTCAGCGTCTCCACTATGCGCTCCAGCTCCGCTATGCGGGAGACGGCCTCGACCAGAATCCCCTCCCAGGTGTCGTGCGACTGCCGCCAGCACGCGACCTCGTCCTGGATGGAGCCGCCGTACGCGCCCATGTACGACTCGCAGTCGACGGCCGCCCCCGGCAGCGCGATCAGGAAGGCGCCCAGCCATATCATATTATGGCAATGCGGCCCGCGTTTAAAAGCGGATTTTGGTGATGATATCGGGGGAGCCGCACCATATATCATGCCGGATTCCAAGGGCGTGCCGGGGGGCCGGTCCGGCCATGATTCTGCCGACGTCGGCAGGCCGGCAGAATGGTACAGTGTATGAGATGCCTGGGAATGGCGGGCGGGGGGGGTGCGGCATGAAAGCCGTGCAGACCCGCAGGTGCGTCTAATCATGGCCGCCAACATACTCGGAGTACGCGGGATCTAGTGTAGTGCCGCATGCCATACAATGAGAGTCCGGCCGGAAGCCGGGCAGGCTGTCCCCCCGGATCCCGGACCTTGTGCGGTATACTCCAGATCCGGGAACGGGGGGTCCATCCATTGGTGTTATTGGATCGTTCGGAAAACGCCTCCCAACCGGGTGGTCCACCCGGCAGATTATACGGAGGGATCATAAGTCGGGCACACGCAGGCGGGCGCGCCCCCCGCATGCCCAAACAGATATGGCCCCGCGTGCCGGGGCATGGATCCTGTGGCGATTGTACGGGAGGAGCGGGCCGGATGGTAGTCCGAGGATGGGCCAGGCACGCCGCCGTGGACTGGAATGGAAGAACGGCCCCCCACGCGGTGCGGGCGCCCATAAGGAACCTGCGGGAGCTCCTCTGGGAGGAAAGCCTCGCCGACGGGAACACCGAAGAGCGCTTTGGGGCGTGGGCCAGGGGAGACCGCCGGGACGTACGATTTGAGGCCGACACCAGGATAGCGGCCGAGATGAGGGGCGGCTTCGTTCCGGACTACAACAATCTGGACCTGCACGTCATACAGGGGGAGGCGGAGGCCGCAGAGGTGGACCACCCCGGGAGGGCCGAGGCGATATACATGGGGCTCACCGAGTCGCTGGGGGTCCACTACAACATGATGGACGACAGTAGCGGCGACCTCTGGCCGCTCTTTGAGGAGTGCGTGGAGGCTACGGGTAGGTGCATCCGGCGGCAAGACCTCACGGCCGAAGACAGGCGGTGGCGCATAGAGTACCTTGCGGGCTGGTCGCTGGTGGTATTCTCGGACTTTATGAAATGCTATGAGAGGGAGCTGGAGGGGCTGTGCGCCGGCGGGGACGACCTGAACACATGGATAAGAGTGCTGGAGGCGGAGGCGGCCGGCGGGGAGGACCGTGGGTGCTACTGGGCGGCTAGCATGAGAGAGATCCGGCGGGCGCGGGACCGCGTGCTGGAGAGTCTGGGGAAAGCCGGGGAGGCGACCCCCGCCCCATGATCGCGGCGAGCAGGCGCGCCTACCGGGCATAGATGCCACGGCGCATGCCGCAGGATGCCACCCATATACCTGCACAGATCCGTGGACTGGTCGGCGGCTAGTCTGTCGGCCGCCTCGGCGAGCGCACCGGCCGCACCGCCGACACGACGGCCGCGCCAGACGGGCGCATGTCCGGAAGGGGCCCACGTACGCCCGGCCCGTGGCCGCGTGGGACTTGCTGGGTGCAGGCGTTATCGCAGCGGCAGGATCCGACATACGCAAGCTCCAAAATGGCCGCGATTCTCCGGAGAATTGGAGTATGCACTCCACTAAACCGACAATTTTTATCCAATCGGCATGCTATGATAACATGCAAGAGTCAATGCGCGCCGGACCGTACGGATATGGGAGGCACGAGATAGTGTCCGCCTTGGCCGGTCTTGGATACACCAGGTACGGCGACCCGGCGCCGGGCGCCGGACGGATCTCGCCGGAGGAGTTGGTGGCCTGCCTCATATACAGCCGTGACCACCGCTGGATATCCGCCGTGGCAGTAGTGCTTTGCAGGGCGTCCATCGACTGGGACAGAATGGTCCGCCTGGCCGTCGACTATGGGTTTCCGGGAACCCTGCGCGGCATGATAGAGGCCGTGCGTTCGACGGGAAGGGATATTGGGAGTCCGGCGCTCGACAGGCTGGCTGCATACGAACCAGTACAGCCTGACGACATACGGGCGGTGTTGGATACGTATGGCTGTTGATTCCGGCTCCCTGCATGAGTTCCTTCGAGAACTAGGTGACGTTCTGAATTCTAATTGCACGCTGGTTGCGGCCGGTGGAACGGCGCTTACACTTCACAACATAAAGTATTCTACGGAGGACGTGGATTTTGTCGTGGAGGACGGGAGTGAAGAAATCATCAGGGATGCGATATGTTCGATCAACGGACCACCAACAGATCTTTTTCCTGCTGGAATGGTGTTCAATAATCCGCTTCCATCGGGTTACACGTCGCGGGCAAAAGACATCGGCGTGTTTGGTGCGTTGACGGTGATGGCAATGGATCCGCTCGACGTGATTATGACAAAGATAGCACGCGCTGAAGGAAAGGACATGGAAGACATACGGGCATGCGCGGCGCACGGGTACACCGCAGACGACATACTCGGAGCAGCAGGAGATTATCGTATAGATACGCCGGAACTGCGTAATAACATGCGTGACGTGCTACGCGAGGTATATGGCATTGATTCCGGCTCCCGGGAGGCCGACATGAGATGAGATCTCTCTTCGGCCGCCGGAGCCTGCTGGATACCGACGGACGGCCGATCCCTGCCGCGGTCGTGCGCCGGGCGTGGTTCGGTGAACAGCCGTGCATTGACATGGTCCGTCGCGCCGTGTGCGACGCGGTGGCCGGGGTTTGCGGCCCGGAGTTGGCGAGGATAATAGCGCGTGACGGCAGCCACGGCGCGTGGTGTACTGATGTGGAGGATGCCGCCTCCGCTCACGGAGACGCCATACTGTATGATTGGATGTCGGGCGACGAACCGGGTTCGCTGTACGACGTTATGGAAGCCTACGTGATGGAGATAAAGTCCTCGGCCCCGGAGCTGGTCCTCGGCCCGCGCGCGCGTGCGATGCTGGACCGGATCAGGAGGGGGGCCCAGGGTGCTCCGCCCGCTCCATAGTCCTCTTCCCACCCATAACGGGATCCACCAAGGCCGGCAGGGAGGCGGCTCCCGCCCCATGATCGCGGCTAGCAGGCGCGCCTGCCGGGCATAGATGCCACGGCGCATGCCGCAGGATGCCACCCATATACCTGCACAGATCCGTGGACTGGCCGGCGGCGAGTCTGTCGGCCGCCTCGGCGAGTGCCCCGGCCGCACCGCCGACACGACGGCCGCGCCAGACGGGCGCATGCCCGGAAGGGGGCCCACGTACGCCCGGCCCGTGGCCGCGTGGGACTTGCCGGGTGCGGGCGTTACCGAAGCGGCAGGATCCGACATGCTCAGGCTCCAAAATGGCCGCGATTCTCCGGAGAACCACCACGCCTGGGTCTGATGGTCGTCGACTGCGGGCCATCCTGGGCGCGGCGACTAGCCAGGCCACATGAACCTAATTCTTACCAATTGCCCATCTGGATAATCCCCCCTTGCCAATAGGCTTCTCTGGCAGGAACGGGTGGCCGGACTGCCGGGAATGCGGGCGCCCGGCGGCGCGCTGTGCCCGCTGCGGCATTACCATGGGACGTCGTGGTTTCTGGGCGCCGCTGCCCTTCAGTTCCGGTCACCGCCCTTGCCAAACCCCCGCCGCGTCCAGGCTCGGCACAAGCACCTGCCGACCCTTACCGGCCTGTACGGTATGATCCGCGTGGTCCGGCACCCTGCGCGGCCGGGTCATGCCGACATATCTGCAAAAACCGCCAGACCGGTGCCGCGCAAGCTCTTCCCGAGTGCCTTCCGGTGTCGCGCTGAGTCCAGATGCGCACAAACCCCCGCCCATAAGGGAGAAATGGGGAGTCTACGGGTGTGGTGAACGTGTTGTGCACAGCGTCGGGTCCGACAGGTCCCTTGGGCGGAGACGGGCCACACTCCCCCGGAGGATATCATGGCTAGGCCCTCCAAACCCACAACGCAGGATACGCTGGACAGCCTCTCGGCTGCGCGCCTGCGCGAGTTTCTGACCGACGAGCTGGCCGAGGATGCCAAGATGCGGGAGCGCTTCGTGAAGCGCTTTGGGGAGCCGGGAGCAGCGAAGCCCAGCTTCCGCTCCAAGCTGGACTCGGCATTCGCCGGTATGAGCCGTCAGGACTCTTATTTCGGGCCGGACTTTGGTGAATTTCTGGAGGCCGCCGGGGAGCGAGCCGGGGCGGGAGGCCGTGACGAGGCCATCCGGATGTACCAGGACATTTGCGAGTCCATATACGATCATATGGACGACGTCGACGACTCGGACGGGATCTACGGCGATGCTGCCGGAGAGGCTCTGGTGGAGATGGTCGCCTGCGTGAACCGCGGCAAGCCGGACCACGCGCCGAAGCGGCCATACATCCGGTACCTGTACAGAGGATATATGGGCGATGAGTACGGCTTTGACAGGCACTACGAAAGGGCCCTGATGGACCTGTGCACCCGCCAAGAGGATCGTGAATACCTAGGGGAGTTGCACGAGAACCGCGAGCGTCCTGACAGGCATGCCCACACGGATCTTGTGAGGTTCATAAAAAGCGGCATCCGGCCCCAAGACGACAGGCAGTGGCGGTAAATGAAAGCGCCGCGCCGGACGGAAACGTATTGCTAGCCGTTCCCACACTACGTTGGAACGGCCGTGTCGGAAAATTTCCGGATGGTGCAATTTTTGTCATAGCCCGCGGCGCGACGACTCGGCGCGGATGGCCTGCACTATGCCGGACGCCAGACTAAACGCCCAATCCGCATCGGACTTGGACGGGGCCGCGCCGCCGTTGCCGTACCTGGAGGTGATCGCCATCTTGGACAGCCTGTCCAGGTCGGAGGCCGGATGCGACACCCCCCACTCCGGCGGCAGGTCGGCGGCGAGCTTTTCCAAGTCGTGTGTATGCGTAAAGTCAACCCCGGACAGCGCCAAGGCACACTTCAGGGCTTTCTCGGCGGCCTGCTGGGAATGGTACGCGCGCAAGTGCCTCGGACCTCTCGTCCGAATCCAGCTTCCCGGCGACGTTCAGGTCTCCCTCCGCGTTCTGCAGAAGCGTTGCGGCGTACGAATTCAAATCCCCGTACAGCAGCATGCCCTTCCTGACAACCTCGCGCTGGACTGTCCCCGGCAGCACTGCGTACTTGGCGAAGGTCTCCGGCGTGTTCACCAGTATGTCCTTGGCCACCGGCGAGTGGCGCAGGGCCGCGCGTATGTCCAGATAGGCACTGTCCACGTCAGTTCCCTCCGGCATTATGACGAAGAGGTCAGCATCGCTGTGCCCGTCCGCATCGCCGCGCGCGCGGGAGCCAAACAGCATGACCGACATGGGCGAGAACCGCTCCACTATAATCTCGGCCATGCGGAGTATCGCAGACTCGGACGTGTCGCCGTATTCCAGACGATCGTGGCGCGCGGGTTCCATGTGGTTGATTTGGCACAGGGAGGCGCGGTATAAAATCGCGCCGCGTCTCAGGTCTTCTGAGACACGCGTTCATGTCTCTCCCGACAGTATGTGGAGCCCTCTCCCCACTCGCCCGCCGCACTCTGGCACATGCGGGTGGAGCACAGCCAGCAGATCGGTATCAGTGGGCATAACGCGACGGGATAGCGGCAGTACGGGTGGCTTGGAGCCTGATCGATAAGCCGATCGTAGGATGTTTGAAGACACGTCGTCTAAAGGGCGACGCATGGCTTGCCCATGTCTCACGGCCCGCCGCGCCGACCACCTACAATGTAGGCGCAGTGACCATTCCCCGCTGTGTCGGTTCTGTTGCAGGACCGGTTGATGATGGTGTTTTGCGATCTTTGTGCTACACACTATGCGATAGAATGCCACCGCAATCTGCATATGTAGAGACATGTGTTTGTAGCGGACCCGCGGCCAAGGCGCGGCGCGACTCTGCCCGGCGCGCGAGTGGGCTTGTCAGCATGCGGTGGCCGCGTCCAAATTATCTCAATTTTCCAAGAACGAGACAACGATACTCTAATAAACACAACACCAGCACTCTAGCCTGTGAAAGTTGTTGCGTTTGATGCAAAACCGTTCCGTCGCGTCAAAAAAAGACGTAATCCGGAGACAAGAGTGGAAGAAACTGTAGTAGCCTTTACGTCCCAACTCGGAATAGGAGTAACCATACCCAAGCCTGAAGAGTTTGCACGGCGTTATATAGCCATCAGCCAAGATCTGAGGAAGCAGTTTAATCTGGACTATTCCACACCGTTCTTTTCCAGTACCTCCTTGAGAGATCACCTCAATGTTCTTGAAAAGGCGGATTTCGCCAGACAGTTGGTTTCGGGTGTACAAGATCTGATCGAATCTGTGCACTGCTCATTCGTCATACTTCCCGCCACCAAGATACCCCACATAGAAACAGGCGGTATAAAGTGCCCCCGGGTAACTGTCCCCACAGGCAGATTCATTGAAAAGCTGGCCCCCGCATTTTCCTATATGACTGCGTTGGGTTACGTGTGGGTGCATAAAGACGCGGCTCTTGATGAACTGGAGATGCATATCGATGCCTTCTCCTCCAAACACACCTTGGCGTGGAACACGGTGAAGAAGGCGCCCATGAGGATCTTTTACAAAGGAGACGAATGCAATCCGTTCATCTCCTGCGCTGATATCTTGGCATTCCTTGTAGACGATGAGCTTTCTGCTCAAAAGTTGAAACTTCACGATAATGAAATCAGACGTGTGTTAAAACCTCATCCGTTTGACGTGACGACATGGTTCTTTGACCAGACAAGCATATCATACTGCACGTGGAAGATGGATCAGACCATCAATACTTCAAGATATGTGAAGAGACCGATCATCTTTCTGGCAATAGATCGTCTGCCAGAGGATGGTCTAGACCACGAGCGGAATGAGCCTACTGCTGACGAGTCAAGAAAAGCCAGTCAAAGAGTTAGACAGACTGAATTGTACCAAGCGGCGTTAAAGTACACGTATCGGGAAGGCGGGTGCATGAAGATCTTCAATCCGAGGGAGGACAAGGCTCTCGTGAAGTCGGGAGACGTGTTCATACATGCCGGACCCGACTCAAAGAGTACGGGCAGGGTACTACAAAGCATGGCCGACATACGGGTTTTGTCAGGCCTTGAGACCATCCGCTCCGTTGAAAAACCCGATAAGCACCTTGCGAACTAGGATAGCGTCGTTGCGGCGGTATCCCGCTACCTTGTCTAGCGGATATGGTTATTTAAGTTTAAAGAACCGTGGATCCGGAGAGCAACTCGAGGGTCACCTCCCACTGACTCTTGCCAAGGCAACGGACCGCCCGTCGGCTGCAATGCGGACCACTACAGTACTGGTGAAGAGGCATTCTTCAAACGCTTCTTTTGGGGCATGGATCGCATATATGACACGCATACATATGACTACTAAAATATCGTGTCGGTCAATGCGCCATATGCCAGGGCGGTCCCCGGAGCAACCGACCTTGTGGTCTCGGGTATAGCCCACGGGCGGGCCGGCGCCAAGTACAGATGCGTCCTCTCCCCCCAGCCGGTACTGGCCATGTTGGGCGACCCGGACCGCATACGGTTTTCCATATGGAACGGGACGGTCATGGAGTGCTGCGACGGGTAGCGGATCCTGATCGCGGAAAATACGTATCAACGCTTGGATCTAAGACCAACCCCTCCACATTTATGGAGGGCGGGCGCATCCATTCCATGAAGTGCGACCGGTGCGAAAACGCCGCCGCCTACACCCGCAGGTACTCGGGGGAGAGCCTCTGCGGGGAGTGCTTCTCGATATCCATAGTGCGGAAGACGGCCAAGACCATATCGCGCCACAACATGATAAGGAGGGGCGATGACGTGGCCGTGGCGGTCTCCGGCGGCAAGGACTCCCTCTCGCTCCTGCACGTGCTGCACCAGCTGTCCGGGCGGGGCGGCTACTCTGTCCGGGCCGTCACCGTCGATGAGGGCATCCCCGGGTACCGCGACGAGGCCCTGGATATAGCGCGGGGGTACTGCCGCAGCCTGGATATAGAGTGCTCCATGACCAGCTACGAGGAGCTGTACGGTACGACGCTGGAGGAGGCGCTAGGGAGGACCGAGGGCGGCTCCTGCTCGGTGTGCGGGGTGCTGCGGCGGCGGGCCATAGACCACCTGGCGCTGGGCGCCGACGTGGTGGCCACCGCCCACAACATGGACGACCACATCCAGACGTTCCTGATCAATTTGATGTCCGGCGACACCGCCAAGATAGGCAGGAACGCCTCCCCCAGAAGGATCAAGCCGTTCCGCCAGATATACGAGTCCGAGATAGTCTTCTACGCCTTTGTCAACGGCATACCCTTCCAGACCGAGCCGTGCCCCCACGCCGACGAGGGCATGCGGACCGACATACGGCGGTTCCTCAACGAGATGGAGGAGAGGCGCAGCGGCATCAAGAACGGCATGTACCGCTCCATCGAGAGGATATCGGAGTGCGTGCCCGACGCCAAGACCCTGGCGCCCTGCGGGCGGTGCGGGGAGCCGGCGACCGGCGGGGTATGCTCGGTCTGCCGCACGCTGGACGCGTTGAATGTGGCAAAAATGCACATATAGCGGCCCGCCGTACCCCGGTGCGGTAGTAGGGAGGATCGGGGTGCCAGCCGTGCCCCATTCCGAAACCGGCTATACGCGGAGATCAGCAACCGTCGGGTAAATCTCTGTGTGGGCAGTTCCCGCCCGGCGCGTCGGGACGAGGTCACGCCGGGGCAGGTGGTTGCAGGTCCGGAGGCGTCCGAAGGGGCGTCGTCCAGGACCGAGCCGCCGAACGAGACCAGGTCCGGGAGGGAGCAGTCCTAAGGCGGGGCATCCACGCTTCCCCGTCAACGTGGCGGACTGGCGCGCCCCGAGATGGGGCTGTCCACCCAGGGTGGAGCCGGCGGGGCTACTACCTTTTTATCGAGTGTAACTGAGATGCGGCGCATGTCCCCCTACGAGCGGTTCCGGGCGTCGGCCCCTTCCGGGGCCCGGGACATGCTCGACGAGCTGAGGGGATATTGTATGGAGCTGGGCGGCGTGGAGAGCGTGCGCGCCCACCGCGTCGTGTACGGCCGGGGCATGTCGCACCGGTGGTTCGCCGATATAGAACCGGCCGACGGCCACATCATACTCAAGACTCAGAGGGGGTGGCGCCACCCGCCGCACAAGACGCTCATACCGTATGGCGGGGACACCACCGGGGCCAGGGAGGCAATCCGGGCGGCCTACGACGCGGTCTAATACAATACGTCAAATCCGGAGAACCTGCCGGTGTACGTCTCGGGCCGGATCTCCACATCCTGTACTATGGCGTTGGCCGGGCCGCGGCGGCACCACTCCGCCATGGAATCCACCCCGCCGGCCTCCCCCTCCAGCACCGCCTCCACGCGGCCGTCCTCCAGGTTCCGGACCCAGCCCCGCACCGAGTTTTGGACGGCCTGAGCCTTCATGGCCTGCCGGAAGAATACGCCCTGTACCCGGCCGGATACCAGTATGTGGAGGCTCTTCTCGGTCACGGCACCGGCTGCGGCCGGGATATTATTTAGGCTTCCTAGTTGCGCTTCTTGAGGCGGGCGCGTCCCGTCTTGCGGGCGGCTATGCTGCCCACCTTGGCCCCGGGCGGCGCGTCCCGGGACACCGTCGAGCTCTGGCCCACGTGCTGGTGCCGGCCGCCGCCGTGGGGGTGGGCGTAGGCGGCCTGCGCCACGCCCCGCACTATTGGATACTTGCGTCCCCGGGAGCGGAAGTTGCGCCACTTGCCGCCGGCGCTCATGAACGGCCTCTCGGACACCCCGCCGCCGGCCAGCGTCCCGATCATGGCGCGGTTCCTGGGATGGAGCGTGGCAAACTGGCCCGAGGGCAGCTTTACAGTGACCCCGTTCTCGCCGTGGGAGAATATGGTGGCGCTGCCCCCCGCCGCCTTCACCAGGGTGCCGCCGTCCCCGTAGTGCCGCTCCACGTTGCAGACGGTGGCGCCGTCCGGTATGTTCTGGACGCTGATCACGTTGCCCCTCTCTATGCTGGACTTTAGCCCAAACTGCATGGAGTCGCCCACCTGCAGCCCCAGCACGGCGGGCACGAACGAGACCGAGCCGTCCTTGAACCGTATCTTGGCCAGGGGCGCGTCGCGGCCCCTCTCGTGCACTATGTCCAGCACCAGGGCCGTGTGGCTCCCGGCCAGCGGAAAGTTCGGGTAGCCGGCCCGGGCGATCTTGCCGGTGGTCGCGGCCCGGAACTGGCTCCCGCCCCGGCCCCTCCTTCTGACCAGCGGTCTCTTACCCATGCGTGGGCGGGGCCGGGGGACCTGTTTTTAACCTTGTGGCGGCGGGGCCGCACCCGGACCCGGGAAGCCGCGCGGCGGCGCATTCGGGCGTGCAGCGATAGTCCCGGGTGATGGCCCCCGCCGCTTCCCGGCATCATCATGCCGCGCCGCCGGCGTATTGAATCCGGATGTTTGGGACATCTTTTTGGATCCCGCACGCCCCCGATGTGGCAAATTTAAAAAACACCGTCATGCATCTAGTGTGTGAGATCCCTATCGCCCAGCGACCTGCTGGGAAGGCCGCTCAATGGGGTTGAGAAGAAGAATGCGCCCCACCGCCTATACGTGGACGGACCTATGGACACGCCCCTACGTCCGCGCCGGGTCTCCGTTGTGGGCACCAGAAGACCGACCGAAGAAGGGGTACAAGAGACCCGGGCCGTGTCAGAGATGCTGGTAGGCGAGGGGGTTACCGTGGTGAGCGGCTTGGCCGCAGGCATAGACACCACCGCGCACCGGACCGCCATTGATGCTGGAGGCCCGACGGTGGCCGTTCTGGGCACGCCGTTGGATCAAACATACCCACGTTCCAACACCGGCCTTCAAAAAGAGATGGCGGCCAGCCATCTTGTAGTGTCGCAGTTCCCCGCCGGGCACCCGATCACCAAGGGAAACTTCGTCAGGCGCAACAAGACGATGGCGCTGATATCCGACGCCACCGTGATAGTGGAGGCCGGCGACGGTAGCGGGACCATCCACCAGGGGTGGGAGACCCTCAGGCTGGGGAGGCCGCTGTTTGTGTGCCGCGCCGCCGCAAAGGCCCAGCCCAGATGGCTGGACGAGATGGAGCGGTACGGCGCCACCGTCCTGACGGATCATCAGGACATCCTGTACGAGATACCGCTCGGCATAAAGTTGGTTGATGTGTTTGCCAAGCAGACTTGAGTCTGTCAGGTTCGCATCGCTACTGTCGTACGTTCCCGAGTACAGATGGCGCCATATTAGATCTGTCGACGAGCGGCTGGATGAGCTCAGGGCTGGCCGCGAGTATATGATCTCCCTGAAGCGAGGCCACACCCAGCCTGGCGGGCTACTCCCCATCTACGATAGTATCGCGAAGTGGTGCGCCGATCTTGGCCTGTTCCCCGACTTTTTTTCCAAGGGGACAACGGTGGTTCCCGTTCCAAGTAGCTTGCTTACCCGGCCCGGCACTCTGTGGGTTCCAATGCTGCTCGCCGAGGCCCTGGTGGGGCAGGGGCTGGGAGCCAGCGTGGCCGCCTGCCTCCACAGGACAGCGCCCGTGCCAAAGTCAACCCACAGCAGGTCCAAAGACAGGGCCACGCCTGCCCAGCACTACAAGAGCATGAGGGTCAGGCAGATGATCACCGAACCGGAGAGCATCCTGCTGGTGGATGATCTGGTTACCCGGGGATCGACGTTTCTGGGAGCAGCCTACAGAATGGCCGAGTCGTACCCGAACGCGCGCATCAAGGCATTTGCGGCAATGAGGACGGTGAGCAATCTTGATGAATTTGTGGGGGTCGGGGATTGGCGCGAAGGAACAATCACGCCCGCCGGCAACGGCTCGCGGAGGCAGCCCTGACGATATGTGCCATGATGTCATAGGCGCCTGGCCGCGGCCATTCCCACCTTCCACTCCGGCCAGCACTCCACTCCGGGCGCCCCTTGCCGCAGCCGCCCAGAATGCCACGGTCCCGCGCGGCGGCGCATTCGGGCGTGCAGCGATAGTCCCGGACGACAGCCCCCGCCGCTTCCCGGCATCATCATACCGCACCGCAGGCGTATTGAATCCGGATGTCTGTGGTGGGCATCCATTCGGATTCCACACATGTACCATATCCTCTAAAGATATAAAAATCGGCGGGCGGTACTGGCCTCCATGGGAGGCCAAGCGCTTAACCTGAAGGTACTGGAGGCCTACACCCGGGACGTGGGCAGGGGCGTTGCGCGCATAGACTACGACTCCATGGACACGCTGGGCGCCTCCACCGGCGACGTGCTGGAGATAAAGGGGAAGCGCCGGTCGGTCGCCAAGTGCCTCCCGCTGTACCCCTCCGACGAGGGCAAGGGCATCATAAGGATAGACGGTCTGGGGAGGAACAACTCGGGCATAGCCATAGGCGATACCATATCAGTCCGCAAGATAAAGGCCGTCCCCGCCGAGAAGATCGTGGTGGCCCCGCTGGAGGCCATACCCCCCATAGACGAGAGGTACCTGGCCGACGCCCTGGAGAGCGTCCCGCTCATAAAGGGCGACAACGTCATGGTGCCCTACTTTGGAGGCAGGCTCACCTTCCAGATAATAGGCGTGACGCCGGCGTCTGATGCGGTCCTGGTCACCCAGAAGACCGTCTTCCACATAGCCGAGAAGGGCGAGACGCTCCGGGGCGTGCCCCAGGTCACCTACGAGGACATTGGCGGCCTCACCGACGAGATAAAGAAGGTGCGGGAGATGATCGAGCTGCCCCTGCGGCACCCCGAGATATTCGAGAAGCTGGGCATAGAGGCGCCCAAGGGCGTGCTGCTGTACGGCCCGCCGGGGACCGGCAAGACCCTGCTGGCCAAGGCCGTCGCCAACGAGTCCAACGCCCACTTCATATCCATATCCGGGCCCGAGATCATGTCAAAGTTCTATGGCGAGTCCGAGGCGCGCCTCCGGGAGATATTCAAGGAGGCGCGCGAGAAGGCGCCCTCCATAATATTCGTCGACGAGATAGACTCGATAGCCCCCAAGCGCGAGGAGGTCACCGGCGAGGTGGAGAGGCGCGTGGTCTCGCAGATGCTCTCGCTTATGGACGGGCTGGAGGCGCGCGGCAAGGTCATAGTGATATCGGCCACCAACCGCCCCAACGCCATAGACCCGGCCCTCCGGCGGCCGGGGCGGTTCGACCGCGAGATAGAGATACGCGTGCCCGACAAGAAGGGCCGCAAGGACATCCTGTCCATACACACCCGGAACATGCCGCTCCAGCTGGACTCCAAGAGTGCCGAGGACGTCAACCTGGACAGGGTGGCGGCGGTCAGCCACGGGTACGTGGGCGCCGACCTGGAGTACCTCTGCAAGGAGGCGGCCATGAAGTGCCTCCGGAGGCTGCTGCCGGAGCTGAACCTGGAGGACGAGAAGATCCCCCCCGAGACGCTGGACAAGCTGATAGTGAACAACTCCGACTTCCAGCGGGCCCTCATAGAGGTGACCGCCTCGGGCATGCGCGAGGTCTTCATCGAGAACCCCGACGTCAAATGGCAAGACGTGGGCGGCCTGGCCGACGTGAAGCGGGAGCTGCAGGAGGCCGTGGAGTGGCCCATGAAGCACCCCGGATTGTACGACAAGCTGGGCCACCGCATGCCCAGGGGCATACTACTCCACGGCGACAGCGGCACCGGCAAGACCCTGCTGGCCAAGGCCGTCGCCACCGAGTCAGAAGCCAACTTCGTGTCTGTCAGGGGGCCGGAGCTGCTCTCCAAGTGGGTGGGGGAGTCTGAGCGCGGCATCCGCGAGATATTCCGGCGCGCCCGGCAGGGCTCGCCGTGCGTGGTCTTCTTTGATGAGATCGACTCGATAGCCCCCATCAGGGGCGCCGGAGGGGAGACGGCCGTCACTGAGCGGGTGGTGAGCCAGCTGCTCACCGAGATGGACGGCATGGAGAACATGCAGGGGGTGGTGGTGCTGGCGGCCACCAACCGCGTCGACATAATAGACCCGGCGCTGCTCCGGCCCGGGCGCTTCGACAAGATCATAAAGGTTCCCATGCCCGACAAGGACAGCCGCCAGCGCATACTGGAGATAAACGCCGCGAGTATATCGGTCGCCGACGACGTCGAGATAGGCAAGCTGGCCGAGCTCACCGACGGGATGAGCGGGGCCGACACCGCCTCGATAGCCAACACGGCCGTCTCGCTGGTGATACACGAGTTTTTGGACGGCGGCGAGACGGAGCGCCCAGCAGGCGAGGCGGGCCCCGAGGACGGGACCATGCCCACTCCATCGGCCGCCGACATCGAGAAGCGGTCGGAGAACGCCAAGGTCACCATGAGGCACTTTGTGGACGCCGTCAGGAAGGTCCGCGAGCAGAAGGACCTCAAGATGCAGGAAAAGATGATAACGCCGTACTTCCGCTAGACCCATGCCCTCCGGATACGACGGCAGGGTGCTCCAGACACTGGACATGCACGGGGCCGGCGTGGGCGACCGCGTCGCCATAGACTCGGACATCCGCTACACCGGGACCATAATGCCGCGGTACCACCACTCCGACGACTCCCACATCGTATTGAAGCTGGACAGCGGGTACAACGTGGGCGTCTCCATACTAGGTATAACGGGCATCCGCATACTGGAGCGCCGCCCCGCCCCGCCGCCCTCCACCCCTCCCCCCGAACCCCGGGGCGACCTACCAGACATACTGCTGGTCTCCACGGGGGGCACCATAGCCAGCCGCATAGACTACCGCACCGGGGCGGTCACCCCCGCCCTGGACGCCGCCCAGCTGGGCGAGTCGATGCCGGAGCTGTACGGCATGGCCAACATACGCCCCCTGCAGCTGCTCTCCGAATACTCGGAGAACATAACCCCCGAGCACTGGCTGGAGATGGCCCATACCATACACGAGGAGCACTCCAAATATGCGGGAATAATACTGGCGCACGGCACCGACACCATGCACTACACGGCCGCATACCTGTCGTTCGCGCTGGCCGGGTGCGACACCCCCATAGTACTGACCGGGTCCCAGCGCTCCTCGGACCGGGCCTCCTCGGACGCGGCGCTGAACCTGGCCGGGGCCGTCTCGGCCATCATACAGGGCATACCCCGGGGCGTATACATAGCGATGCACCACACCCAGAGCGACGACACCATATCCATACACCACGGGACGCGGGCCAGAAAGAGCCACGCCAGCGCGCGGGGGGCGTTCCGCACCATAAACGGGGAGCCCGCTTATATGGTAAGTGGGGGCGTGCTGGAGCGCCATTCCCACAAAGACTACTGGAATGGCATCGCGTACTCCCCGGCCATATCGGTGGACCGGCGGGCGGCCCTGGTCAAGTACCACCCCGGGTATGACACGGCGCTGCTGGACCACATGTCGGAGTGCCGGGCGGTGATACTGGAGGGTACGGGGCTGGGCCACGTGGGCCGCGAGGCCTACCACACCATACAGTCCATGGTGCGGCGGGGCATATTCGTGGGGATGACCACCCAGTGCATAGAGGGGAGCGTGCGCATGACCGTGTACGAGAGCGGGAGGGACCTGCTGGATATCGGCGTCGTGCCGCTGCGCATGGTACCCGAGACGGCCCTGGTCAAGGCCATGTGGGCCGCCTCCCGCGATACGGACATACATGATGCCATGGTGTCGGATATGGCCTCGGAGATGGCATGATGGACGATATCCTGGTGGGGCTGGAGATACACCAGCAGCTGGACACCGGCAGCAAGCTCTTCTGCAGGTGCACCGGGGTCCGGGAGCCCGGGCGCGTGGAGTCGTTCGTGAGGCGGCTGCGCCCCGTAAGGAGCGAGATGGGCGGGTACGACCCGGCCGCCCTGTTTGAGGAGTCGCGGGACAAGACCATACTGTACAAGGCCGATATCAACAACTCGTGCATGGTGGAGAGGGACGAGGAGCCCCCCCGCGAGGTCGACCACATATCCAAGAGGGCCGCCCTGGTGGTGGCCGCCGCCCTGGAGTCGTCCGTATTTGAGGAGGTATACCCCATGAGGAAGACCGTGATAGACGGCTCCAACACCGGCGGGTTCCAGAGGACGATGCTGATATCCCGGGGCGGCCGGCTGCGCGTCGGAGACACATGGGTGGGGGTGCAGTCCATATGCCTAGAGGAGGACTCGGCCAGGCCGCTGGGCGAGGAGGATAACATGAAGGTATACGCGCTGGACCGGCTGGGAATACCGCTGGTGGAGATAGCGCTGGAGCCCATACCCGGGGATCCCAAGGCGGTGCGGCGCGTGGCCGAGTCCCTGGGGAGGCTGCTCCGGGGGACCCGCATGGTAGCCCGGGGCATAGGCACCATACGGCAGGACGTCAACGTCTCGGTGCGGGGGGGCGGCGGCATAGTGGAGGTGAAGGGCGTGCAGTACCTGGACCAGCTGGAGAAGGTCATAGAGTACGAGGGTATGCGGCAGGCCGGGCTGCTCTCGATACGGGATGCGATACGGGAGAGGGATCTGGCCCCGCCGGGGGACGGGGACGTGTTCGACGTGACCGATATTATGGTGGGGTGCGGGTCCGACATCATACAAAAGGCCCTGCGCCGGGGCGACCGCATACGTAGTATATGGCTGCGGGGATACGCCGGGATACTGGGAATGGAGCCCCGTCCGGGGATACGGCTGGGCCGGGAGCTTGGCCAAATCGTAAAGTATTATGGAATAGGGGGGGTGTTCCACACCGACGAGCTGCCCGGGTATGGCATAGGGGAGGGTGACGTCACATCGCTGTATGACCATATGAAGGCGAGCCCGGGTGTGGACGCCCTGGTGCTGGTGGCCGCTCCGCCCGGCCGCATGGACCACGTGGTACGTTCCATCATACGCCGGGTGGGGCAAGCCGGCGGGGGCGTGCCCGCCGAGACCCGGCTGGCCGAGCAGTCCGGGAGTACCATATTCATGCGCCCCCGGCCAGGATCGGCGCGGATGTACCCGGAGACGGACATCCCACCCGTGCTGGTCTCCGCAGAGGACATGGCCGAGGCACATAGGATGGTGCCCATCCCCTGGGAGGAGGCGGTGCGGGAGTGCTCAACCAAATATGGCATAAATGTACAGCTGGCCGAGCAGCTGCTGGACTCCGAATATGTGGACGCGTTCGTGGAGGTGGCCGGGGAGACGGGCGTGGCGGCGGCCTTTGTGGCCTCGGTATTGTGCTATGACATCAGGAGCCTGGCCCGGGAGGGGCTGGACACCGGCAGGCTCACCCATTCCATAGTACGGGAGGCGTTCTCCCTGCTGGACGCCGGCAAGACATCCAAGGAGGGCATAAAGATGATCCTACAAGACGTGGCGGCGGGCAACTCCGATACGGTATCCGAGGCGGTGCGGAATACGGGGGCGGGCCGCATCCCCGACGACCAGATATCGGACATGCTGGACGGCATAATATCGGAGAACCACTCCCTGATAGAGAAGATGGGGGAGCGGGCCGCCGGGCCGCTCATGGGCATGGCTATGTCCAAGATGAGGGGCAGGGCCCCCGGGGACGTGGTGAGCCGCATGCTGGCGCAGAAGATCAGGGATCTATAGTGGGCGCGACGGGACCGGCCTTTCTGCCACATCTGGCCGACGGCAGCCGCTCCGATACGATGCAGCTCACCCGGCCACGCAGCCACAGCGGCATGAGGCCTGTCTGGACCACACGGTGTCCCTGAATATCATGCCGGAGCGGCGCGTGTGTTACTAGTTCCGGGCCGGGCGGCCGCATGTGCGGCCTCGCAGCGGGACACGCCGCTCCGTAGTGCCGGTTCATGGGTTACTCGGATGTTGAGACATTTTTAGTGTCATATAATGTACCATATTTATTAAGTAGGGCCATTTTATGGTACTGAATTGAATGGACGCGACGTAGCGCTGCTGGCCGTACTTGTCGGCGCGGTTGCGATCGCTGCCTACAACAGGTGGGAATCCGGCAAGTCGCCGTACGCCAAACGCTCATATTCCAAATGTTGAGGGTGCCGAATCGGACCGCGCACACCACTTCGCCAGCATTTCGGCTGCTGATACTCCAAAAGGACGCTTAGACTAGCTCAAGTGAGCACATAGGCCAATCATATGATCAGGCTTGCATCCCCTCATTTTAAGCGGGCCAAATCTACCGTATCCGCGCCCGTACAACATTCTTTGCCCTAATCGTGTTGTACAGATCAATGTCAAGCTTGTGTTTAATCGTTACCACAACAGAATATTGCTGCATATAATCTGTCTTCTCAAACCATACTTTCTTGCACAATACAGCCAAAACTAACTGATCTATCTTTTTACTGGATCCTCTCAGAAACCATCTGGTAGACTTTTGATGCAAACCCTTTTTTCGTATAGATGAACCAGGCTGCATCTTAATCTCATTGCTACGTATATTGGGCGGCACGCCATCCATGTCGTCTTGGCTATTATTAATCTCGCCATACAATCGGTTAACCTCTTGAGTATCTACGTCCTTAAACAGATGGTACTCCATAGTAACTCCCAGATAAGAGGATCTGTTACTGTTTACAGGTGGATCAAACACAAGAGTAACCTCGATTTCACCACCGCCATTGTTACTGAATGCTTCAGGTATCTGTATAGAAAATATTGAAAAGTGGCCAGGTTTAATTTCGCCATCGTACATCATCAACACTCTGTTTCGATCCGAGCTCTTGGCATGTTCCAGATTTGGTTTTCCATAGCCATATACACTAAGAGTTGCCTGAACATCGACCTTACTGGTACTATTAGTCACAGGCAAGGTTTGGTCATCAGCCATGACAGCGGAGGACAAAAGTAGAGCTTTGAGAAGATTTCGTGAGGCATTCGGAAAGTAGCTTTTCAGCATTGCCAAATAATGAGCGACCAACGGGGCTGTGAAGCTCGTGCCAGAAACCAGAGTAAGCAGACGCCCATCATCCAGCCAGTTAGGATTAGTAGTGGCTATCTCAGAGCCAAAGGCTCCTCCATATTCAACTAGTTCGGGTTTCACCATCTCGTTTAATCCAGGCCCCGTGCGGGTAAACTGTGACGGTAAGTATGAACTGCTATGATTGCTAGGATTCAATTCGGGTACAAAAATTGAACCAACGGTTAATCCATATGCGGATGTTGCGGGGTCAATGATTCTGATCTGCTGGTTTGAGCTTTGCACCAAATTTACCAAGTTGCCATCGCTTACATCTTGATTGCCAGCCGCAATGGCAAACATAATATTGCGGTGCTTGACAGACAGCTCGTCAATTAATGCGGCTATACGAAACTGTCTTTGCCCGTCTCTAATTACTTTAGATTCATCACCGAAAGAGATATTAATAATTGTGCAGTTTGAATGTTTGTTAATTATGCCCTCAATGGAGTCTTTCAGCTGATGTTCCAACAACGATTTTTCATCATATGTTGCAGTACCATCCTCTCCGCGATACATCACTTTTGCAGAATATATCAAAACGTCAGGATGAAACTGCTTGGTTGTCATACAACTTGACACGTCGCCATATAGCGCAATTCCTGCAATTCCAGTGCCATGTGCGGCATCGTCAGTGTCGCGTTCTCTTCTGACCATCCCATTAGAAGACGGCACTAGTATTCGGTCTGCAACTGCAGCCTCGATGAGTGGGTGGTTATTAACGCCAGAATCCACCACTAATATGCCGGGTCGGTTCTTGTCTGGCGGATTCTGAATGTCCAGCATCTCCACATCACACTCTAATTGCTTGATCATCATTACCCGCCGCGGCCTGTCAATTGATGCGACCTCGCGCAGTTCAGCAATCATCGCCAGCAGCCTGCCATCACATTCAACCCGCATAACTGAAAAGCTTTCCGTCTTCATCATGTCATGCACGGCACCACCGCTATCCTTAATCAGTTTATACAAACCATCTTCAAATTTTGTGAGTCTGGGCTCGCCCATCCGCCAAATCTCCACATCAAAATACTCAGACGCATAATCATTAGCAGGTTGATTGTGTAAAGAGTCTCCAAGCTTCTCTTCAGGTTTTATTTCATCGATACTAATAATTTGGTCAATAATTGTTGCCTGATCAACTAAAGTGCGTTTCTTCATCTTCTCATGTAGTTTTTTAAACTGTGCATCATCTGTCAACATCACCCAATAGCCATGCAAATCAGACGTTGACGATATTGTTTCCATTCCCAATCGTCTCAACTCATCACGAAAATTATTGTCTACAGTACTCGTTTTAGTCAACGTTACTTTAAAAATGAGGTTTGGGTTAAGATATCTGGAATATATTGCCTTAGTTTTTTTATGTTCTTCTTTCAGAGAACGGAGCTTACGAGCGGTTGCTTTGTAAAAATATTCGTGATCTCGTTCGGCTTTTTGATATCCAAATCCAGCGGGTCTCTTGCGTCTTTCAGACGTGCCAACTGGCCTAAGTTGTAGATGAGGATATGTCTCACTCATTATCCTCACCAGCTATTATTCTCCTGCGGCGTCTCTGTTCCTCAATAGCGTGCAATACATGGCTTGCCGTCACGGTCTTGCGGCGTTCCAGTATGCACTGTTTCAAAGCATCCTTGCACACTTGAGCAATGTCAGCTGCCGAATATCCTGACGTTATTTCCGCCAAATAGCTCAGGTTTATACCTCTGTTCCGCTTCAAAACTTGCAAGTATTTCACAAACAATAACTCTCTTTGTTCCGTATCTGGTAAATCGAAATAAACTATATCGTCGAATCGCCTCCAAACAGCCTTATCCAAAAGATGCTGATGGTTTGTTGCCGCAATCAGTATGCTAGAGTTTTGTGAATTGTCCAGCATCTGCATGAAGTTGTTTACTACCCGCTTGATCTCGCCATGTTCATGTGGGTCATCGCGCTTCTTGCCGACTATGTCGAACTCGTCGAACAGAACCAGAAACCTGTCTTGTTCAATAAAATTAAATATACTCCTAAGATTTGTCGCGGTTTCTCCAAGATAAGACGAGATGACGGAGTCAAACATTACATGGACGAATGGGTATCCTAATGCGCTGCTGATCACCTTAGCGGTAAGCGTCTTTCCGGTTCCCGGAGGACCACAAAAGAGAATTCTACACTTTGGTTCCAACCCGTATGAGAGTATATCTTTAGAAGACTGGTTTTCTAATATTATGCTAACAATGTGTCTCTTAGTATCGTCCGCAAGGATCAGATCATTAAGGTTATGGTATTGGCTCTGCAGCTGCAACAGTGGAAATCCTTTCTCCGCGTCCTTAGGAATGCTATACATTAAATTACCTCCGCATTTATCCTATGAATACCGACTCGTAAAAACGACATCTCGACGTTGGCTGATAGTGTTTTGGATTTCTGATGCAGGCCAGTCGAACCAGATTCTACATACGCGTTAGATGTAGAGATCATATAGTTCGGTTGCTGAGCGCTTGTACATCTGCCTGCAATCATTCGGCGAGATGTGTGGTGGCAGCTGTAAGGCGATAGCGTCACGTCTTGCATGGTACAGTGTAATCCAAGTTCATTTTCAACCATGTGCTGTGTCATACAGCCACCATACAGGCGTGTATGTGGCTTTGCAAATTCGGTCCGGTCAGTGAGAGCGCCTAGATCTGCAGGGGGACCATGTGTGAAGTGCTGCTTCCTGTGTGTGTGACCCGGTACTTCTGTGCACCTCCGGGACGCTCTTCTGTTGTAGTTTGTTACACTATATAGTTTTATATTATAATTATGTATTGTTGTATTATAAGGTATAACAGACTCATATACGGGCCAATGTGACCCAATAAAGTCAGATATGGCAGTCATCATTTACACTACACGCCACATGGGTATTTGTCTTTGGGTTTCCGTAGGGTGTCTAACAGGCCTATTTGGGCAGCCCGCAGGCCTAGTCAGGACGGTCCGGGATTAGGAAGTGCAGGTACGGCCGGTACATCAGAACCCCAAGTTTGCCCCCCGCCGACTTGAGCGAGTTTAAATTATGTCTCCCGGCCACACCACACAATGAGAATAGGCTGCCACGTCTCCATATCCGGCGGTATCAGCAACGCGGTGGACAACGCCACAGAGCGCGGGTGC
>JAEFDA010000006.1 GCA_016126025.1 Nitrososphaerota archaeon | reverse complement strand
GGTGCGCCACGCCTTGTGGCTTCCGAGCACGTCCCGCACGATGTATTCGGCGAACCTTGTCTGGTAGACGCCGGTGCGGTGCGCCGCCATCCTGTACAGGTCCCTGCCGCGCGCGCCCCTTCGGTACCCCTTGAATGCGCGGTTGGACGCCGCCGCGACGTAGTGGAGCAGGCCGCCCAGCAGGTGGCCCTTGTCATGACTCACGTGGACTGTTCGCCGGATCTTTCCCATATGTTCGGTATGATACGGTGGTATATATCTGAATATACCTGCATCACATAGTACCATATCGGCATGGTGTGGAAGCCCCGAAGCCCTGCCGCGCGCGCATCACGGCATTCCGGAGCAGAATGTCGGATGACTGAAAGTGTTGGTTTCAATTACGCATAGGGTCTTTTGACTCGAAGATGCGGTACAGCCGGGTCTGGCTGGCCAGTATGCCGGTGAGCAGCACGCCCAGGATTATGCCCCCCACCACGTCTGTGGGATAGTGCTGCAGCACGAAGACCCTGCTGGCGGACACGATCGCCGGGTAGCAGAACAGCAGGTAGGCCCCCCGGGGGAACCGCTCGGAGAGCGCGTACGCCAGCAGGATGGCTATGGCCATCGACCGGAGGGCGTGCCCGGACGGGTACGACGCGGTGAACCCGCCCTCGCAGAAGAGGGCGAAGGTGTCCCGGCTTATCCCCACCGGCAGGTACGTCGCCTCGTAGTGCTCTGACGGCCTCTCCCGCTCCACCCCGCACTTGATGTACCCGGCCAAGATGGTGGAGACCACCAGCACTATCATCAGCGCGATCCCGACGCGCCGGGTGCGGCGCAGCACCATAAGCAGTATCCCCAGCCCCAGCATATACCAGAGGTCCCCCGTCTCGGTGGCCACCTGGACGGGTATGTCCAGGAGGGGGTTTCCGCTCGCCTCCCTGGCCGCGGCCACCGCCGCCTCGTCGAACGGCGCGGTGGCGCCCGACATCACCGTAACGGTGAGGGCCACGAACATGGCGGCCAGCAGCACCGCCGGCCTGGAGCGTATGGGAAATATCCACGCCTGCATGGTATCGGCGGGCTTGGCATTCTCTTTAATACTGTGCGGGAACGTCTGCTCCTGTAGGGTTTTTATTTGAATTTTGCAATCCGAGTGCCGTATTGGGACGCGAGAAGTGCTCCGTATGCGGGCAGGCCATACAAAAGCAGTACATGCCCATGAAGGAGTGGTCCGTATCCGGTGCCATGTGCGGCACGTGCTACTCGGCAAAGCTGGAGGAGCACTACCCCGGCGAGCACGTGCGCCTAGGCGGCGACGCGGCCTAGATGTGTGCGTTGGCGCGCATGCAGTTCCACGCCAGCGGGTCGTCGCGGATGTCGGCCTCGTCCAGGAATGCTATGTCGGCGACGGTCTTCTTCCGCTTCAGCAGGTACACCTGGGTGGACAAGAACCGTTCGCACGCGCACCCCTCCTCCAGGCATCTGGTGTCGGTCTCGTCGGGGCCGTCGCCGGGGTCGTCCGCATGATCGCCGGCCGGGTGCTGGCAGTCGCAGACGTCCGAGTCCTTGACCTGGTACAGCGTCTTGGTGGAATACTCGCCGAACCTCATGTAGGCCGCGTCTCCATACCCGGCCTTGAACCGCTCGTAGTGGGGCGAGCGGGGCAGCCTCCTGTAGAATGAGACGTTGGAGTCGGGCCGCCGGGACTCGGAGCCCATCACAAACCAGTAGCTGTCCGGCTCCTCCACGAAGCGTATCCGTATGGACGCGTCCGGCCACCAGTGGACCACATCCTGCCACAGCTTCAGCGCCGCCCGCCTGTTCCCGAACAGCGGGACCACATTCATGCGCAGGTCAAAGTACCTGTACGCCACGCCAAGCAAGTCGTCCGACCATTGCAACGCCGTATGGCCGCCGCCTCACCATATATGGCAATCGGGTCTCCCCTTACCTATAAAGTGCGGTCGCCGCATGTGCGGCGCGGGTCTTGAGAAAGATTATCGTGCCGGCCGCGTTCGCAGTGGCGGTCCTGTCCGCCGTCGCCATACTTGCCGCATACCCGGATCCGCCGGGGGCCGGGCCGGATGTAACCGTGGACGTAGAGACAGGCGGGCCGGAACCGGCACGCCCGGGCGCCGCACCGGAGACCGAGGGCGTATCCGTGGACGCGGAGACGCCCGGAGCCGAGCCCCACGTTGTCATGCCCACAAAGTCCTCGCGGCCCGGATGCGAGGAGGACGGCCGCTGCTACATACCCGAGGCGGTCACCGCCGAGGTAGGCCAGACCATAGTGTGGAGGAACGGGGACGCGGCGTTCCACAGCGTGACCTCGGGCACGTATGAGGAGCCGGACGGCCTCTTTGACAGCGGCCACATGGATCCCGACACCATCTTCTCTTACACGTTTGATACTCCCGGCACCTACGTGTACCACTGCACGCTGCATCCGTGGATGACCGGGGTGGTGGATGTCAGATAATATCATACGAGGGTGAAGGTGAGGAAGGGAGTCGAACCCTCTTGAATAAGCTCTGCAGGCTCACGCATAACCGTTCTGCCACCTCACCGCAGGGGTATGGCGCGCCGCCGGACATTTAAATCATCTAGGATCGGTCCAGCATCTTTGAGGCCAGCCTCACGTCATCGGCCCGGACTGTCTTGCGGCCGGCGTGGGTGGCCAGCTCCACGGCGCTCTGGGCTATCCTGCCGGCCATCTCCTCGGTCACCCGGCGCAGCTCGCTGGCCGACTCGTCGCTCACCCGGTCGGCGCCGCTCTTCTTGAGTATGCGGTACATGGGCGATATGCCCAGCTCCACGTCGGCCATCGCTTCCCCCTACACAATCAGAATAAAAGATTAATGAGAAGAAATACGTGTCATGCCATGCGCCATGCGACCCTCTACGACACCCACATACACCTGTCGGACCCGCACTACGCCGACGATATGGAGTACGTGCTGGAGTACATGCGACGGACGGGCACGGCCGCCTGCTGCGTCTCCACCAACCTGGATGACTCTGCGGCCACCCTGCGCCTGGCCGGGGACGTCGTGCTGCCGTTCGTTGGCATACATCCCCAGTTCGCCGGCGAGGACGTAGAGGGCATCAGGCTCATGGCCGAGTCGCACAAAATATCCGGCATAGGGGAGATCGGACTGGATCCCACATATGGCACCGACGGCCAGGTGGCCGCCTTTGAGGCCCAGCTGGAGATCGCCGAAGAGATGGGCCTGCCCGTCTCGGTCCACTCCCGCAAGAGCCTCGACGCGGTGCTGGATACGCTGACCTCGTACCAGTGCACGGCCTCGCTGCACTGGTTTGAGGGGAGCAAGAGGAGGCTGCGCCGGGCCGGCGACATGGGCCTGTACGTGTCGTACGGCCCGCTGGCCGCATACGCCGCCGACAAGCGTCGGCTGGCGTCGCTGACCCGCCCCGACCGCATCCTGGTGGAGACCGACGGCCCGGTTCCGTTCTCGGGGTGCTTTGGTCACACCCCGGCGCACCCCGCATTCCTGCCCAGCGTGGTCTTCGCCCTGGCCGGGGCGCTGGGGCGCACCTACGACTCCATGCTGGAAGCGCTCCTGACCAACACCCAGGCATACCTGGGCCTGGACGACAAACCGGTATAGGTATAATTAGGCCCGTCTGGCCGCATAACCGGTGAACAGGGTAAGAAAGCTCTCCATGGAGGTCCTCGAAAAGTACGATGACAGCTTCGGCGAGAACTTTGAGGACAACAAGCGCGCCCTGATGAAGATATCCACCATAACCTCCAAGGAACTAAAGAACAAGATAGCCGGATTCATCACGAAGACCAAGAAGCGGGCCACCCGCGAGCGCCTCAAGAGGGAGGCGGATCAGCGGGCCCGCGAGGAGGAGGCCGCTGCCGAGGAGGCCGAGGCACTCGAGCAGGCCGGCGACTCGACCGGAGATGCCGAGGATGCGGAGGCAGCACCAGATACAGAGGCAAAGCCGGAGACCGCCGAGGAGTCCCAGTCCGTGGAGGCTGCAAAGCCGGAGACCGCCGAGGAGTCC
>JAEFDA010000034.1 GCA_016126025.1 Nitrososphaerota archaeon | reverse complement strand
GTGGCACATATGACATGATGGTCATGCCGCCGCACGGCCGAAGTTGGGCCGACATACGACCACAATTAGGACCCAGAGTTCCGCATACAGAATGCTTTTATTCAACAGAAAGGGGGAAGGTAGGCATGCCAAGCGGGTTGAGTGGTATGTTTATAGTCTTTGCGTTGGCTGCGGCGGTGCTGGCAGCGACATACGGCCCCGCCTACGCCCAGTCTGCTGATGATCCAGTTACAGTTTACGTGGGCGTGCTGCCCCCCGGCTCCGCAATCGAGGCCGCGGCCATAAAGCAATCGATAACAGATGTCAACGACATGCTGGTGAATATCGGCGCCGAGTGGCGTCTGGATGCGGTATATCCTGATGACGGCACCAGCCTTGCCGAGTTCATTGCAAAGTCTCAGGAGGATGGTGTTATGGCGTTTGTGGGACCCGGTGACGCGGTCAGCCTTTTGCATGCAAAGGAGGCCATCGCGGACACCGGCTACAACGCCGTATACGTGGGCTGCTGCGTGCCGGCTACACACCATGGCATACTGGGAAGCGGCGACAACGTCTTCGCTTTGGCGCCAGATGTGTCGGATCAGGCCACCGCCGTTGCCGCGGCCATGGAAGCGGCCGGGATAGAGCACGCCATACCAGTCTACTCGGGAGATCTGCAGTCCAGCAGCATGAGGGCAAGCATAGCGGCTCAGTTTGACGGCGTGATGGATTCGGGGGTGCTGGTATCGCCTCGCACACTAGACTATTCTCCGGTGGTCTCTGCCCTGTCGGCCAAGGTCGAGTCGGCCAACGGCAAGGCCGCCGTCCTAGTCTTGGAGCCGGATGCTACCGGGGACCTGATGGCGGCCGGATCCGCCTTGGCTGACGTCGCCTGGTTCGGGACAAGCTCCGAGTCGGGCCTGCCGAGCTTGGACGGCGCTGCGGCGGACTTTGCAGAGAGTGTGGGTTATGCGGTTCCCATGTCTGGGACACTGCACGAGCCCCGTCTCATGGTAAACCTGCTCTACACCCAGGAGGCGTGGAGCGCGTACAGCGCGGTCCAGATTGCCGCCTACTCCCTGTCGAATCCGACAGCGGACTTTGTGCCATTCTTTGGCCGGTGGAGCCCCATGCCCATTCAGGCGCCGCCGATACCTGACTCGGGAGTGCTCGCTACGGCGCTGCCCCTGTACGCTGCATCATACAGCAGTGGAATCGACAGCACCGAGCTGGACGCGAACGGGGGGTTGAAATCCGCCACGTACCTGCTGTATGGCATGGCAGACGGAACTTGGGTGAAAGAGGCAGTATACAACCCGTCGGTAACTACCATCGTTGGCCGTACAACCAATGGGGAAGTGGGGGACTTTTTGTACCTGTTTGAGCCCACCAACAGGCTGCATGACGTCCATACCGTGGGCGCCCTCCTGCCACTGAGCGGTTCACTGGGGGGGCCGGCCGAGCAGCGTCTCACCGCGGCGCGGGTTGCACTCTCCGTCACAAACGAGCTCAACGATGGCTACGGTAACGACTGGTACGTGGACCTGCTCATCGAGGACACCCAAACCGATCCCGACGTGACCCTTGAGAAGCTAAAGAAGCTGGACAGGCTGGGAGTAAATATGGTAGTGGGCCCCTCGGCAAGCTCCGGCGCCGCCGCCGTAAGGGAGTATGCCGACGAGAACGACATCATATTGTTGAGCCTTTCCACCAGCCATGCTCTGTCGATACCCGGCGATAGCCTTTACCGTGTCAGCCCGCCCAGCATACATGAGGTGACCGTATTGTCGAATATGCTTGAGCGGGATGACATGGAGCATGTGGTTGCCATATACAGGCAGGATCTGTGGGGCAACACTCTGGTAGAGGGCCTGTTGTCTGAGTTTGGCGGAACCATAAACACGGAGAATGGATACAGTCCCGAGCTGGCCAACAGGGGCATACTGGACTACGAGAGAATTGCCGCCGACGTGGCAGAGGATGTCTTGGCCTTGGTGGGGGAACACGGTGACGGCGCCGTCGCCGTAATGATGATAGGATTCGATGAGTCCGCTGGCATACTGGAGGCGGCCTCGCTCCATCCTGCGCTGGGCTCGGTGCAGTGGTATGGCAGCGCCGGCAATGCGAACCGCCTGCCCATTCTTGCCAACGATGTGGCGCTCGCCTTTGCCGAGAGCGTGGACTTCAAGGGTCCCATCCTGCTGATTAATGACGGCATTGCCGCCCAGATCGCGGCCGAATACCTAATAGTATTGCATGCAGGAGAGCATCTGGACCCCTACTCGTACGTCACATATGATGCCGTGTTGACCGCTGGGTTCACCGTGGGCAGAACGGTGGGACTTGATGCCTCGGAGGTGTGGCCAATACTAAGCCCTTCAATCAGCAACACTGTAAACTTCATCGCAGGAGATGGGCTAGATGAGAACGGGGATCTGGCCGGTGCCGACTACGACATTTGGCAGATCAAGGACGGCGGGTGGCAGAACATACTGGTTTACGACTCCGACAGGGAAAAGTTCCTAAGCGAGGTGATTGTGGGGGTGCCGACGCCGTTGTCGGGAATCCATGCAAGTTCCTCGCCGCAGCGCACCGCGGTTTATTGGCTGGCCGAGATTGTAACCAACGAGGTGCTTGCCTTCCAAGACGCGGACTGGCGGCTTGTAATGGTGGCCCAAGACACCGCCGGCGACACCCAAAGGGCACTGGGGGTCGTAAAGTCCATGCACGAGAGGGGCATAAACCTGCTGCTGGGTCCCCCCGACACCGCTAGCCTCGATGTCGTGCGTCAGTATGTGGAGGAAAACGATATGCTCGCCCTTAGCTGTTGCTCGACCGGAACGGGGTTGGCCCTGCCAGATCGCATATTCAGGCTGGTGCCGGATGACACTAGGGAAGCAGAGGCGCTCAACGCGCTCTTTGAGGAGCACTCAACCGGGCACTTGGTAATGGCATACAGGGATGACGTGTTCGGCTCCTCCCTCAACCAAGCTATCACGGAGGCCTTTGGAGGAAGCACCACAGAGATATCATATGATTCGGAGCTGGCCGACCTTAGACTGTTGGACTACGGTTCCTTGGCCGCCCAGATTGCAGGCGCCGTCCAAGCGGCAGGGGAGCAAGGGGAGTCGAATGTGGCCGTCCTCTTGGTCGGGTATGGTGAGTCCGCGGACATAATGGCTTCCGCGTCCGAACACCATGTACTGGGGTCGGTGAAATGGTACGGTACCTCGGGCGTTGCAAAGCAGCACGCTATAACCACGAACCCGGCCTCGGCCGCGTTCGCCGAGGCGGTGGACTATGAGGCAACCCTCTTTGCAGAACCGCCACCTGATCCGTTTGTAGTGGGGGGACTGGCCAGCGTGCACTTTATCCCTGACGCGTACACTTATGCCACATACGACGCGGTAGCGTTGCTGGCTGCCGCCGTGGAGGCTGCCGGCAGCGACGACGCTGGGGCCGTTGCCGCGGTTTTGCCGCAGGTAGCAAGTCAGTATCCGGGAACCTTGGGCAGTTTGGCGCTAAACGCCAACGGCGACTTGGACCAATACGCCTATGACATATGGCATGTACGCAACGGCGCTTGGGAGGTGGCCGCGACGTACCAGCCTGATGCGGGCTTGGAGTACGGCCCCTAGCGTGGTTGCCGGCACCGCTGAAGATGCCTGATTCCATACGTACAATACCGAGACATGATCTATTAGAAATCGTGCAGTCCCACTCACGCCATCCCTAACGCGCCTTGTGGCGGGCAACCGCAACGTGCGCATGTAGGTATGCAGCCTGCGCGGCATGTGGCAGTGCGGCGTGCTGTGGACGTGCATCAGGACGTGGCGGCCGCGTGGCACCTCGACGTGCCGCGAGCTGCGGCGGCGCATTGCCGGGGGCACCCTGGCGAATTCGTGCTGAGCCTAAACGCGTACTATTCCGGCTCCACAATCGTAGCCATACTGCACCCACAATGCGCCTTTTAAACCGGGGCGGCGCCACTCCCGCATGAGTTCGGGCAAACGGAAAATCCGAAGGCGTTATAAAAAGACGGACGGCAACTGCCTGAAGTGGCTGCTCCTGCTGGCCACCATTACGATAACGCCGGTAATCGCTGGCCTGCCTGAATTCGAGTGCTGGCACCTGGCGCCGCTCTGGGGAGGTGGCGGGCTCACTACCATCATGGTCTGGCATCGCACGAGCGGAACCGCAATCTCTCCGGAGGCGGAGGCGGTGCTACGGTACGAGCGGATGAGGATGCGCCACGCGTCGCTCAGAATGTTCATCGCGGTGGCGTCCATGACGGCAGTAGTGCTTGGCGGCATCGTGATGTTCATGCCGTTCCAAGACCCACAGGCCTTGGACAAGATTCTGGCCTTTTTCCTAGATCTGGCCAAGGGGTGACGGCGCGGGGCCTTGGGCAGCTCGGATCGGCAATTACAACATAAGCTACGGAGCCGGTGAGGTAGCGAGGCATTTCGTGTTGCCCGGTGTGAACTCCATCAGTTTGATGCGGCGATGCCTGAACGAATTTGGGGACTGCCGCCCCGGTCGCCACACCGGGGCGCAGAGCGGATCCTCCGCACGGCATATGTCGGTGGCGGCTTTGAAAACGACATCCTGTGCGTAGCGGTTCAGGCCTAATCGAGTTTGACGCTTGATCTTGGTCACGCTGGTCCCAAACTCAGACACGGATATGGTTTGACCTGAACTGTTACGCGGACGATAGCATTTCACCTCTAATCCGGTTTGTTGTTTGTAGCTCCGCGCGCTGGCCGGCCCAAGCGTGGATATTGTTTGAAGTGGACCCCAGAAAAGGAGAACGGTTTTTGCACGATTTTACAAAAAATGTGCATAATTGAATTAATAAATAAGATCGTATAATTAATGCTAAAATTAAGAGCAAATAACCCATATGGGGAACAACCCGGATGGACACTAGGCTAACGGCGCCCACCTCCCGGCGGTGGCCGGCATCGGCGCGGAGGGGGGACGCCACGGCAGGCATGGGGGTGGAAGGTTCGGGACACAGATGATTGAATATCATATTAGATCATCCTTGCAGCTCTTGGGATCGTGGCATGGCAGACAATAAGACACAAACGGAGCGGGATGCGCAGGCGACGCCGTGTGCCATGTACGAGGATCTGGCCGCCAAGCATGCCGGGGCGCAGTAGGTCATCGGCAGGAGGTCACCATAAAGGCGCCGGCGGGGCGGGTGCTTGGAGGCCCGCTCGAGTCGGGGGTAGCGGATGTGCGGGGCGACAACGAACATGTTGATGCCATCGAGCAGCACGTGAATAGGACTGTTGCCGCGCAAAACAACAGAGATATGCGCTATAATGGGTACCGCGTGGCGTGAATGCAGATGAATGTGCTGGAATAGGGCACACAAGACGACAACCATCTCCACACCCTTTACTGCTAAGGTCCGGGGTGTTCGAGTGTATAGTGCATAAGGTGGGAAAGTACATGGAGGCAGACGGCGGCAAGCTACGCTACGACCTTGAGCTGCGGAGCTCAGGCCCCAGAAACCGGTCAAAGCTCAAAATGCATCATGGCATGGACCCCGGAAAAGGAGGCTGCTTTCGGCACAATTTTAGACACTAACCACTCATTTAAGCTTCGTCTCCCATGACGTTAGGAACTTGTCTGGTGGGATGTACTACAGAGTGTAGCCTAGCATGTTGTAGTCCCGGAATGCTCCGGATATGACCGCCTCGGCCCCATATGATTGGGGGTCATGCGGCCAGACATACTAGCGCGTACACCTCCACATCTAATGATTTTTATGACAGGCGTAGAGACCTCAAACACTGCCCACCAGATGGATGAAACAGTACGGCATTCCCGGCAAGCTGATTGTCGTCGAGGGGATAGATGGTTCAGGCAAGTCCACACAGCTGCGGTTGCTGGAGAAGTGGCTCCGCTTCAATGGAATGGACGTCTTTCTGACCGAATGGAACTCGTCGGATCTGGTAAAGTCGATAACATCCAAGGGCAAGAAGAAGGCCAACCTGACCCCCACCACCTTCAGCCTGCTGCACGCCACCGACTTTGCAGACCGCTTCGAGCGCAACATAATGCCCCTGCTCCGGGCAGGCTACTTCGTACTGGCCGACAGATACATCTACACGGCCTACTCCCGCGACGTGACGCGAGGGTGCAGCCCGGCGTGGGTCAGGAAAGTGTACGACTTTGCGCTGAAGCCGGACATTGCTTTCTATTTCCGAGTGCCCATCGATGTGTCAGTGGAGCGCATCTTGGCTGGCAGGCCCAAGCTGAAGTATTACGAGGCGGGAATGGACATGGACCTGAGCAGGGACATCTACGAGAGCTACCGTATATTCCAGAGCCGTATCATACACCAGTATGAGCTGATGCGCGAACGGGAGGGATTTGCAGTGATAGACGCCACCTTAGGCATAAAGGAGCAGCAGAAGATTATGAGGGATATTGTAAAGGAGAAGCTGGCAGGCGGGGTCCCCGGCGAGGAGGTGGAGTAGGTGCCGCAGACGCCCCGTGTTCCTAGGTGGTACGGCCGGAGCGGTGGAATGCCCTACCTGCGCGATTCAAAGATCACCGGCCGGCTCATCGTGATAGAGGGCCCGGACGCCTCGGGGCGCAGCACCCAGATAGAGCAGCTCACCACGAGACTGGAGGCCGACGGGTTTGCAGTACTGAATACGGGCCTGAAGCGCTCGGCACTCATAGGAACCGGTATACTAGAGGCCAAGCGAAACGTCACACTGGGCAAGAGGACCATCGCCCTCTTCTATGCGGCCGACTTTGCCGACCAGCTGGAGCACAAGATAATCCCGGCTCTACAGTCCGGGTATGTGGTGCTGGCCGACCGGTACATCTACACCCTGATGGCCCGCAATACGGTGCGGGGGATCCGCCGCATGTGGTCCTCGAATCTGTACAGCTTTGCCTTGGTGCCGGATCTGGTGTTCTATCTGGGCGTGGACCCCTTCAAGCTGGTACATCGCGTCTTTGAGAAGCACCAGCAGCTGGACTACTACGAGTCCGGCTCAGACATGGGGCTCTCCGACGACATGTTCGAGTCGTTTATCATGTACCAGCGAAAGATGGCGCGGGAGTTTGAGGCCATCAAGAAAAAGTACGGACTCATAGCCATAGACGGCAACCTACCATACGAGGAGGTGAGCCGCATACTTGAGGATCGCATAAGCCAGTACTTGGAGCAGGACCGGTAGGGCGCCGGCGACCCGGCAGTGGGGGACCCGCACTACCGCCCAGGGTGTTCCTGCCGGGAGCCGGGGCCGTGCGGAAGAACCATCCGTACATCTTGAGTCCGCCTCTCATATAAGCACGGATCATCGTCGCACCACCGCCACCGGGCGGGAACGCCAAGCGAACCCGAAGGTGCGCCACCTGCAAAGATTTTTGTATGGTCTGGGGATGGGATGTCCATGAACCTGATACAACGCATCGATGACATCATAGAGACGGGTAGCCTGCTGAAGCATCCGTTCTACAGGATGTGGTCCGAGGGTAGACTGACCCGTCCCATGCTGGCCGGCTACTCCAAGGAGTACTACCAGCTGGTAAAGGCCGTGCCACTCTACATGGAGAGCATACTGTCGGTTGCGCCGCGGTCCGACGAGCTGGAGTCCAATATGCGTGAGGAGTACGAGCATATACCCCTCTGGGAGGACTTTGCGGCCGGCTTGGGCGTACCGCGCGGGGATCTGGCCACATACGAGGGTCTGGAGAAGACCAGATCCGCCGTCTCATCGCTGCACGGCCTGATGGACGGGTACCGTGCGGGGGCGGCGGCCATGTACTCGCTGGAAAAGGAGATACCGGAGATAAGTCGCACAAAGCTGGAAGGGCTCCGGGAGTTTTACGGGATGGACGAGCACACCGAATACTTTGTGCAGCATATGGAAGCGGACGTACGCCACGCCGGGGACTGGCGCCGCATACTGGAGGTGCCCGGGTCCGACGATGAGGAGCTGGTGCGGGTGGCGCAAGAGTCAGTCCTAGCCCAGAACCTTATACTGGATGCCTGCTACGAGGCGTACTGCGACAACAATTAATACCCAATATCGGGCGGTTGTTTTGGGGCCCGTAACTCAGCTTGGTAGAGTAACCGACTCATAATCGGTGAGCCGCGGGATCGAAGCCCACCGGGCCCACTCTGGTCAAGTATTTTGTTCTCGTCTCGTCGGTGTGGTTCCTGCGGCAGACCGGGATGTGGCCGGATGGCCGCCGGGGGGTGGATGGGCAGACCTAGGGACCCTGCAGCGTCTCCAAAGCCGGGGTGGGACGTCCCAAGGGGCGCCAGATCCGTACTATCTGGGCGCGGTCGGATGGGCGGCGTCGTGTTGTCGCTGGGCGGTTCGATTGCCTTAAATCCACAAGCGCCGTACCATGCGCGGCTGCCGTGAGGAATCAGAGTTATGCCTGATGGAATGATGAGAAGGCATTTGACCGAGCCGCCGCTACCATGAGGGTTCGTGCGCCATTACAGCCCTATCGCCATCTACGCGGAATCCCATGGCGTCTAGGGTTGCCGTAGCTGTGGGGGTGCGGCGGTCCAGTATCTTTTGCGCCAGCTCGGTCCGGGCGGCGGCCTTCATCTGCTGTCCCACCTTGTACTTGCCGCGGATCTCCTCGGGGGTTATCCTGATGACTTCGGTATGGTCCAGAACATCGTCGCCGGGCCTCAGGGGCTCGTAGCCGCCCTCAGGCTGGTATTTTGTCATCAGGCCGTTGAGCCCTAGGCACTTTTCGACCTCGTCGTCCACTAGGGCGGCCTTGCCCTTTATGACCACACTGACGTACAGGGTGTCCGCCACCGACGCATCGGTGGGGTGCGTAAAGTACGACGGCAAAAACTCCAGCTCCCTGTCCACCTCAAAACCTACCATGCTGTTGCGCCGTATGTTGTCCAGCTTTTCCCCGCGTATGTGTGAATGCATGTATATGAAACCACCAATGAATGCAAAGTTCATTGGTATTACTTGGGGGTAGCCATTCTTGTCTATGGTGGCTATGCGCCCCACATGTTCGGACTCCAAAAACTCTGCAATCTTCTGCGGGGATCTCATCACCAGCTTGCCCAGCAGCTTCATGTGGGAAATGGTGCGGCGGTCGGCTATAAATCGCGCTGCTGGCACGAGTGGTATTACGGAGCAGCCGGGGAGTGCTGCCCTCCGGATCATATACGGCCGTATCCAGTACCGTCGCAGGCATCAGACCGCCCCCACAGGATATCTGACAGACGCCGTGTGGCGTGTCGGATCACCGGCAGGCAACTGATATTTCCATGTCGCCGTAGTGTAGGAATTTGATGCCGCTGCCACATCAGTGATTATACCTAATTGCCATCGGCGCCATCTCTGACCCGAGAATTATTTTTTTGTATAGTATTTGGCGCGTACGCTCCGGGCGGCTGCCAAGAAAATTCCCGGCATTTTTTGGGCATGACAATGTCGGCGTTTTTTGGAACTATCCGGCGTACCGCCACGCTAGACTTGTCTCTGCGCGCCGTATGCGGCCGGCTTCGGCGGCATCCTCGGCCATGTCATGTAGCTGCTGAAGTCCGACAGGCTTCACGGCATCCTCGCCAGAAAATCTCTCCTCTATGCGCACAAGCTCCTCTAGGCTCTCGTCTATGGCGCGGCGGCACTCGGCCAGTATGTCGATCCAGTCATTTTCCATCTATTTTGCCGCCTGTTCCCTCAGGTATGGCATGACGTGGTTGGCGAACTTGTCTATGGATCCTAGATACTCCTTTCCCCAGAAGCGTATCACAAAGTGGTTGACACCCGCCTTCATGAACCGCTCAAAGGTGGGTATGATATCGTCTGGCGTGCCTATGGCCGTGGAGGATCGAGCCACCGAGTCGGGGAGTTTGGTGGCTGCCTCGCGCATACGGACTATCCAGTCCGAGTCAGACATTGAGTATTCAGTAAAGTATTTCCTGAAGTCGAATCCTTCTATCTCCTTCAGGTTGTGCACCCTGAGTATCTCGGGCTTGAAGAGGCTGACCTTTACGGCCTCCTTCATCTTGGCCCACGACATCTCGGCATCCTCGGAGAAGTAGACATCTATGTCCAGCGCCCACTGGAACCGCTCCCTCTCCTCGTCGGGGCGGTCGGTCTTGTCCATAGATGCCTCGATCTGGGCGCGGTGGTCCTCGAAGAGCTCGGGCGTGTACCCGATGGGCAGCCAGCCGTCGCCCAGCTTGCCGGTCAAAGCCAGCGTACGCTTGCCGCCGGCGGCCATATAGGTGGGTATGCGGGGCTTACGGACGGATGGCGCTTGGAGGCACGCGGACTGCAGCTCATAGAATTTACCTTTGTAGTCGACTAGATTGTCGGGGTCCGACTCGTACAGGGTGTGTATCACTTCTATCTGCTCCTCCCACTTGCTGACCGGTTTTACGAATGGTATGCAGAACTCCTTGAGGTTCTGGGCCTCGCCGGCCCCTATACCAAGAATGGCCCTGCCGCCGGAGACTCTGTCCAGCGTGATGGCCGCCAGTGCTATGTTGGACGGGTGCCGCCGGATGGCGTCGGTCACGCAGGTCCCCAGCTCCGCGTTCTTGGTCACGGCGGCTATCGCCGAGAGCATCACCCAGGGGTCCAGCACGATGGCCTTCCTCCATTGGGGAACGTTGGTATGATCCATATAGAATATAGAGTCGTAGCCCGTCTTGTCGGCCAGCATACAGGCGGTAAGTATGCGTTCTTCGGTGTAGCCGGCCCGGGCTACATTGAGGCCGTTCTGTATGCCGAATTTTAGATCCCGCCCCGCCATGGGAGGGGCTTTGGATGGTTCGTTTAAAAAGCTTGGGTATGGGCACGCGTTGACCCGAGGACTCAGGTCCCCAAGGGTGGATTACGCTTGTCACACCGTCTAGGTTGACCACTATAGAGTATACTGTCATCTGTAGACAATGATGGTTAAACACTGGTAATTTTTGACCATACATACCAGAGATCACACCTGAGTACTCGGGTCTCGCGTCATACCAAGTCCCGCTTGCTAATTTTGGGCGCGCGCCACACGTCAATGCCATGTGTTGACATGCGTCTCCAGACAGCGCCAACCAGGGCCGTTGACCATTTCTGGACGTCAAAACCCGGCTGGGATCCTGCCCAACTGGGCGGGTCTGAATCACGACCTAGCCCGAAATAACAATTATAAAGATACTGTGGAGAGGGACGCCCATGACATCATTGAGCTGCCCCGAGTGCGACGCGAGCATCGCGCTTCCCTCTGACTCGGTGCAGGGAGAGATCGTGGCGTGCGCCGACTGCGGACAGAGCTACGAGCTGCTCGAATCGGATGGAGCCTTCACACTTCAGGCCGCCGAAACGGTGGGCGAGGATTGGGGAGAGTAGGCTTTACGCCCACTATAATGGCAAAAAATGTCTAGAGGTTTCCTGCCTTTATGTCGTTGAGGCACTGCATGATATCTTCCTTGGATACAGGTATTGGGTTGGGATCCAAGTGCCCGCGGTCGGTCATTACGACGTCGGCGGCCTCGGAGACGTTGGCCTTCAGATCCATCCGCTCAAAGCCAAGCTTTTCCATGCACTCCTTGAACCTTGTGTAGAATTGGGATCCGTTGAACTTGTGTGCTATGGTTGTGCACGAGGACAGCGAGTATCCGTGGGGAACGCCCTCGTTGGAGAAGACGTAGGAGAGCGCGTGGCCTAGGGTGGTGGAACAGTTGCCGAAGCCTATGCCCGAGAGCATGGAGCCGTACGGGTAGTCCTGCGGCCGGTCGTTCATGATGGCGTCGTACAGCTTGTCGAAGGCCTTCTTGCAGAACATCCGGGTCAAGTCGTTTCCCAGCTTGCTGTCGTGCCCCTCGGAGGCCTGCGCCAGTGCGTCGCATACCGAGTTGTTTACGATCTGCTGGGGTGTTCCGTCCATAAAGTACGAGTCCACCACGGCCATGTCTGCGAGGAACTTGTCCTCGCGGAGCAGCTTCTTCTTGCCGTCAAACTTGAGTACGCAGTAGGTGGTCATCTCCGCCCCGGTTCCGAAGGTGGTGGGTATCAGGATCTTGGGCTTGTTCAGCATGGGCGCGGCATACTTTACCACATCCATGGAGCTTCCACCGCCCAACCCTATCAGGGCAGAGGGGTCCTTGTCCTTGTACTCTGATATGACTCCCTCGACGTCTCCTATGGACGGTTCGGGAGTCACCTTGTCGTACAGCATGTAGTCTTTGATGCCCATCTTGGATATCCACTTGTCCGAGAGGGACGGGGGGGCGGTGGTCACTATCAGGGCGTTGTTGGGGTATTCGGTGCTGCCCAGCGAGTCCTCGCCGAAGTTGATTATCTTGGGAATCCTTACGGTATTCATTGTTCGGCGACGGCGGCGGATTACTATTATACCATTCCATGAAGCCGGCGGCACGCGTCCGGGCCACGGACCCAACGGACAGGGATCAGCGCCGCGCGGCAGTCTCCTATGCCTGATGCAGGGTGGGATTGGACTGCATACGCCGCGCGGGCCACCCCGCCCGGTGTCAGGGAGCGGGCCCGTCCCTGGCCAGGTTGAACTCGGCCAGCGCCGCCATCTCCAAGTCGAATGACTCCTCCAGCTGGAGGTCCGAGCGGGTCTTGGCGGCCTGGTCCCCGGAGGCCAGCCACTCTATGTAGTTGTGGTCGCTCTCCATCTGGGACTGCGAGGAGAGCCGGAAGAGGTTCACCGCCCCCGCAAAGCCCTCCGGCGGCTCCAGGGAGTCGTACCTGGCCAGTATGTCCTCGAACTCGGCCACGTGCCCGCCCAGCTCATTCAGGAGTACCTCCTTGTCGATGGAGCCTTCCTCCCAGGCTTCTATGGAGGCGTAAAAGCCGTTCTGGAGTGACTTTACGTCGTCCTGTATCTGTTGGAGATCGTTTCCGAACGCGAACCCGTGCTGGCGGGTCTGCTCTGCCTCGTACTGGTACCAACCTATGGCGGCGGCGATGGCCACCGCACCGGCCAGAATCAGTATGCCCGCTCTCAATCCGTGTAGTTGCCGTCGTCGTCCAATTTTAGCTCTATCGTCAGGATGGTACCACTGATGAACGACTCGTTGCGGACAGTTCTGACCCGGGCCACGTCTAGGTGGTAGGGCCATATCTCCACCACTATGGCCCCCACCTTGACGTCGGAGGGCGAGTCGGTGATGGTTATGTCGCCGCGGTCTATTCCGTGCTGCTCCAGCTTGTGTAGGGCGTGGTCCACCAGCGGCTGGGGGTACTTGTGGTCGATGGCCCAGACCGTGCCCTCGTACTGTATCTTCGCCTCGGTCATCGGTGCCCCCTGGGATAGCCTAGTCTCGGCCGCGCCCAAAGCCGCCACGGCCTCCGCCGTCACCGCGCCCGCGCCCAAAGCCGCCACGCGGCCCGCCACGGCCGCGCCCAAAGCCGCCACGGCCTCCGCCCGAGCCACTTCGATGCGACTGTCCGTGCCGCCGGGGGACCACCTGCCGCTTCAGGGGGTCGGGTATGTTGACCTCTATGCCCATCTCCTTGTTCAGGTCGGTGAGCTCCACCTTGATCTGCCGCTTTATCATGTTCCAGTCGGAGACCGACGAGTATGAGACGAAGGTGATGGCTTTGCCCTTGGCCCCAGCCCGGGCGGTCCTGCCGATGCGGTGGAAGTAGACCAGATCCTGATTGGGGACGTCGTAGTTTATCACCAGCTGTACCTGGGGCACGTCTATGCCCCGGGAGGCTACGTCGGTGGCCACCAGTATCTCGGCAGTGCCGCTGCGGAATTTGCCCATCGAGAGCTCCCGGCGGTGCTGGGACATGTCGCCCTCTATGGCTACCGCGTCCATCTTGGCCCGGTGGAGCATCCGGACCACGTCCCGGGTGCGGTACTTGGTGGAGCAGAAGACTATCTTCTGGCCCTGAGTCTTGTTGATAAAGTCCAGCAGGTGCTTCTCCTTCTCGCGGTCCCGCAGTATCAGGAACGACTGGTCTATCCCCTCGCCGCTCAGGTCGTCGGCGTCCAGCAGGAAGTGCTTAGGGTTTTTCAGGTAGTCCTCGGAGAGCCGCAGTATCTCCACGGGCATGGTGGCCGAGAAGAGCGACATGACCTTCTCTTCGGGGGTCAGGTCCAGTATGAACTGGATGTCGTCAATGAATCCCATGTCCAACATGGTGTCGGCCTCGTCTAGCACGACGTGTCGTACGTCGTTCATCTCTATGGTCCCGCGCTTGAGGTGGTCTATGAGCCGGCCGGGCGTGGCCACCAGTATCTCCACGCCCCTCTCCAACGCGTCGGTCTGCACGTTCATGCCCTGGCCGCCGTATATGGTGGCCACCCGGATGTCGGTGTACCTGCCGAACTCGCGTATGGCGTCGGTGATCTGCATGGCCAGCTCTCTGGTGGGGGCCAGCACCAAACCCTGTATGGTGCGGTCCGGCTTTATGTCTTGGAGCATGGAGACCGCGTACGCGGCGGTCTTGCCGGATCCGGTGTGCGCCTGGCCCACCACGTCCCTGCCCGTGAGCAACACGGGTATGGCCGCTTCCTGTATGGGGAAGGGATCCTCAAAGCCCATCTCCTCTATTGCCTTCAGTATATCTTGGCTTACGCCCAGTTCCTCAAACTTTGTCATATTGCTCTACTCGTGCGACGACCAAATGCCATTGCACGCTCAGCCGTCATTTCCAAATGCAGAGAACGGCGCCGGTAATATAAACGAATGTTGTTTTTTATTGAGAGATGGCCCCCAGTATCTGCTCTATGGCGAACTGAAACTCGGGGTATGGCCGGGCACCCGATATCGGGAAGTATCCGGTCTGCTCGCTGCCCAGAAAGAAGGCTGGCGTCCCGGTGACGCCGTACGCCACGCCGTCGGCGTAGTCGTCGGTTACCTCGGCCACGTACTTGCCAGTGTCCACGCACTCGGAGAACGTTTCGGTGTCCAGTCCCAGATCCGCCGCATAAGCCTTGAACTGCTCCACGGCGCCGGGTATATCCATGGGCCCCCAGACCGAGACATTCTCAAAAAGTATGTCGTGGTACTCCCAGTAGGTCCCCTGCTCGTCGGCGCACTCCGAGGCGACGGCGGCGGGGATGGCGTTGGGATGTATGCTCTGGAGCGGAAAGTCCCGGTAGACCATCTTGACCAAGCCGGTGTCGATAAAGTTGGCCTTGATGAGCGGCAGCGTCTCGCTGTAGAACCGGGCGCAGAACGGGCACTGGAAGTCCGAGAACTCGATCATGGTGACGGGCGCATCAACGCTGCCCAGTACGGGATCGTCGTCTGCGGTTATGACCGGCTGTGACTGGGGCGCGGGAGCGTTGGGGTCCGTCAGCATGGTGTCCTCGAGCTTTTGCAGGTCGCCGGAGAGCTGGTCTATCTTGTCCTCTAGGAAGAGCAGGGCCTGGTCCAAATCTGACATGGTTACGGGATCCTGGTTGAGCACGGGAACCGAGAGACCCGCAAAGAAGGCCGCCACGCCCACCGTCGCCACCAAGGCCGCGTACATGCCCCTGCCTGTGGACTTGGTCGGGGCCCTCTCCAGATCCGGGAATCGTTCCCCGCCCCGGTCAGGCGCTGGCACGGCGGCGTCGGGGGACTCCGCCTCGGTCTTGCCGTCGGATTCGTCCTCTGCCGGAGCCGCGTCACCGGATGTCTCGGCCTGCTCTCCGGACGCGCTCGTTTCCTGTTCTGTGGAGTCCTGTTCTGTGGAGTCCTCCTGTTCCTTGTCGTTCTCGGGATTGTTGGGCTTGTCGCTCACCGAATAGTGGTAGGCGATGCATATTATTAAGGTAAAGCCAATGACGGGATCTGAACCCGCGACCTTTCGCTTACAAGGCGAATGCTCTAACCGGGCTGAGCTACATTGGCACGGTCGGTATACGTGGAGTTCATGATTTAAACCGTATCGAGCGAGGATTTGGCGGCAGGGCGAGTATTTAATATGGCGTCCTCCGGAGCAGTGCCATGCGACGCCTCCCGCGGCACAAGCTGCGTAATATCATGTTCATGTTCTTTGGGACGGGAGCGTGGGGGCTCGTGCTGGGGTTCATACTGCCATCCATGATGCCCCAGCCATCTCAGGTGCCCTTCTACCTGACCCTGCTGGGTGTGGTGCAGCTGGGGCTGGGCGGTGTGTTCGGGTGGATGTACCTGACCCGGGAGCCGGAGAACATTGGAAGCAAGCGGCGCCGCCACAGAAAGAGCCGTTAAATAAAGGCCGGACCTCATCGGCCGCATGGTAGAGGAGGGAGAGGCGGCGCCGGACTTTGAGCTGCCCGCCCACGACGGGAGCGTGGTATCCCTGTCGTCGCTCCGCGGCAGGGCGGTGGTGCTCTGCTTTTACCCCAAGAACCGGCTCTTCGGGTGCCCCTCCAGAAAGGTACATCAGATGGCCAAGAGCATGATAGCGGCGTATCCGGAGATATCGGCGGCCGGCGGAGAGGTATTTGCCGTGTCGGTGGACACGGTGCAGAACCAGGCCCGGTTCGTCCGGGAGTGGAACATACCGTATGCGCACCTCAGCGACGAGTCCAAGGGTGTCTGCCGCACGTATGCGGGCCTGAACATGGCCCGGCTGGCCCGGCGCTCCACGTTCGTGATAGACTCCCAGAGTGTGGTGCGCCGGATTTTCCGGGGGTTTGACACCGAGCGGCACGGCGCCGAGGTCTTGGCGTGTGTCCGGAGTTTAGAATAAATGGAATGGTTGGCGGCCTGATACCATGCTGGACCTGGTTGCCAAGAAACTGTTCCTGACCAAGGGCAAGGGCATTCATGAGGACCGGCTGACCAGCTTCGAATACGCCCTGCGGAACGCGGGGATAGCGGGAACCAACCTGGTGCTGATATCCAGCATATTCCCCCCCGGCGCCCGCCTGGTGACGCGCAAGGAGGGACTGAAGCTTATACAGCCCGGGCAGATCCTCTTCACCATATACTCCAAGAACCAGACGCAGGAGCCCCATCGGCTCTGCGCCGCCTCGGTGGGACTGGCCCGGCCCGCGGACCCGTCCAGGTACGGGTACCTCTCAGAGCACGTCTCGTTCGGGCAGAACGAGAGGCAGGCAGGCGACTATGCAGAGGACATAGCGGCGCAGATGCTGGCCTCCTCGCTGGGAATACCCTTCGACATAGACAAGAGCTGGGACGAGAAGAGGCAGCAGTGGAACATATCCGGCCAGATATACAAGTCGTCTAACATAACACAGACGGCCACCGGGGACAAGGACGGTAGGTGGACAACCGTCTTTGCGGCAGCCGTTCTGTTGCTTTAGCGCGCGGGCCTGCCCCGGTATCCCTTCAGGTAGAATGCGGCCGCCCCGGCTCCCGCCGCCACTATTATCGCGACTATGATCGGGCTCTCGATGGACATCTCTGGGGACTCTCCACCATCCGCGGTCCCATCCTCTGATGGGGTACTGCCGGCTCCACCGTCCGACTCGCCGGAGGCCATGTCCTCTGATGGTTCTTCGCCGCTGCTCGGGGGGCCGTCCCACGGGCCCAGGGTTATGGCCGCCTCGCCGACCCGCGCCACGCCCTCCTGGCCCATCAGGTACGTTCCCCGGATCAGCGTTCCCTCCGGCGGGTCGAAGAACCACCCGGTCCCAGTGACATCCTCGGGCTTGCCGTCGGACACCGGTATAATGTCGGCCTCTGCCCCGGACACGGCCAGGCCCTCCTGCGAGACCACGGCCATCCGGACAAGGGAGTTGAGGGGGTAGAACCCGTCCCCAAAGTAGTCCGACGGCTCCACGGCATCGATCCCCAGTATGTCCAGCGGGTCCACCGCCCCGTCGGGGGCGTAGTCGCCGTCCCGTGTGACCTTCAGCATCATGAGGGTGTCTGTGGTGCCCGGCACGGCCACGAACGTGACGGTGGAGTTTTGGTGCTCGGCCAGGGAGCGGCCCGCGTCCACGAACCCCCCACCGTCGGCTATCCGGGGAGCCAGCAGGCGGGATACCAGCATGTCAAAGAACTGTACCGTGCCCTGCTGGGGGGTCGTATACGTCACCGAGACGGTGTTGTATCCGGCCACTATCCCCGGTACCCCCAGAGCCCTGTTCTGCTCGTCGCTGTGGTGCACGAATACCGAATGGTACTCGGCCTCGACCCCGAACGCTGCGTTGAGCGTGGAGATGAACCTGTCCCCCACCACTCTCGCACCGTCCTGCACCATGAATATGTTGGTCTCCTCGGGTATCCGGGCCATGTTCACTATGACGCAGGCCCCCTCGCTGACGCCCAGTATGCAGGACTCCGCATCGGTGAATATGACCGCTATGATGCGCCCGTTCTCATACAGGTCCCGCTCCAAGGATCCGGGAAGGCTTATGTCATCTGTATTGGTGCTCTGCAGCACAACCGACGCGGAGGCCTCTCCAGCATCCGCGTCCACCACTATCTGAACGCTCTCCATATAGTGGGCATAGTCTATCTCTTGTGCGTATGCGGCACTCGAGGCTGCTGCCGCTGCCGCCAGCACGACCAGCATCCAGACCCCAGACACGGAGGTGGCGGGGCGGCCAGAGCTATTAAGTCGTGCGAATGCGGCCTCCGTACGCTCCTGTCCCTGCCCATTTGGCATGTCCGGGATGCGGAGGGCGCCGGCACGCTTGGGGGGCAGGCTTGGGGGCGTACCGGCCGCCAGGAGCGCCCGACTCCTCACAATCCGAATATATCAGAGGAGGCATATAGCCATGGTTGGCACTGGTACCATTTCTGGATGAGCCCCTGACGTATCCAATCTTCGCCATAATAGCGCTGGGCGGTTCCTCCTTCGCCGGACTCCTCCAGGGATGGATACTGGGCAAGGCCGTCTCGGCCCGGTTTGGGGTGGTGCGCCGGCACGCCGTCCCGTTCTCGGTCGGGCTGCTGGTGCTCTTCCTGGCCAACGCCATGATCAGCCTTCCCCGCTTCTCGTCGCCGGACAAGATCCGGATCTCCACGCTGCTGGAGTCCGCCGAGCCCGGGGCCTTGGCCGACGCGTTCTTTACGCTGCTGGGCGTGGGGACCGGGTTTCTGGCCATATTCGCCATATCGGTGACCGTCATCAGCCTGGTGCTGCTCCGGATGGCTCCCATACGGGGGGCCGCCAAGGCGTTCGTCATTATAGTGAGCGCCTTGGCCATGGTGCTGACGGCCGCCTCCAGGTTTACGTACCTCTCCCCCAGCGGCTTGGAGGTGCTGCTGTACTTTGCGTACCAGCTGGCGATCGCGGCGGGCATATTCATCGGGACGGTCCGCGGGCGATCGAGGCTCCTACAGTAGGCCCTATGCGTAATCCAAATACCATACTATATGAATTTTATCTAGTATCATACAAATTTAGTTTATATATTACTGATTCATACTACATTCCATGGGAATGATCAGGCGCACAGTCCACGTAAAGCACGACAACGGCCACCTGCTGGGCGGCCTTCTCCACTACATATCGGCCGCATCCAACCACGCATCTAGAGGGTATCGCAAGGGGGTACGCGGCAAGGAGCTGTATCGTATGACTGTGCACCATACTGGTGTGTACCAGTCGCGCTTCGCCGACTATATCATACGGGAGATATGCGGGAGCCACAGGGCGTGGCGCACCAACAAACTGTTCGATCCGCACGCACGCGCCCCGCGCTACCACAACGGAGTGGCTCAGACCGATTACTTCAAGATATCATTCGACGAGACGTCTGAATTGTGGGACGGCTCGCCGGCCATGCATGTCGCCATATATGGCCGGGGCAGGCCGGGCCGTTCGTGGTTGGTATTCCATGTGCCGCCATATGTCGTGAAGCGGCTCGCCGAACCGGGAGTCGTGCCCAAGACGGTGCGGCTGGACCGTGACGAGATATACATAACATACGAGCGGTACGTGCCCGACCGCGAGCCCGCATCCTGGGTCGGAATAGACATGAATGCAGGCAACAACACATATGCGTACCCTAATGGCATGGTCGGCATAGTCTGGAACAAATACGGCAGCGAATACAATAAGGCGCAGAGTAAGATATTGAGGGTGAAGCGGCGCGGGGATGCCCGGATCATAGCAAAATATACGAAGAAGGCGTGGTATACGTATAACAACCGCGTCGGCGACCATATGGGCAAGGAAGCCAAGGCGTGCGCCTCGGCAGGGTGCGGCGTGGGGTATGAGGATCTCAACATACACAGGCTATACACCAAGGACGGCCATACGGCGCCGTACGTGCGCGGCAGGCTGAAGACCACATTGAACGTGGGCAGGAGGCGGCGCGCCATATCTAATGCGCAGGAGGCGGCGGGGCTGCCGCACATGGGCATAAACCCTGCCGGCACGTCCGCAAAGTGCCTGACGTGCGGCAAGAAACTGAGGCGTTCCGCGGTGCAGCGGAGAAACGCGCGCAACATGTGGTGCCAGCCATGCCATACGGGAGCGAGACGGCAACGCGGGCGCCAACATACTCTTTCGTACAATCATGGCGCTTGTCATGGAATGTACGGGTAGTGTAGGGCCGGCGCGGGGAATCATGCTGCCGGGAGTCATATTGATGCTGCGCGGAGCGCTCGCCGACCCGCACATGAATGCACGCCAGAGATCAACATTATCGAACGTCTTGCGGCTATTAGAGGGCCGCAGCGCAGGCGCCGAATGGCGCCTGCCGGGGGCGCACAAACTTGGACGCCAGAGTCCCGCCGGTGGGGAACCGGTGGGCGGACCCGGGGTGGGCGGCTTTGGTCGGAACGGGCCGGGGCCGCCTGATGCTGCCAAGCTGTGTGTGGGTGATTATACATAGCCTCTAGTATAAATAGTGGTCAGTCTGCCATCATACCGACATCGATTCAAACCGATCGGGGAACAAGCTGGCAGCCAGTGCGTTAGGCTGCCAGCCCCATTATTATGAGCCTGAGCGGGGTGGCTGCGCACCATTTCATGGTATGGGTGCCATACGGGGCGCCTATGCCAGCGCCGCCAGTCTGGAGTTCAGCGAGCGGACGTAGTCAAAGCCCTCCCGCCAAAAGTTGGCCGACCCTATGTCAAATCCGTACTCGGCCAGCAGCTCCTCGGGCTTCCGGGATCCTCCGGCGGCCAGTATCCCCTCGTATACCGCGGCAAAGCCGCTCCCCTCCCTCTTGTGGCGCTGGAAGAGCGCTGCGGCCAGCAGGTTGCCGAACGAGTACGAGTAGCAGTAGAAGGGGGAGTGGTAAAAGTGGGGGATGGCCAGCCACTCGGACGCAAAGTCGTCAGAGACGTCTACCGAGTCTGCGAACTGCTCTGATAGGGTCTCGGCGTATACTCCGGACACCTCGCTGGGGGTGGCCCCGTCGGCCAGCATACCGTGGGCCCGGGTCTCGAACATGGTAAAGAACGCCTGCCGGGGTATCGTGGCGTACAGGTCGTCCAGCTTGCCGGCCAGCACCTTGGACTCCTCGGAGGGGTCCATCCTGCCTGACATGGCATCAAAGAGCAGCATCTCCGAGAATGTCGAGGCCGTCTCGGCCAGCGGCAGGGGGGCGTGCTGGACAAGTATGGACTTGGAGTCGGCCGCCATGCTGTGCACGGCGTGGCCCAGCTCGTGCGCCATCGTAAAGACGTCCCTGGTCTCGCCGGTGTAGTTGAGGAGCACGTAGGGCGTGATGTCCGGCGATATGGTGCTGCAGAACGCCCCGCTGATCTTGCCCTTTTGTATGGTGGAGTGGATGTGGTTCTCCTCGAACACCCTTCTGGCGTACTCCCCCAGCGTCCCGCTGAACGCGGTTATGGTGTCCAGCACCATCTTGGCGGCCTCGCCATACCCGTACTTTCTGTCGGCCCCGTGCAGTGGGGCATACAGATCGTACCTCCTGAGGCGCCCCATCCCCAGCGCCGACGCCTTTTGCGCAAAGTGCTCCCGGAACACCCCGACCCTCTCCCTGCAGACGTCCAGCAGCGATTCAACGGTGGAGTCGTCTATGTTGCTGCCCGTGTTCATGACGGATATGGGGGCCGCATACTTTCGCATCGTGATGTACTCGTTGCGCCCGCTCATCACCACATTACGGTATATCTCGCCCAGAACGTTCCGGCCGGCGGCGTACCTGTCCAGGATGGCCTTGTACGCGTCTTCCCGGTACTGCGATACGGGGCTCCTCACGTATGTGGTGATCTCCTCACGACCCATGGTCTTTTCGGCGCCGTCCACCGTTATGGTGTACGTGTACGCGTTGGTGATGGTGTCGTATATCTTGACCAGAGCGGAGGCCCCGGTTACATCCAGCAGGTTTATGACCTTCTCCTCGGCCTCGCTGAGGGAGTGGCGGGCCAGCCTCCTCTTGTGCATCAGGCGGTCCTTCAGGTCGCCGGAGGAGCCGGCCAGGCGTTCTGCATCGGCGTCACCTATGCCGCGCTTCCACCACAAATCGAAGAAGACCGTGTGGTTGGCCACCTCCGACTCCAGCTGGCTGGTGAGGGCCACGGTGGCGGCGGCCGTCTCGGACTGGGTGTCCTCGGCGTACGAGAGGGATGCGTGCCCCCCTATGCGGGACACCTCCTTGGTTATCTCCTCCAGCCTTGATATGCAATCGGCGAACCGCTCGGCGGTGGTGTCACCATCCAGCGTGTCCCTGATGCCGGCAAACTCGGCGGCCCTCCGGCGCAGGTTCTTGGAGAGACCCTCCGCGTCTTCCCCGTCCAGTATGTCCCCTAGATTCCAGGCGGTCTGCTCGTACACGGGACGGACCTTCCCCAAGCCACCTAAATATGGTGCGCCTGGCGGGTCTTGAAAAATTTGGACGGGGACACGCGGCTTCCGTTACATATGTCATGGTGCCACAACCCGGCATGCGCTACCATATTTGTCGTCCACTTGTATTTCGAATCGGCCCTGCCGACAAAAATCTGGTCGCTCATATTCCGAATCGTGGGGGTAGTTTCAGCCCTTAACCATGTGGCCGGACCGAAAGAGATCTATA
>JAEFDA010000082.1 GCA_016126025.1 Nitrososphaerota archaeon | reverse complement strand
AGGCATTCTCCGCCCTGCGTCGTTCGGTAGGCGACAGCATAGTTTATTCGATACTGCTCTGCATATATGCCATGGGACTTGCCGAGACCGCAAGAGAGTGCGAGGAGACGGCAGACTTCATAGAGGAATACAAGCCCGAATCCGCCAAGCTCTTCCGTGCGGCCGCATCCACACTCCGCGAAGCGGACGCGCTGCTGTCATAGATCCGACCGCACCAAGGCGTCATGTCGGCAGGCGCAATATCAAGTGGCGCCGGCAGCCGCCCCCACAAAGGCCCTGTACGAGGCCTCCGGAAAGCCGGGCCGGCTGCTGAACTCGGGGTGGAACTGCACGCCCATGTAGAACCGGCACCGCGGCACCTCCAGTATCTCCATGCGCCGTCCCCCGTCGCTGTCCGCCGAGAACACCAGCCCCCCCGACTCCAGCTCCGGTATCATGGAGCGGTTTATCTCATATCGGTGACGGTGCCGCCGGCTCACCGTTCCCCCGTACAGCCGGCCGGCCATCGTGCCCGGCCGCACCGCAATGTCGTGGGCCCCCAGCCGGAGGGATCCCCCGGTGGCGTGGTCGTCCTGATCCGGCAGCAGGTGCACCACCTGGTGCGCCGAGTCCGGCGATATCTCGGCGGTGTCCGCGTCGGGCATGCCCAGTACCCCCCGGGCGAACGCCACGGCGGCCAGCTGGAACCCGAAGCATATTCCCAGATATGGCACGTCGCGTTCCCGGGCCGCCTCGGCCACGCGCACTATGCCCTCTGCCCCCCGGGTGCCGAACCCCCCCGGCACCAGTATGCCGTCGTACCCGGACATGTCGGGGTCCTCGCCGACCGTCTCTGAGTCCACCAAATCTATGGATATGGACACCCCCAGGTCGGCGGCCGCGTGCCGCAGCGCGTGGTTGACGCTGACGTAGCTGTCCGTCAGGGCCACGTACTTGCCCACCATGGCTATGCGGGTCTTGCGGGGGTGCTGCGCCGCGAACGGCCTCACCATATCGTTCCAGGCGTCCCACCTCTCCGAGGAGTCCACCAAGCCCACCATCCCAAACTTGCGGAACATCGAGTCCATTATTCCCTGCTTGTACAGCATTCGGGGCACCTCGAATATGGACTCCGCATCGTGGCACGAGAGCACGTCGCCGGCCCGCACGCCCGTGAACATGGCCAGCTTCTCCCGGGTCTTGTCCAAGAGCGGCGTGGTGCACCTCACCGCCAGGTAGTCTGGCTGTATCCCTATGCGGCGCAGCTCCTGCACGCTGTGCTGCGTGGGCTTGGTCTTCTGCTCGCCCACCACCTCCAGCGACGGCGCCAGCGTGACGTGCACGAAGAGCGCCCTGTCCTCCGGCGGGCCGGCCACGCCCATCTGCCGGAGCGCCTCCAGAAACGGCAGCGACTCGATGTCGCCCACCGTCCCGCCGCACTCCACCACCAGCACGTCCAGCGACTCTTCCTCCCCTATGGCCGCTATGCGGCGCTTTATCTCATCGGTCACGTGCGGTATTATCTGGACGCAGGCCCCCAGGTACCTGCCGTCCCGCTCTGCCTCTATGACCGACGAGAAGACCTGCGCCGTCGTAATGTTGTGGCTCTTGGGCATGTTGCGGTTCAGGAACCGCTCGTAGTTTCCCATGTCCATGTCGCACTCCCCGCCGTCCTCGGTGACAAAGACCTCGCCGTGGGCCACCGGATTCATGGTCCCGGCGTCGTAGTTCAGGTAGGGATCTATCTTGATACAGGAGACATCCAGCCCGGCCAGCTGGAGGAGCTTGGCCGTCGAGGAGGCCACCACGCCCTTGCCCAAGCCCGACATCACTCCCCCGGTGACAAAGATGTACTTCACGCAAGGTATGGTAACGTCTTACGGCTATTATTTCTTGCCGGATCCCAGATGTTTCACGTTGAACCGCACAAACGACACCAAAAAGACCGCCAGCATGGCCACCCCCGTGACGTACGAGTAGCGGAAGCCGTCCCCATCCTCCATATAGTACAGCAGGAGCGTGACCCCCAGCAGTGCCAAGCCCAGCATCGTCAGGCGGCGGTCGTACATAGCGCCGCAGGGCGCAGTGGGTACTCAAATGCGTTGCGGAAGGCGAGATCCACAAACTTTAACAGCGCACACCCGCTATCATACGAGTTGGAGCAGACCTCCAAGTATCCCCAGACGCAGAAGGCCGACCAGAAGCTCTTGGTCATATGCGTGGACCGAGACAACGACGTGGGCGACAAGGCCAACATAGCCACCCCTGCCTTTGGACGGGACGCCTGTATAGAGGCGGCGCAGCGGTTGGCGCTGGAGGACCCCGAGGATGCCGACTCCAACTCCATATTCGCCGCGGTAAAGACCTACGAGGACATCATAAGTAAGGGGTATACCGCCGAGGTGATCACGGTGGCCGGCTCGGCGGATCGGGGAATGCACGCCGACGAGAAGATAGCCGGCGAGATACGCCTCGCCTTGGAGAGGTTCCCGGCCACCGGGGCCGTCATAGTCTCCGACGGTGAGGACGACGAGTCTGTCATACCGGTCATACAGGGTGTGGTGCCCATCGTCTCCGTAAAGAGGGTGGTCATGAAGACCAGCCGCACCGTGGAATACTCGTACGCTGTCCTGGGCAGGTACCTCAAGATGATAGCCTACGACCCGAAATACTCAAAGTTCTTTCTGGGGCTGCCCGGAGTGCTGCTTCTGGTAGGCGGGATAGGCAGCGTCTTTGGGTATACCGCCGAGATATTCGCCGTGCTGGTCAGCGTCTTTGGTGGCGCCCTGCTGGTACGGGCGTTCGACGTGGACAAGGTCCTCTCCGGCTGGACCCGCCCCACTCCGTCGGGCTTCATCCGGCTCTTCATGCTGCTGGGCGGCGCCGTGCTGATGCTCTCGTCGGTTCCCGCCGGCCTGACGTCGCTGGATCCCGCCGTCTTTGGGATGGACATTGCGGTGGCCATAACCGACAAGACGGTACTGGGCCAGTTCGTGGCAGGCGCCCTGCCCATACTTTGGGTGGGGATGGGGGCCGTCCTGGCAGGCACGCCGCTGGCCAGCCTCGTAGGCAGGACCCGAGTCCACACCGGCGACATACTGCGGCTGGTGGTATTGGGCTCGCTGTACCCCACCGTATACCAGTTCACAAACATAGTGCTGCATGACGAGAGCTCCTTCTCGCTCATAATACCCCTGCTGGGCGGCCTGGCCGCCACCCTGGTGGCCGCCGGTGTCCTCTTCTGGAGGAGCAGGCGGGACAGGGCCTCCCACGGGGACTAAATATAACCCGGAGCCAGCGCCTGCAATGGGCCGCGCTCGCGACGCACTACTGCGGTACTCTGGACTGTACAACATATACGCGCGGCGCCTAGAGCGCGAGACGCGGCACGGCGACATACCCGGCCACATAGCAGTGATACTGGACGGAAACCGGCGGTGGGCCAAGAGACAGATAATGGCCGAGAGGGCGGGACACTTCCGGGGGGCCGACGCCGTCGAGAACCTGCTGGACTGGTGCGAGGAGTTGGGCATACGCATCATAACGCTGTACGTGCTGTCCGCCGAGAACCTGGCCCGGAACGATGCAGAGTTGGAATACCTGTACGAGCTTATAGAGGCACGCCTCCGCAAGCTGTACGACGACCCCCGGATACACCGCAACCGCATGAGGGTGCGCGCCATCGGCCGCACCGAGCTGCTCCCCGGGCCCATCCAGGATATAATATCCAAGCTGGACGAGGCCACCTCGGAGTATGACCGCCGCTACCTGAACGTGGCCATGGCGTACGGGGGCCAGAACGAGCTGGTCGACGCGGTCAAGAAGATCGGCTCCCGCATCCGCGACGGCGGGCTGGACGTGGACGGCATAACGGCCGCACACATCGAGGAGAGCCTGTACACCTCGTACCTTCCGCAGCCGTCCCCGGACATGGTGCTGCGGACCTCCGGCGAGAAGAGGCTCAGCGGCTTTCTGCTGTGGCAGAGCGCATACAGCGAGCTGGTCTTCATGGATATAATGTGGCCGGAGTTCCGCAAGATAGACCTCCTCCGGGCCGTACGCATCTACCAGAGACGTAGGCGGCGCATGGGAAGGTAGGCCGGGGCGGCTCGGCATGTCAACAAATTAACATGGCCGGGGGCACCAGACCCCGTGGAATCGTCAGCGGGAGTGGTGCTCTACCGGAAGACCGGGGCCGGGAACATGTTCCTGCTGCTGCACTACCCCTCCGGCCACTGGGACTTTGTCAAGGGCCATCTGGAGCCCGGCGAGACGGAGATCCAGGCGGCCATCCGGGAGCTGTACGAGGAGACCGGCATAACCGACGCGGACTTTGTGGAGGGGTTCCGGCGGCGCATAAGGTACACCTACAGGTTCGCCGGCAAGAACCGCGTCAAGCAGGTGGTCTTCTTCCTGGCGTCCACCGACACCGACCGCGTCCGCCTCTCCGAGGAACATCAGGACTACAAGTGGTGCAACTACGAGCAGTCTATCGGGCAGGTCACCTTCAGGAACGCCCGAAGGGTGCTGGGCTGCGCCCGCCGCTTTCTGGAGTCAAGGAAGCAGTGACCTGGCCGTCCGGGCCGGGTCGTCCGACTCCAGGAGGCTCCTCCCCACTATGACGTAGTCGGAGCCACGCTCGAACGCCTCCCGGGCGCTGCCCCCCTGCGCCCCGACCCCCGGCGAGACTATATCAACGGAGCCGCCGGCCTCCCGCCGGCACGCCGATATTATGTGCGGGAAGGTGGCCCCCACCACTATGCCGTCGACTCCGGCGGCCAGCCCCCAGTCCAGGAACTTGGTGTACAGGGCCCTGCCGCCCACCTGCATCTCGTATGACACGGCCCCCTCGTGCGAGCTCATGTGGCACAGTGATATTATTCCCCGCTCCTCCTGGTGCGCCGAGCCGGCCAGCTTCGAGAGGGCCGAGGGGCCCATTATGGGGTTGGCTATGAGGGCGTCAAAGCCCGCCCCCCACAATACCCTGGAGACGGCCGCGTTGGTGTTTCCTATGTCGTTCAGCTTGATGTCCGCTATGCACTGCAGGCCCAAACCCGCTGCGTGGTGCGTGATGCGGCGTATCTCCCCCACCCCCAGGGGCAGCAGCGCCTGGAGGTTCATCTTTACGGCGCAGATGTTGTCCTGCAGCGTATCCAGCATGGAGACTGTATCACGCCCGATGTCGGCATCCGGCGGCAGGTCGGCGGCCAGTATGATGGGGCCGCCCCGGCGGGCCGCCCCGGCCAGCCTCTCCCGGAATGCGGCCGTCACGCGCCGCCCCTCCTGTCTACGACTGCCGACTCCTCGGGTCCGGTCCCTATCAGGGAGACTGGAATCCCGGCGTTCCGCTCCAGTTCCTCCACGAAGGATACTGCCGCCCCGGGCAGGTCCCCGTACGAGGTGGCGCCGGAGCACTCCGGGAAGACCACGTCCAGCTTGGTGAGGGCTATTTGGGTGGCCCCGTTCAGCATCACGGCCCGCCGGACCAAACCATAATCCATCGGCGCTGCCCGCCGGGGGCGCCCCGTCACGGTGCCCCGCTCAGACCACCCGCGGCGCGCCGTCTCGTCGTCGGGCAGCTCCCCGGCCAGGGGCCCGGTGCCCACCCGGGTCACGAACGACTTTAGCACCAGCACCACCGAGTCCACCGCGGTGGGCCCCACGCCCACGTCGGCGCATATGGCCGAGGCCGTCACGTCCTTTGAGGTCACGTACGGGTATGTCCCGTGCCACAGCGAGAGGAACGTGCCCTGGGTGCCCTCTATCAGGACATTCCCCCCCGACCTCATGGTCTGGTGGATGCGTCCGGGGACGTCTACAATTACGCCGGACAGCGACTCCACGTCCCGGGCCAGCCGCAGGGTCCGCATGGCCCGGGCCGCGTTGGCCGGGCCCGTCCCAGAGCCGGTGCTGCCGATCTTCTTCCCCAGATGGGAGCCCGAGTCCGCGTCCATATGGGACTGCTCTATGACGCCGCAGTTATGGTCCACGAAGGCGCGTCCCCCCGCCCCGAACTCCTCGATCTCCCGCAGGAGTATGGCCGGGTTAACCACGACGCCGGGGCCCACCAGCACCTGGGAGCGGGGGTTCAGAAAGCCGCTGGGCAGCATGCGGATCTTGTACGTGCGGTCCCCGCGGCGGATGGTATGGCCGGCATTTGGTCCGGCCCCGCCCCGCGCCACTATATCTGGGTCGTCGGCGGTTGCCAGGTACGATATCATCTTGCCCTTTCCCTCGTCGCCGTAGAAGCCGCCCACCACTACCGTTACGCCCACGTGTTGGTGCGGGGCGGTGGCGCCATATAATGTGTCCTAACGTACAAAAACAAAAAACGACCCAACCTCTCCGCTAGGCCACATACACGACACGGCCGTGAGAATCCTACACGCGCCGCCCGCTGCCCGTGCCGTAATAGTCTCTGCCGATCGATTTTTTGGTAGAGCAGCGTACTACATTAAATATATATAAAAACAAATTGACACTATACCAGCTTGGATGAGAAAGCAAATGGGATGAGGAGGCTAGTGAATGTACAAGAGGAGAGTGATGCCGAACTGCAGAAGCTAGCCAACGAACACGACGCTGCATTACTTGCATTCGTAGGCTCGTATCTGTCACCGAGTCCTAAGTATGCACAAATATCAATGGTGGATGAGTTTGGCGTCGAGGAGGTCTTGGGCCATATCGCAGGTCGGTACCGCAGGCCCAGAACAAAACGTAGACTGTACCTGCTGGTCAATACGGTGGGCGGCAGTCTGGCTTCGTCGTTCACTATCGCAATGGCCATCCGGAGAACGTTTGGCGACATCACGGTGTTTGTACCGCACATAGCGGCCAGTGGTGGCACGCTCATGGCACTAGTGGGAGACACGATACGGATGGGGCCGATGAGCCAGCTTGGACCACTAGATCCGCAAGTTCCCTACGGCGGTTCGTATGTCTCGGCGAATTCAATGCTAGCCGCCCAATTTGATCTTGAACGTCGACTGGCCGGCAAGTCTATGCAGGACATATCGCTTGTAGAAAGACAGTTGTTGGAGTCGCTGGATGGTGTACTTATGGAGGAACACGCCAGAGCGCTGGATGCTGGAGAGGCCTACCTCAACCGAGTCCTGAGAATGGCCGGATACGAGGATAGTGAGCGAGACAGCCTCTGTGAATGGATGCTATTTCGCCTCCCATCACACGACTTTGTCATACAGGCTGACTTGGCCAAATATATCGGCATCAAGGTGGCAAGCGCTAACGTCAACTTGAGGGAATGGGGCATGATGCGAGACTGGTTATCCAAATATATAGACAAAGCGGACAGCCGTCATTATATAAGATATGTTGTCCCAAATGCAAAATAGGAGAGGAGTGTATCAGCGTCTACTCTTCCACGCCTTGTACACTCTATAGGATCGGTCGTCGGTGACATCCTCCGGACGTATGCCAACGTACTCAAGCTCCTCGTCTCGGTCTGCCTCTACCATACATTATATCTATAATTATTAGTATATAATAGTATGAGTAAAGGCAACTGATGGTAATCATGTCGGCCTTGGCGGTCAAATACTGCCTAGAATTGGAACGCCGATCCCCTTTGTAGAAGAACCGGCTTGTCCAAGCAGCTTCCTCAGGAGTGGAACGTGGTAGGCATGCAGGCTCCCCCCTGCCGGGCGGCTCGCGGGGCACGACTGTCAAAGGCCCCCATATGCAGGCAGTTCGCGTCCTAGCCTGCCTCAGCTCGCATACGGCAATTCTCCGGCCATGCGCAATCCGTATAATGGCCCCCGGCCCACGCCAGTCCGTGCCGGAAGAGAGCGACAGGGCTACATGGTACCGGTTCACCCACCCCTCGCTGGTGCGCCAGCAGTGCACCAGAGGCGTATACAACCAAGGCGCCAAGTACTACAAGGGAAACAGGATAGCCTCCGTACGGCTCGACGGCGGCATGGCCGAGGCCAAGACGTCCGGGGCGCAAAAGTACGACATACTCCTGAGCCTGGACGACGAGGCGGTCAGGTGCACCTGCCCGTACGGACAGTACGGGTGGTTCTGCAAGCACATGGTGGCCACGATGCTGTATGTACACCACAACCTAGAGGAGCTGCTGGAGCGGGAGCAGAGGCGCATAAAGGCCGTGGACAGGTTCCTGGCCACCCTCCCCGCAGAAAGAACACTGGGCTTTCTGGCAGCCAAGCTCAAGCACGACGGCGGCATGTACGCGGAGTTCATAGAGGAGATGGGCCTCAGGGACCCCTCGGCGCGGCCGGATCCCATCCGCCTTCTGGGGCGAATGTACCAGGACGCCCTGGCCAGAGGCCGGATACGGAGCAACCTGAACCTGGACGAGGTGTTCGACATAGCCCGGGACTGCCGGGAGGACGGCGAGCACGCCGAGGCGACGGGCGCCTACCTGGCCCTGGCGTCGGCCATCACCGAACACATGGGCTCCACCGAAGACCCCGACGGGTTCTATGCAGACTGCACCATAGAGGCCGTGCAGCACCTGGCTGAGTCGGTGGCGCGGGAGGGCCCCGACCCGCAAAAGAAGGCCGAGTACGTGTCGCGCGTGCTGGGGTTGTGCGCCGCATCCGACGGGCGCCTCGCCCCCCACTACGCCGACGCCTTGGAGACCATGTGCGGGAACGCGCAGGAGATGGAACAGATGGAGGGCATGGTCAACGAGGCCCTGCGCTCGGATATCCCCAGGCACAGCATGGCCGCCCTGGCGCGCGTAAAGGCCCACATACTGGAGGAGACCGGGCGCCGCGGGCAGGCCGTCCGGTTCCTGTCCGAGGCGTACCACATAGACGAGGGGCTGTGCCTCAGGTACATGAGGATGTTATTGCACGAGGACCCCGCGCATGCCCGGCGGGCCGCCCGGGAGGCGGCCGCCGCGTTCCCCGGCAGTGTCGCGGTGGGCCGGGCCGCCCTGGAGATCTTTGAGGCCGGAGACCCCGACTACATGAACACGGCCCGGCAGCTCTTCCTGGACACCGGGGAGTGGACGTACCTGGACATGATGAAGGGGCACTCCCCCGACTGGTGGGCGGAGCTGCGCCGCCTGCGCGACGCCATGATTCGTCCGGACGCGGGCCGCGTCGTGGAGATGTACATGCGCGAGGGCATGTACGGGGATGCTATGGAGGCGGTGGAGGCCGCCGACACGCTGGACATATACCACGAGTTCAGGCCCCGGCTCGCCCGTAGGTACGGCGCCAGGTACTTTGGGGCGTACGGCAGAAAGATCCTGGAGTTTGCCGCCTCCCGCACGGGCCGGGACCACTACTCCAAGGTGAAAGACCACCTCGTGTGGCTGCGCGAGATACCCGGGTGCGGGGAGGCATTCGATACGCTGCTGGGAGACATGCGCGCCGCCCACCCCGGCCGGCGACTCCTCCTGAAGACGGTCAGCGACCTGTAGGGATCGTGCCCGCGTCCACGTAGTACCCGTCGGCGCGCGCCTCGGGCGAGAGCGCCCCGGCCGGGTTCTGCACCGCGAGCACCGTATCGCCGTCGGCCACATACAGGTGGCACAGGCCTGCCAGCATGGCTGCCCGGAGCCACTCGTTGGGCGTGATCCTGACGTAGCCGTTCATGACGGGCCGGGCCAGTATGTACCGCGGCTCCGGACCCTCCGACACGATATCAAACCCGCGGCCGCTGCCGTGCACGTCGCGGGGACTGGCGCCCCGCCCCGTCTCAAATCGCATCGCCGCGTCCAGCGCCCGCAGCCGCGCCCGCACCTCCTCGGCGGGGCCGGGAACCACGCGTACCACACCCGCCAGAGTCGGCCGGCCGGCTGACAGCTCCCCCTCCATCCGGATGCGGTGGCGCAGCCGGGCCTTGGCCTGGAGGTACTTTTTGCGGTCCTCCCGCTTGTTGTGTATTGCCAGGTTAACGTTGCCGCCGGCCCTCTTCTTGGCCAGCAGGCCCACTATGTCGTCGCCTATCCTCTGCAGCAGTATGTCCATGGATGCCAGCCCGTACTTTTCGGAAGATGTGGCGCGGCCCTCCCGCTCCTTCCGTACGCGGTCCACCTGCCCGGCCAGCGCCGAGGCGGCCGCCCCCTCCGACTCCCGCACGGCCACCTCGTATCCGGCCGGCGCTGCCGGGGATCCCCCCATGTACAGGTCCAGGATGGCCGAGGGCGGTATATCCCGGGCCCCGTCCCCGTTGCACATGCAGGCGGTCATCAGCTTGGCGGCGGCGCGGCCCGTCCCGTCTACCACCTCGCCCTCGTGAAACACCATGTATCCGTCGGCGCCGTACGGGTCCGTAAAGACCGCCACAGGGCCGGCGCCGTACAGCCCCCGGGCCCAGTCCAGCGCCGCCTCGAACAGCGGATGGCCGACGGTCACCAGCTCGGCGCCGGGGTGTACCATCCGGGTCCGCTTGTCGAAGGCCACGGCCGGCAGGGTGTCGGTGCGGTATCCGGCCCGCAGCGCCATCTCCTCGGGCATTTTCACCGAGGCCACCCCGTCGGACACGTACGCCACCGAGCCGCCGGCCCGGCCCAGTATGAGCGCCAGCATCTGCGCCGCGTACCCGGGAACCAGACGCCCCTCCCGGGCCGCGTCCCGGACGTCCCGCAGGGGGGTGAGGTCCATGTATTTGGTGGCCAGCCCATCCTTCATGTACTCTCTGATGCGCTCGCTGTCGGGGGCCACCGCCTCGCCCAGCTCCCGCATTATCTGGTCCTGGCTGCGAGAGTTGACCGCGGTGTCCAGCAGCATCTGCGAGAGGCTCCGCCCCGGGATGATATCGCTTATGACGTCAAAGACCTTGTCGCTCCCCATGGCCTCCTTTATCTCCTGGAGCTTTGCAAACAGGGTCTGCATTATCTGCCCCTCCCGGGTGTCCGCATACACCATGTTGAAGACGCGCACCGGGCGCCTCTGGCCGTACCGGTGTATGCGCCCCATCCTCTGCTCCAGGCGGTTGGGGTTCCAGGGGAGGTCGTAGTTCACCATTATGTGGCAGAACTGCAGGTTTATCCCCTCGCCGGCGGCCTCGGTGGCCACCAGCACCCGGGTGCGGTCCCGGAATACGGCCTCGGCCTCCTTGCGGGCGGCCGGGGCCATGCTCCCGTGTATGGTGTTCACATCATACCCCCACTCCCGCATCCGGGCCGCCAGGTAGTCCAGGGTGTCCTTGGACTCGGTGAACACCAGCACCTTCTCGTCGGGGTCGTTCCGGTCCAGGGTTTTCATGGTCTCCCTCAGCTGGGCCAGTTTCGTCTCGGCCCCCCGGCGCATTATACGGTCGGCCTGCGACATGATATCCTCCAGCGTCTTGATCTCGGCCTCCAGCTCGTCGCGGCTGCGGGCCACGCTGAGTACCTCCCACTTTTTCTCTTCGTCCCACCGCTCCTCCTCGGAGAGCTCGTCCATGCGGTCCATGTACCGCATGGTGTCCTCCCCGGCCTCCCGCATTATCTCGGCGGCCTTCCCGGCCCCCTGCAGCAGTTGGTAAAGCCGGTCCCGCCTCCGCCTCAGCGACTCCAGCAGGGCGTGTATGCTGGAGGCGAACCGCCTCTGCAGTATTATGAGGGCGAAGGTGATGTTGTGCCCCTTGGCAGACTGCAGGGCCAGGTTGTACTGCTCGTGCACGTACCGGGACAGGGACCTGTACAGCCGCCGCTCCTCAGGCGACAGGGACACGTCGGGGGTCGACACCGTACGCGGCACAAATAGCGGGCGGCCCCCAAAGTCCACCATGTCCTCCTTGGCGCGCCTCAGGAACAGCGGGTTGTCACCGTCCCTTACGGAGCCGGCCATCATCTCGTCGGCGGCAAAGTAGCCCGGCTCCAGCAGGTCCAGGAGCAGCCGGAAGTTGGCCGGGTCTCCCTTGTGCGGGGTGGCCGTCAGGAACAGCATGTTCTCTGATATGTCCGAGAGGGTCTCTCCCAGGCGGTACCGCCGGGTCTTGGTGGTGCTGCGCCCCGTGGAATAGGCGCTCATCTTGTGCGCCTCGTCCACTATCACCATATCAAACCGGGCCGTCCCCAGCGACTCCAGTATGTCGGCGCGCTTGGCAAAGTCTATGGATGTGATGATCTGGTCGGCGTCCCAGACCCTGGCGCCCCCCGCCTCGCCGTAGCGGCGCCGGTCGACCACCTCGAACCGCTCGTCGAACTTGTCCAGCATCTCCCAGCGCCACTGCTCCCGGAGCTGGCCGGGCACCACTATCAGGACGCGGCGTATGCGGTGCCGCATCTTCAGCTCTTTGAGCGCCAGGCCGGCCATCACCGTCTTGCCGGCCCCCGGGTCGTGGGCGAAGAGGTACCGTATCCGGGGCATCCTGAGCAGGCGCCCGTACACCGCGTCTATCTGGTGGGGGAGCGGGTCCACCCGCGAGGTGCTCATGGCCAGTGTGGGATCGTATGTGGAGGCGTACCGGAACCGCCGCGCCTCCAGCGCCAGGAGCGCATCTAGCGGATCGGCTGCCCCGCCGGACGGCATCATGGTACGGCGGGGTTCCGTTCAGCAATAAAAGCCGCAGCATGCGGCTCCCGCAAGAGCGCGGGGCCAGGCCCCGTTGGGGCGGGCGCCCCCACGGCACCGCCGTTGTACCGCCTGCTGGACACGGTGTCGATGGCGGCGCCGCACCATATCACGTCGCCCCCTGCGGGAATGACCCGGCGTTACCGCAGCGTCACGAACCCCATCTCGTGGAACCGCTCTATGTCCTGTTTCACCTGGACGTTGCAGGTCTGCTCTATCTTGTAGTCCTCAAAGCAGGCATCGTAGTTTTTGGCTATTATTATCATCTGGTCGTATGGTATCCCCGCAAACTCGGGAACGTTGCCGCACTGCAGCAGCCGGAGGCAGTGCGGGAACCCGGCGGAGGGGCGGGTCTCGGCGGGGGCCGGCGGCGATAGAAACAGTATGGTTACTACAGAGGCGGCCACCACTATTCCAGCCGCCACGATCATCATACTCCACTTGTCGGCCACCGGTCTGGTGCGGGGGCGGCCTTGTTTTAGAGTTTGGGCGGAGTGCACGCGCGCGTCGAGGTCCAGCGCGAAGCCAGAAAACGTCCAGAAGAGGTTTACGGTACTGGGCACCTTCTCCTTGGGGCCGGCTGACAGCCACCTGATATGGGATGTCCCCGGCAACCACTTGGCGGGAGCGGTCCCGGCTGGGACCGCCGGCCAGTACTAGGCCGTCGCTGCCGCCGGGCCGGAGCCTGCAGGACAACGTCCGTGATGTTGCAGTCTGCGGCGCGTCCCAGGGATGTTACAGCTCAAGTTAATTTGCTGGGTCTTGTGGGTTGAGCGGTTAATTCCATTAACAATCCACCGCTATGGCGCCCGCATAGTCTGGATGGTACGCATCCCTGCACATTACGGCGCCGTCCAAGACCGCCAAACCGAGGTTCGTGTGGCTCAGGTATGCCCCGCTTAGGTTCGCCCCGCTCAGATCCGTCCCGCTTAGGTTCGCCCTGCCTAGATTGGCGTCGCTCAAGTTAGCCCAGAGTAGCTTGGCGCTGGACAAGTCTGTATTGGCTAGGATCGCTTGGGTCAGATCCGCATGGGTCAGATCCGCAAAGCTCAGGTCCGCCTCAAGCAGGTTCGTTTGAAGTAGATTCGCCCCTCGCAGATTCGCCCCGCTTAGGTTCGCCTGATACAGTGACTTAAAGCTCAGATTCACCCCTAGCAGGTCCGCGCCACTTAGGTCTATATGACTAAGGCGCACTTCGGTCAGGTTCGCCCCCTGCAGATTCGCCCCTCGCAGATTCGCCCCCTGCAGGTCCACATCGTTCAGGTTCACCTCGTCTAAATGCACCCCTCTCAGGTCCGCCCAGTTCAGGTCCGCCCTGTACAGGTTCGCTCCGCTAAGCTCAGCCCCGGTCAAATTTGCGAAACCCAAGTTAGCCCGACTGAGGTCCGCCCCTCTCAGGTCCGCAAAGCTTAGGTCCGCCTGACCAAGATACGCCCAGCTCAGGTCCGCCCCGGTCAAATTTGTAAAGCTCAGGTCCGCGTGGCTAAGCACTGCCTCGCTCAGGTCCATCCCGCTCAGGTCCACACCTCTCAGGTCCTTCCCGCTCAGGTCCATCCCGCTCAAATTTATGCCAGACAGATCCGACTCTTTCAAATTCACGCCACCAAAGTACGCTCTGCCCATGTCAGCCCCCTCCAAGTCCGCATCGATCAGGTCAGCGCCGTGCAGGTCAACGCCGGTCAGGTCCGCCCCCTCCAAGTCCGTGTATCTCAGATCCGCGCCGGTCAGGTCCGCATTCAGCAAATTCGCGCCGGTCAGGTCAACGCCGGTCAGGTTCGCGTGGATCAGGCTAGCTGCAATCAGGCTAGACCCGCTCAGATCCGCAAAGCTCAGGTCCGCCCAATCCAGGCTTGCCCCGCCCATGTCTGCATAACCCCCTACCCTGCTCAGGTCTGCAAATACCAGGTTCGCCCTGCCCAATTCTGTAAAGCCCATGTCAGCTCCGGTCAGATTCGCAAAGGCCAAGTCTGCCATGAACATCCGAGTGAAGCCTAGACTCGTCCCGCTCAAGTCCGCAAGGACAAGATTCGCTTTGTTTAGAATTGCGCCGGACAGGTCAGCGCCGGACAGGTCAGCCCCTACCAGGTTCACGCCGGTCAGGTCAGCCCCTACCAGGTTCACGCCGCTTAGGTTCGCAAAGACCAAGTCAGCCCCGCTCAGGTTCGCCCTGCTCAGGTTAAGCCTGTCCGGATCTATCAGAACTGAATAGCCATGGCCGGGCTCCTCCCATCGTAAGATATCTCCTATCTGGTACGCCTCGCCCCGGCTCACCCCGCTCAGGTCCACCCCGTCCAAGACCACCCCGTCTAGATTCGTACTGATTGAATCTACCTTGTCTAGGCGTACTTCAACCAAATACGCTCCGCTAGAATCTACCCAAACCAGGTATTCCCCGATCTGGTGCAGCCCGTCTCTATCCACTCCGCTCAAGTCCAATCCAAGCGGGTCTGCCCTGTCCGGATCCACCCCATCCAGATCCACTTCGGCAGAATATGTTCCGGTCGAGTCCTCATAAATCAAGTATCCCGAGGTCAGGGTCGTACTGGTCGAGCCCTTGCTTTGGTCGCGCCCAGTCGGGTTTACCAACTCTAGGTACTCGCGAAACACCTCAAAATCAATCTCCGTTGCGTCCGCCGCGTCTGCTACCTGAGCGCCCCCGGTGGCCAAAGCCACTACCGTCGCCATTACTAGGACGGTGGTCTTCCCTATCATACACTGTGTAGTGTTGAGATGGACACCATATTCTGAGACCGATTTTTGCATGATTTTACAGACACTGATTCCTCATTTATGCTCTGCCTCCCAGGATGCATGAAACTCCTCTGTCGGGACGTACTTGATGGCCGAGTGTAGCCTGACACGGCGATAGTCCCTGAAGGCAGCGACTATAACCGCCTAAGCCTGCTGGTAGTTGACAAAGCCGTGCGGCCAGATGTACTCCTGCTTCAGGGAGCCGTAGAAATACCCGATGTGGCCGTTCTACTGCGACGTGTTCTTCCAGATGAACTTGAGCTTGATTCCAAAGTTGGACACAGCCTTTCGAAACTTCTTGCCCGCGTACTGGGAGCCGTTGTCGCGCTGGATGGTGAGCCCTAGGCAGTCCGGCTTGGCGGTGGCAACGGCCTCCACCAGCGACTCCACGGCTACATAGGCCGTGGCCAAGGTGCTGAAACGGTATGCGATCCGCCGCCGTGTGAAGACCGCCGGTATGTTGCAATAGCACCATCCGTCAACCTGCCCGCACCACACGTAAGTGATGTCCGTCTGCCATAACTGGTTGGGCTAGACCACCTTGATGCGCTTCCAGCGCGCCTTGGCGTCGGCCTTGGGCGGCGCGGGCTTGCTCCAGCCCGCCAAGCGATACAGGCGCCGGACCGCCTTGCGGTTGACCGGCCTGCCCAGCTGTCTGGACAGCTCGGTGGCCACACTCCGTGTGCCGTAGAAGGGCCTTCTCTTGTGTATGTCCCGAATCATGTCCAAGACGGACGGATCCGCTTTGGATTCCCGGGCCTTCTTTTTCCAGTACCACCTTTGCCTAGACACCTCGCAGATGGGCAGCACCCCGTTGAGCGACATGCCATGATCAAGCAGATGCTGCACTGCCCTCAACGCTTCCTCTCCAAGGTTTTTTAACGCGTCAACGGCCAAGGTGGACTCTGTCAAGAACGTCTTGAGGCGGCCGTTCTCCTTTTGCAGGACCTTCGCCGTGGCCGTATTCGACTTTCCTGCCATGGTGGTCCTGGCAGTTTCCAGAAACTTTTCCCTCCACGGATAGAACGTGTTGGACGAGAGGCTGTGCTTGCGGCATATCTAGGCCGTCTCCGCAGATGTGGTGAGTACGTCTATCACTATCCTGTACTTCGCGCTCCATCGCTTCTTGGTCACTGCATGTATCTCTCCCCCCCCCCGGCCTTACTCCAAATGTCTTTGCGGATCGGTCTCGCTCTAATGAGTCCCCCGCTAGGCCACAGGCGGGCTATTCGTCCCCGCGCAAGATTCCTGAAGAATGTCTGGCATCCTGTATGGGAAGCCGTTCCGGCGGGCGCCCTGCCTGTCGCCGTTCCTGCACATGGGCCACAGTCCCCTCTTCAGTCCAAGGATGACAGGTATTCCAAGGCCGTCCGTATATCCCTCTCCCCTATGGCGCCATTCCAGTACATCTTCCACAGACCGGCGGCCACATCCCGGTACGTCTCTGATATGTACGGGTCGGGAACCGCCCGCAGCAGCATGTCGTCGCCGGGGCGCGGCAGGCCCCGCCCGTCGGTGTTGCTGGTTATCAGGTATATGGTACCGTTGGGGTGCTGTATGGGGGCGCGGATCCGGCCCTGCTCGCCGGCAAACTCGGCCACATGGAGCGAGCCGTCCGGCGAGACCACCCCCAGGTGTGCCCCGCGCAGGGCCCCGTACAGCAGCATGCCTTCCCACTGAGGGATGTCGCCGTTCTCCACAAAGGCCAGTCCCGAGGGGGCCCAGGTGTCCAAACCCGAGTGTATCAGGGGCGGAACGGTTCCCTCGACGACGCGGTCGCCCACCGAGTCGGGCCAGCCGTAGTTTCCATACGGCTCTATGCGGTTGATCTCGTCGTGGGCCCACTCCAAGAACCCCGAGGGCCCGTGGTCGGTGGCGAACATGGTGCCGTTGTAGTCCCACGCCATGCCCTGTGGGTTGCGCAGGCCGTACGCGTACACGGGATTGTCCGGCGCCGGATTGTCAGGCGGTATGGTGCCGTCGGGGTTTAAACGGAGTATCTTGCCGGCCACCGACGACACGTCCTGCGAGAGGCGCGGGTCGCCGGCGTCGCCCGTCCCCACGTACAGCATAGAGTCGGGGCCGAAGCGTATACGGCCGCCGTTGTGGAACGAGGCCGCCGGTATGCCATCTATGACGTCCATGTCGTGCCGGAACCCGTCGGCGTCGTGCACGTACCGGGACACCATATTCCCCCGCGTGGTGTCGGTGCGGTACACGTACACCATGTCGTCTAGCGTGGCGACCCCCAGCATGCCGCCCTCCCCGCCGCCCACCGGCAGGCGGAGCAGCTCCACCATATCACCCTGGTATATGCCGTACAGCACCCCGGGCCGGGCGGTGACATACAGCCACCCGTCTTGGCCAAAGGCCACATCCCAAGGCGTCTCCAGGCCCTGCAGCACCGGCTCCAGCCGGACGCCCGTATACGCCTCCGATGTGCAAAAGGCCAGCGCCAGCACGCACAGCGCCAGCGCCGCATACTGGTACATCACAGTGATGAGCGGCGGAGGCGTATTCAGACTTTACGGCGCCGGGCCGCTCATGCCGCGCGCCGGTACGCAGGGAACGGCGCCGTCCGTTCCTGCCGAGACGAGGGTCACCCTCTCGCTCGTGGTCCACTAGATGGCATCCCACGCGGACACGCGACCGCCGGATTCACACAACACGCATGCGCCAGCAGAATGCGGTGCCGGCCGACAGGGCTCATGCCCAGGCAGTTTTGGCGCGGATGCCTTGGCCACGGCCCATGTGCCGGCCGGCGCCGGGCACGCCCACACCCCCAAAGCCCGTACCGGCCAACCATCCCAGCCGCACAGTGTTCCCTGTGAGCTGCAGAATGGCCGCTACAGAAGGCGCGTACCCGCAAGCCGCCCGCTCCGCAATGCACAGCATGTAGTCGAATCTGGCGCAGAGAGGGGGATTCGAACCCCCGCGTCGTTGCCGACACAGGCTCTCAAGGCCCGCGCCCTACCAGGCTAGGCGACCTCTGCGGGAACGAAGCCGCGCGCCAGCGATAAAATTGTTCGGAACAAAAAGATAAGAAAAAGACGCCTAGTCGTGGGCGTGGGGGTTGGCTCCCGCGGTCAGCTTCACGTACGTGCCGGCTGCCTTGTCGTGGGCCTCCATGTTGGACTGGTCCACCTTTATGGCCTCGGGCGGGCAGACCGAGACGCACGCCATGCAGTAGATGCAGTCGTGCTCCCGTATCGGGTCGGCCTTGTCGGTGTAGTCGGTACGATCCTCCTTTACGGCCTCACCCGAACCATCAAAGGTCTGGCCCACCACGTCGGCGGCCGGAATGTCCTTCTCGGTGCGGTACCACTGGAAGACCTGGACGGGGCAGGCCTCTATGCAGGCTCCATCGGCCACGCACGAGTCCCAGTCCACGGCCACCATGGTGCCACTGACTCCCAGCGGGACGTACTCCTCACCGCGGCTCTTGTAAGCCTCTTGGACCTCCTCGTTGGTGGCGCTTTCAGCGTCAGCCCGGCCGGGTCCCCACATGAAGTGGAAGTTACCGTCCGAGTTCAGTATCTTGCCTTTGGGCTCAAAGCCTTCGGGGAAGTTCTCCGGAATTGGCATACGTTCCATAACTCGATATTATTATTTAAAGCTAGGGAAAATTAGTCGGGACTAAACCGCCGGACATCCGGACGGCCCCCATATTCAGGTCAGCGGGCCGCCGGTGTCCCACATATGTCCGGATCCGGCTGGGCCTCCTGCCCGAAGATGTGCTGCAGGTGCTCCAGGGTAAAGTGTGGTTGGCCGTTGACTATGTCGAGGCAGTGCAGCGGGCCGTCGGCGCTGTCTATGATGTCGGCCAGGGCCCACATATCGTCGAGTATGTGCCATATGCCGTATGCGGCCGAACCCCTGTCCCCGTACCCGTCGAAGGCAATGGCCCCGCCCACCCCCGAGTGTGGGTGGCCGTCCAGGTATGCCTTTAGCGTGCCGGTGTCGGTTCGGCCGCTCTCCAAGATGGCCATTCCCAAGAGCCACACCGCGTCGTACTGCTGGTATGCATACACGCTGGGGAGCCTCTCCAGCTCCTGGGCCAGGCGCTCTCCGAGGGCAGCGCTCCGCTGGTCGCCGAGCGAGACCGGCTGCACGACGGTAAAGTTGACGGAGGCGGCCGCATCTAGTGGATGGTCGTGCAGCAGTGTGTTGGCGTCGGCGCCGAACCACTGCACGCCGGCCAGTCCCCCGTACCCGGCGGCGTCCCGTATCAGATCGAACGTCTCCTCAAACCCCACGTACAGCACCGCCACCCGGTCGTATCCCAGCGCGTCCCCGGCCTCGCGGACCATATCATTCATGCGGGCCAGCCCCTCGCCGAATTCCCCATACGTGTCATACACCACCATATCCGCGGCCTCGCCGCCCCGCTCCGTAAATCGCTCCACGGCGGACTCCAGAAGGTCTGTGACCCACGCGGAGTTGCGGCCCACCGGCACAACCAGGGTCTTGCCGCCCTCGTACATGATATCGGCCAGTATGATACCGTGGTGGGTCTGGTTGGGGGTCATCCTGTACAGGTTGTCATCTGGTATGGCACTCTCCAGCGTTACCGAGCAGCAGCTGAGCAGGAGCATGCCGCGGTCTGAGGCAAGCGCGGAGACCTCGGCGCCGAACAGGTCTATGGAGGGGCCGGCCACCACCTCCACCTCCAGCGCGTCGAGATACTCCAAGCCTGGTATGACGGCGCCCGGATCCGTGAGGCTGTCCACGTATACGGGGACCAGCCGCCATGCGGCGCCTCTCTCGGCCAGATGCTCGTTAAAGTCTGCCACGGCCAGCCTCGATGCGGCCATGATATCCATGCCATATCCGGACGCCCCGCCGCTTGCCGGGGCCATCACGCCGATGCGCACGTTCCCGTGCTCTGGGGCGCCGGCCGCGCGCACGGCATCCCCGGCCGTCTCCAGCCCCCACGCCGAGCCTGCAGAGGCGGCGAGCAGCGTGGCAACCAGCAGCGGGACAGCGTTCATGGCGTAGAGTGGCGCATTCCCTTAAAGTGTGTTCACAGATGAGTGGCAAGCATTGGAGAGGGAACCGGCAGAGTCCCGCAACACAATTAATTACAGATACACCGACTCGACCCCGTGGACATAACCGCCTGCGAGGCGTACGGTGGGCCCAACATAGGACTGTATGCGGCGGCGGGCAACAACTACCTGCTGGTCCCCAGCGGCTTTGCTCCCGAGAAGGCCGAGCGCCTGGCCGGCCTGCTGGGGGTGGAATGGCACGCCGTGTCCATGTGCGGGACCCGGCTGCTGGGCGCCATGTCGGTGCACACCGACTCGTCCATGCTGCTCCCCAAGACCCTGATGGAGTCCGAGTACGACATCCTGAAGCAGATAGGCGAGGTGCACATCATAGAGGCGCGGTACACTGCCCTGGGCAACCTGATATGCGCCAACGGCCGCGGCGCCGTGGTGTCCCCCCTGTTCAGCGAGGCCGAGAGACGCGCCATACAGGACGCCCTGGGGGTGGAGACGGTGCGTCTGGGCATAGCAGGCCTGGAGCAGAGCGGGGCGCTGGCGTCCACCAACGGTACCGGCACCATAGTCCACCCGCTGGCCGACGAGGACGACATACGCGACATATCCGAGGTGCTGGGGACGCGGGTGGAGCCGTCCACCATAAACAACGGGGTGCCCTTTGTCACGTCGGGGGTGCTGGCCAACGACCGGGCCATACTGGTCGGCAGCCTGACCACCGGCCCGGAGATCATGATGCTGACCCGGGCATTCATGGGATGATCGTATACATCCCTACGGGACCGGCCGCCCCAGCACGCGGGGGTCGTCTGCCACATCCCGGTAGCTGGCAGTACGTTCGGTCCCGCGCTTCATGTCCCTCACTATCACCTCGCCCCGCTGCATCTCCCGGGGGGCCACTATGACGGCGATGTCGCAGTCCCTGGCCGTCCCCATCTGCTTCTTGAGGGGGCGGCCGGCTATGTCCAGGCGCACCCTGGTGCCGGAGCGGCGGAGGGACGCGGCCAGCCGGGCGGCATCCCCAAACACTCTGTCGTTGGCATACAGCACGGCCACCCGCTCCCCGCCGGTCCGGGGGCGGTCCAGCGCAGATACGATGCGCTCTACTCCCCCCGCCACGCCGGCGGCGCCGATCTCGCGGCCAAATGCCCCCGGCAGCATGTCGTACCGGCCCCCGCCGGCCAGGGCCGTGGAGTCGTCATGGCCGAACACCTCAAAGACCATCCCGGTGTAGTAGTCGAGGCCCCGGACCACCCCCAAATCTATCTGGACGTTGCGTATGCCGGCTGCCCGCAGCGAGTCTACTATGGCTGTGATGCCGCTCCAAGCGGGGCTCTCCCGCATGATTGGATCCAAGTGTGGCTCCGCCTCGGAGGGAGAACCCCGCGTGCGGGCCGTCTCCAGTACGTGCCGCACCTTCCCGGGATCATACCCGGAGAACTCCGACACTATATCGTCGGGGTGCCGCTTCTGCAGCTTGTCGACGGCCCGCAGCATGTCGGGGACCGCCGAGGCATCCCCCCCGAACGTCTCGCGGATGTATGACTCCATCAGGGACCGGTGGCTGAGGCGTATGGTGACCGGCAGGGGCAGCGACTCGAAGAGGCGGGCCGTAAACTCCACCAGTTCTGCGTCCTGGGACGGGTGGGGCCTGCCATATATCTCGACATCCCACTGGTGGAAGTACCTGTAGCGGTTCTTCTGCGGCTCATCATACCTGAATACGCCGCCGAAGCTGGACATCTTGGCCGGAAGGGGCGCCGAGAGGTCGGCGGCCGCCAGCCGCGTGAGCCCCATGGTAAAGTCGAACCGCAGGCCCACCTCCCGGCCTCCCTTGTCCTTGAACTCGTATATCTCGTCGCGGATTGCCGGTCCGGACTTCGTCTCCAGGGTGGAGATCAGCTCCAGGGGCGAGGGCCAGACCGGCTCGTAGTCGTATATGGCCGCCAGCCGCTCGAACCGCTCCCGGACATATGCGATTCCGTCCAGCTCTGCGCCGCGTATATCCTTCATGCCCCGGGGGAGTGTCATATGGGCACGACCGACAGTGGGGGATTTAGCGTTTTGTGGATGAGTGGGCCTTGTCCAAAAGTTTGAGGGGACACCCATACGCCGGGCGTGGCCACCCGGGCCGACCTAAACTGGTGAAACGTATGGCACGTAGCCACAGCCCGGCCATGACACTTGATCATTGCCGAGAGTGCTCTGCGGCGAGCGCGGTAACGATACATACCAAGCTCAGAAGGCCCATCTCGGTCCGACCTATAGATTGTCGTTAACGATGTGCTTGATGCCTGCCGCAACGGCTCCGCCATGCTGCCCCGCCGCCTCCTCACGTGGCATACCCGCCGGACAGAAAGTCCGCCACCAGACCGGCGAACCGCTCCGGGTACTGCACGTACGGAGTGTGGCCGCAGTCCTCCAGTCCCACGAACCGGCAGTCGGGGATCGCGGCGGCAAACTGGGCCGCGTACGATATGGGTATGATGGGATCGTCATACCCCCACAGTAGCAGGGTCGGAACCCTTATGCTCTTGAGGTACGGGGTCAGATCCCCTGCGTTCTTGAAACAGAGCAACGAGGACATGAACGCCATCTTCGCGTTGGGCCTCCTCATGTTGGCCATGAACGAGGAGATCAGCGTCCAGC
>JAEFDA010000144.1 GCA_016126025.1 Nitrososphaerota archaeon | reverse complement strand
CCGGGTTATGGCAGGTGGGAGAGGATCCTTCTTATGATCTTTTTATCGCAGATTTTTAGACAAGGCCGTAACTATCCTTCCGCCGGTCAAATGAACTACTTACTTTTGGGTGAGAGCTGCGGTTGCGCACCTCCATCAGAAACTCGGTGACGGCGAAGAACAGATCCCTATCACGGCCATCGGTACCAATACACTTCTTAAGCAGATTCACTTTTTGACCGAAGTTGTCCCATTCTGGGTTGGGTGGGATGATCCGGTCTATGCCGTCAACAATCCACTGTTCCTGCGTGACGTACAGGCCGCGCCGGGCCGTAGTGTCGTGGCGGCGCCTAATGTGGGCACGCACCATACGTATGCCCTCCGCGGAAAACTTGTCACTGGCACACAAACCGCTTCCACCCATGTGCAGGCGCGCCTCGCGCGGAACGCAGCCGTCCGCGAAGTACCACAATACGTCCCACTCCCTCAATACCCCGTGCAGCCCACGCTCCATCTCGTCCATGGCGCCCCTGACGCGCGCCACCTGCTTGGAGTCACAGCCAAACAGGAAAACGTCGGCGGTGGACCAATCCCGGTGAAATTCCCTGCCGCCATATGGCTTGTACTCCACCCTAAACCCCTCGCCGTTCATGTATTGGATGATCTTGAGGATCTCTGGCCACGCCCCGGGCCGGTACGTGCTGGCGTGGAGTATGTGGACCTCCTGGCATTCGCCATAGTGTGACCTGTGGCACCTGTACATCTCCACGTCAAGCCCGTACTCGTCAAAGCGCCACATTCGGTCTTGGACGGCCCCGAACTTGGGAAATGCTGACTGTCCGCCCATCCTGGCCTGCTCTCCCATGCGCAGTGTGTGGGCGTACATTATGTATTGATTGCCGCTAGTTGGATACTGAACGACCACCAACAGATCGGGTTCGTCGCCGCGCACCCGTGCGGTGCCAGTCAGCAGATGTAGGCGGAGCGAGCCTGCCAATGCCACAGACCAAATGAGTGAATCAGTCGGCAGACTTGACCCGCTCCGCCTTGGCCGCCGCCTGAATGAGAGCCTTCAGCCCGTTCCCGCCCCGTATTGCAATGCTGGCGGCCGCCTCCGGCGTGGAATGCTCAGGCAGCCCCAGATGCGGGCAGACGTGGTTGTGGTAGATATGGAGCCCCGACAGTATGGCGGAGTCGTCCGTCTTCAGCCCGCGCGTCGAGCCCTCCCGGAGCCGCACCGTATTCCCGTTGAACGACTCCATCTGGTTGTTGTTGCGGTCACCGGCCATGTAGATGTGCGACTCGTGCTCCGAGTCCTTCCGCAGGAAGTTTTTGGGCGCGTACTCCGCGCGGTGGGCCTCGGCAAAGTTGGCCGCCCCGTCCGAGGTCAATTTGGAGGGGACCTTCCCGGCGACATCCCTGGCCTTCCGGAACATGGGCCGTACGTCGTCCGTCCCCTTGTGTTCGGCCACCTGCCACGCAATCCAGTATCTTGTGTCGACGTCCAGCATGGCGAACAGGTATCTCCGGCTGCCCCGGATCTGCACGTATATCTCGTCCGTTCTTCACTTCTCTCCGATCTGCGGGGCGACCCGGTCCACGAACCGCCCCATCATGCCGCCGAAGCACTCGGCCCAATTCAGTATGGTCTGGTGGCTGGCCTTCACAACAGAACCGGAGACCCCCACAACGGCGTTTGAGCGCAAGATGCCTCCGGCGAGATCTGACGTAACCGACGAATAGAGAGTACGAACCGGCAGGAAGTCTGCCAGCAGGAGTCCCTGCGCACCACAGTCCGCACAGCTAAGTTGGACTATTGTCCCGGTCTAGGACGCCGCCGCTGCCCATCTTGGACCTATACGGCATGCAGCGCCAGCCCTCCTGCCACGTTTTCTATGAGGTTTTTTTCGGTAACATCATATTGCATTCACCAGCAGATATGGCCTATGGCATTTGGGGTGAACAACTTTCTGGATTCCACACGCCGAGAGGCGGAGCGAAAAAGTTTAGTAGGTGTAAAAAATCCTATGATGAGGCAAAGTACAATGGACAAAATACCTCACGTTAGAACAGGTGCAGACACACCGCCCTCAAGTCAGTGTAGTGGAAGCACCGCCATGAACATGGCTTGGATCAGCATTACGGATCCTGGCACTATAGCCATAATTGAAGGTAACAGTTATGCTGGTACTTGCGTATGCTTATTTGAGAGGCTACGGCAACACATGTCGAATAGATGCAGCCTAACCACGGTTATTTAGGAGTGATTTGGAGTGGGGCTCTCTGCTAAATCCACCAACGAAGGATTCGTAGTGCTTAGGTTCATTATGATTTTGAGTAGCATATCTCCTCTTTTTGCCCTGCTGGCAATTCGTGGAATTTCAGACTATTCGAACTATTACTTCGAAATTATTTGCGCATTGCTAGCCATAGTGCCCAATTGTTTCCTATGGTTAAGAATCAGATCCGCCAAGACGAATGAAGGAAAATCCATACGATTGATCGGAAAAACCAATAACGACAGCCATCACATCATCATATACCTTTTTGCAATGCTACTGCCTTTTTATCGACAAGATCTTGATGCAGTGAGAGAATTAGCTGCAACTATCGCCGCGCTGGCCTTGATAGTAGTTCTTTTTTGGCGCTTCAACCTTCATTACATAAACTTATATTTCCTCATACGAGGCTACCGCGTGTTTACCGTGCACCCTGTTGAAGAAGCTGGTCCTCACAGCGAGAATGTTAGCTGGACGCTTATAACACGCCGCTCCAGCCTGTCCACTGGCGATAGTCTACTTGTCTACCGCATAACTAACACCGTGTACTTGGAGGAAAGTTGATGTTGGAACTGGATTTTGACGTTGAAAACGTACAGACAACAGAGTTTGGTGTGGGCAAGAACGGCGATGGCAGCCGCATATTTGAAAATGTGCCGGTAGACCGAAAGATCAAAGATGAGCTGTTCAAATATGCGCGCACCACATTGAACATAATGCAAAACCAAGATGAAACGCCTCAAGAATACGATCCTTCGGACGAAACCGCTAGCACCAAGTACGTCTATCTGCCTCTTAGCAACGATATGGCAGGAGTGTTCAGAGAACTACAAAATGCCGAAAATTTGAGAAAAATTTTCAACTTGTCCGATACGCCTGACATTTTTTGCTACTTTGCTCGTTTCACCGATAGCAATAACCGCAGGCTAACAGCTGTGCGTAAAACATTCCAATTTAGGAGTTTGGGCAAGGGATTTTCTGTGTGGATTGACGGCACATTGAAACTTATGTCGAATCCAATTTTCAAACTTGACACTGTTTTTGATCTGTTTATTGATTCAAAACTTGTACACATTCTGCATCCAAAAAGCTTCGAATCTGTTGGAGAATTGAAAAAGTTTGTTCTTAATTCGGTAGAAAAAAATACCGAGATCATTCAAAATTATCTTCCATTTGTCGACTTAGAACCGGTTAAGGATTATGCGGCCGAACACATACGAACTGCGAGATATTTGGCATCTATACGAGCTCGGAGCTGGGCAAAAAACATAGACAAAGATGAGCTAAAAAGTGCATGCGTCAGCAATAATGTAAAAATTAGTGAATCTGAGGGTATGTTAGACGTCTCTGAAGATATAAGTGGCTTTCTGGAGATCCTAGATCGACGTAGATACAGCATAGGATTGGTTGCAAATATGCCTGAGCAGTTCAGGGCTGCCAGCAGACACAAAATTAACCCATAGGATACCATACCAATGAAATGGTTCATTCGCGATACGGCAAGGGCGCCGAACCGCTTGAAGAACGTTACGTCAGATCTTGGTAGTGTTAGCATAGATAATTGAATCCAAAAACAATCCGAGCATCACCTACTCGTCGACGACGCATAATCTCTATTACCACTTTTGAGAATTAGATCTGCTATATCCCGCCGATTTACAGCCCTCCATGTCTCAGTCCATGTAGTGAGTCTGCACTATATTCCTCATCGTTATAGTGGCTATGCAAAAAATATACGGTGTAGGAATATTGTAAGCGTCCCAATCGCTTTCTGCCGTCACAGGACCCGCACCCACCGGGGGTGCGAATCCCCCCTAGACCCGCTCTCACAGTGGGTTCGGGTTCCCCCGCTCCAGTACTACCCTGCCGTTTGGCAGCG
>JAEFDA010000028.1 GCA_016126025.1 Nitrososphaerota archaeon | reverse complement strand
ATGTCGGAGGGCGGCATCAAGCGGTCAACGCGGTGCGTTCCGGACAATTTGCCTGAAAAAAGCCGCCGTGGGGCAGGGCGACTCCGAACTGTCCGCACCCCGCACGCCACAAATAGGGGACGCGGGCCACACCGGCCGTGAACGTGCTGTTTGTGGGGGGCTCTGACCCCTCGGGGGTATCGGGGGTGCAGCGGGACGCCCGGGTGGCCTGGTCGATGGGAGTCCATCCGCTCAGCGTCATAACGGCGGTGACGGCCCAGAGCACCTCGGAGTTTGCGGGCGTGCAGCCCGTACCCCAAATGATGGTGCGGCAGCAGCTGGATGCCGTACTGTCCGACTTTGAGGTGTCCGCCGTAAAGGTGGGGATGCTCTGGAGCGCCGTTATAGCCGGGACGGTGGCCGACTCCCTGCGGGATGTGAATGCCCCCATAGTGCTGGATCCGGTGGTGCGCTCGACCACCGGCGGCGCCCTGCTGGAGGACTCCGCCCGGCAGACCATTCTGGAGCGCGTGGTCCCGCTGGCCGGTATGGTGACGCCCAACGCGTATGAGGCCGGGTACCTGACGGGCATCGATGTCTGTGACGTGGACGCGGCCAGGGCGGCGGCGCGCCGCATATGCGAGATGGGCGCCGCCGCGGTGGTCACCGGGGTGGCCTCCGGCGATGAGGTGGTCGACGTGCTGTATGACGGTCGGTTCCGGGACATGGGCGGCCGGCGGCTGGACTCGGGCCACCGGGGGGGCGGCTGCACCTTCTCGGCCATCATAGCGTGCCACATGGCCGCCGGCCGCTCCGCCGCCGAGGCGACCACACTGGCGCGGGACGCGGTGCGCGGCTCCATACTGGAATCCACATCTCCGGGAGCCGGCAGGCGCGTGGCGGCGGATCCCCGGGGGTCGGAGCTGGTGCTGGCAATCGACGAGCTGGCGGCCATCTCGCATATGGCCGACCTCATACCCGAATGCCAGACCAACTTTGTTCATGCGGCGCCCGACTCGGCATCGCCGGACCAGGTTCTGGGCATCGAGGGGAGGATGGTGCGCGCCGGCAACTCGGTGGTCCGGACCGGTATGGTGGTGCCGGGGGGATCCCGGCACGTGGCCTCGGCTGTATGCGCCGTGCGCGCCCGCTTTCCGGAACTGCTCTCGGCCGCCAACATCAGGTACTCTACAAGCATAGTGTCGGCGATGGTCCGGGAGGGGTTTGTGGTGGCATTCTACGACCGCGGCCTGGAGCCGCCAAATGTCAAGGAGTCCGGCTCCTCGGTGGCCTGGGGGGTCTCCGAGGCGGCGTCGGCCTCGGAGGCGGCCCCCGACGCCGTATGCCACCGGGGCGACTTTGGCAAGGAGCCGATGACCATAATATTCGGGGCGGACCCCGGCGAGGTGGTCTCCAAGATACGGCGCATATCAGACCGCATGCGGCGCGCACCCGAAAACTCTCCCCCATCTTAAATAACCCCGTACGGGATCCGCCGCGCATGGAATCGGTGATACTGGCCGGCGGACTGGGCACCCGGCTGCTCCCCTATACCATGTTCATGCCCAAGCCCATGCTGCCGCTGGGCGAAAAGCCGCTCCTAGAGCACATCATAGAATGGAACGCCCAGCACGGCATAAACGACATCATACTCTGCATAAGCTACCTGGGAAAGATGATACAGGACTACTTTGGGGACGGCGAGAGGTTCGGCGTCTCCATCAGGTATGCGGCGTCCCGCAAGCCGCTGGCCACCGCCGGGCAGCTGGGGACCGCCGCCGGCATGGTCTCGGACACGTTCGTCTGCATGTACGGGGACTCGACGTACGACTTTGACCTGCGGGAGATGATCCATCGGCACCGGGAGGGCGGGGCGTTCATCACCATCGGCCTGCACGAACACCACTCCTCCATACCATACGGTGTCATAGACACCGACGACGGCGGGCGGGTGGTCGCCTGGCGCGAGAAGCCCAAGACAGTATCCCAGATAAACATGGGCTGCTACGTGATGGAGCCGGGGGTGATGTCGTACATACCGCCCGGCAAGCCCTGGGGGATGGACGCGGTGGTGCGGTCCGCCATGGAAGACGGCAGGACGGTACTGGGCCACCTGGGGCGGGGGAATTTCAGGGACGTGGGCACGTACGCGGCATACATGGACGCCAGCAGGGAGTACAGGGAGCGGCTTGGGGAGATCTAGCGCGCCCGGCGTGCGAATCCGGGAGCTGGCGCCAGAGGATTTGGACCGCGGGCTACTGGACTCGCTGGACGCCCTCCGGCCCGCCAGCGGGGCGGACCCCGGTGCGGTGCGCCGCGCTTACGGGGAGATACGCGCCAACCCCAACCACGTGGTGGCCGTGGCCGTATACGGCGGCCGGGTGGTGGGCACGGCAACCCTGCTGGTGGAGCGCAAGTTCATCCACGACGGGGGGCTGGCCGGCCACATAGAGGACGTGGCCGTCTCGGCCGGACACCAGGGGGCCCGTATCGGGACCATGCTGGTGGAGTACCTGCTGGAGGTGGCCCGGGGGCGGGGCTGCTACCGCACCACCCTGGACTGCGAGGAGGGCCTGGTGGGGTTCTACACCCGGATGGGGTTTGAGCGGCGGGGCGTACAGATGCGGGTGGATCACAGGTAGTCCTTTCTGGGCCTCCGGGCCCTGATGCGGAACAGGAGCGCTCCGAATATCATGACCGGCACCGATACCACCATGAAGAGGGGCGGGGAGAGCATGTACAGGGGCGGGGAGAAATCGGTGGTAGTCATGTATATCGGGTGTATGGAGTCGAGGATCGAGTAGCAGTAGGACATGCCGGCCAGCATAGCCGCCCCGCCGGCCACTATCAGCATTCCCACCCGCCGGGAGCCGTACCTTCTGGACAGGATGAACGAGACCGCAGCCATCACCGATCCCGGAGCGGCGCCAATCGAGATGAACTGCAGTGTCTTGGGGTCCGGCTCGAAGACTATACTGAAATCCATCTCTTCGGAGGCCTGCAACATGTAATGGTACATGGATATCATCTCGCCGGCGAATACGGCAAAGAGGCCCATGCTGGCCGCCGCTATCCACTGCTCCCTTCCCATACCCCGACGGGGGACGCTCTCCCAATAAACCCCTTGCCATGCTGTAGCCGTGGCGTGTGTGGCGCCTGGAGGCGACCGTATCTAGAGGCCCAGCGGGGACGGGCGCCTGTTTTGGAACAGAGATGGGATGGGCATTGGGCGCCTCCCGCTATACCTGGGCCTGGACCAGAATGCTGTCCGGCCATGCGGCCGCCGCGCCAGGAGAATCCCGGATGGATACATGTGCAGTATGGCCCTACTCCACTCCCATTATGGCGGCCATCTCTTCCCGCCCCGCGGCACCGAGCCTCTCGGCGGCCTCCTCCGGCGACGTGTCGCTGACGACGACCCCAAACCCCCTCTCCAGGGCGGTGGGCGGCAGGGTGGCCGGATACACCTCCGCGTGCCAGTGGACTTGGCGGGTGTTCTTCCGCTCAGGGGAGAAGTGGAACGCAATGCCGAACCGGGGGCCGTCCAGCATGCGCGTCATCCCGCCCAGCGTGGCCCGCAGCATCATGCCCAGATCCTCCAGCTCCCTCTGGTTGGCATGCAGGAATCCGGTGGAGTGGCGCCTGGGGGCTATCCAGAACTCGTACGGGCAGGAGGGCGCCCAGGGGCAGAAGGCTACAAAGTCGTCCGTCCTGAGCACCAGGCGCTGTCCTTCTGATACGTCGCCGATCATCTGGCATATGGTACAGACTCCACGCTCGGTGGAGGCTATGTCGCTGGCCTGCCCCTCGTTCTGTATGGCCGGCGGCGTGGCTTGGAACGTGGCGATCTGCATCCGCGGCGCAGATACGTCGCCGCTCTCCATATCGGCAAAGACCGCCACATACCCAACGCCGGTCTGCTCGTACAGCCACCTGATCCTGTCCTGTATGGCCACCAGCATGTGGGACCACTGCTGGCACTCCTCCAGGGGGGTGTCGCAGCGGCGGGTGGCCGCCATGATATAGTGGTATCCGAACGAGGGATGGCACTGGCGCGGCTCGTCGCGGAATATTGTCTCCGCATCCCGGGAGACGGCCGGCCTGCGGCTCTCGAATATCCGTACCGACCAGTCCCCGTCCTCGCCCCCCTCATGCAGCCTCTGCAGTATGCCGCCGCGGTTCACCAGGGACATCACGGGGGCGTCCTGCGGCTCGGGGGAGTTCTGCGGCGTGAAGCCCGGCTGCACTATGGAAAACCTGCCCGTAACCTGGCTCACCCGTATTACCCCCATCCA
>JAEFDA010000078.1 GCA_016126025.1 Nitrososphaerota archaeon | reverse complement strand
TCCAGGTGTCTCTCGAACTCGGACACCCCCTTGCTCTTCTTTTCGGACTCGGTGGCGTAGAACTGGGAGCCACGGTCGGTCAGTATCGATCTCGGCTTGCCATGTTTGGATATGGCCCGGTCCAGCACATCTATGGCGTGCCCGGCTGTCGCCTCGCCGAATGCGCCCCATCCGGTTATGAAGCGGGAGGCGTCGTCCTCGTACGATATCAGCCATCGCCCGTCGTCCAGCTGCTTGTAGTCGGTGTGCCACATTGAGTTGGAATACTTGCGCTCGTAGCGTACCCATTTGCGGCGCCCCTGCTTTCGTTTGTGCTCCACCGCGTCGCCGGACTCTCGCAGTACGGCGTGTATGACGCCCTTGGGAACGGCCATGCCGGCCCTTCTGAGATGGCCCCATATTCGGTTTGCCCCGGATCTGAGCGCGCGACGGGCGGAGAGCACCGCCGACCGCTCGTGTCTGGTGGGAGGGCCCCTGCGGGGCCTGCCCATGGTGGCGGGGAACACGATCTTGCCCTTGGGCGTGTCCTTGAACCTGGCCCACAGCATCTGGACATACCGCACGGTTATGTCCATGGATTCTGCTATGATGTCGTTCTTGGTGCCCTTTCTCTTCTCGGCAACTATGTACTCGACTTTGGACTGGTCTAGTTTTTTCATTACCCGCACCCGCCGGCCCCCAATATGGCGCCATCGCTGGGAGCGTTGTGGCAGGCGCGGGGGGTCCATCCTCCGCCCGCCTCTCCTGGAGCCGTCATACCAGTCAAACCCCGACGGCATGTCAATCATCGGCTTCCCCCCGCTTTTCTTCTCCTACTTCTCCCCGTGTGCTCAGGGGTGAACTACTTACTGGGCTACAGACAATCTGGGGGCTGCGACGTCATCATATGATGGCGCATTCGCCATCGCATGCAAACGGTGCGGTCCTGGCCATGCTCGTACCTAAATATGCCGCGGTGGATGGTGTTTCATGCTCCGGGACCTGACCCTGAAGATAGAGTACAATAGCGAGAATGACGACATCCTGCGGGACTTTTTCGTCCCGTGCTTCTCGGCGTGCACCACCTTTGACCGGTGCGTGGACTACTTTGCCCTGAAGAACCTGGTTTCGCTGGTGGACGGGTTCGGGGACTTTGCTGCCGGCAATGTGCGGATGAGGCTCATAGTGGGCCACAAGTTCGGCATCCGCGACGTCAACACCCTCTCAAAGATATTTCTGGGGACATATAGCAAAAAGGGAAGCGACGGAATTGCGCTGGACCGGATAATGGGAATGGTGCAGCAGAAGAGAGTAAGGATACGCATCGCCGTCCCTGCATCCGATGAGTCAAGTAACGTGTTCAACGAGAGGCTGGGAATCTTCGGTGACGACAGCGGCAACATGGTGGCGTTCAGTGGAACGCTGGTCTACTCGCCGGAGGGCGAGAGAGAGTTTGAGACGGTGGACGTGTTTACGTCGTGGAATGATCCGGAACGGGTCGCCAGAAAGAGGCGGAACTTCCAGTATCTGTGGGAGGACAAGGCAAAATCCGTCCACATACACGAGTTTGCCGACGCCGACCGGCGTGGCCTGCTGAAGTACTCGTCCGAATGGGCCGTGCACCGCTAGGGCCTGTTGGGGGGGAACCGTACCCTGTTCAGCTTGTAGTATATCACCTCGCCCCTCCTCTCTATGACGGCGACGACCGGCTCCTTGCCCATCCCGGCCATCTGGTCTATCTTCCTGCAGAACGCACCGGCGCCCTCTTTTCGCCCCTCGTTCAGCCCGAAGATCAGAAACTTGGATCCCTTCTCCCCAAAGTCGCCCCGGTCATACACGCGAAAGTCCGTCCCGAACCCGAACCCGTCCTTGGCCACGTATCCCCGGGAACGGAGATCCCTGTATATCAGGTATTTGGAGAAGATGTCCGGATCGTCCTTTCGGAAGCGTTCCAGCATGTTATCAAACCCGGCCCGCTTGCTTCCAGACAGAACAAGCCTGCCAACGGATATCAGGTATAGCGCCTCGAACGGCTTGAGGTGGTATCCGTCCGGGTCGGCGTCACCGTATCCGTCTTGGCCCAGCCTTGATATGGATGCCTCGTCGGTTACGCGTATGCGCCCACCCTTCAGGGTGCCCCGGATGGATGACTCCTCCATGATCCAGCGTGGAGGGGTTTTGGTTATAAGCCGTGCGAGCGGACGGCATATCGTGGAACACGATCCCGTGCCATACAGGATACTGTGGTTTGTCGCGCTGGCCGCCGGGGCCATCATATTGTGGCGCGTGGTGAGGAGGCGGTATCCCAACGACGAGTGAGGGTGGCATTCGGGCCTGACCCTGCGCTAATCTCGAACCAGGCTCGCTGCCGATTGCAGACCGGCCCTGTGGCGCACCGCACGCAATCCGGCGGCCCGGTGGTATGTGTTTGGGTTCAGCGTGATGTCAGACGATACTCAAGGGTACTGCAGTGCCGGTAGGGTAGTTTTCGCGGCATGTCGGGCATGATCTGGTCATGCGGCGTGTCAAACCTTGCCGACCACACCAAACAGGCATGTGAAAGCCGGCGAGCAATAGTGGATCCTGGGCGCGTACTGGTCCTCTCAACCTTTAAAATACGGCCGCCGGGCTACAAGTCATGCACGGGGCTAACTATAGAGTGGTGAGGGGGCAGCCGTTCACGCGTAAGGAGTACATCAAGGGTAAGCCGCAGCCCAAGATAGCAAAGTTTCAGGGCGGCAAGCGCGGCGACTACGAGTACTCCGTACAACTGCTAATCAACGAAAAGGTCCAAATCCGGCACATGGCCATAGAGGCCTGCCGGCTTACCGCCAACAAGGCCCTGGAGAAGACCACCGGCGAGTCGGCCTACTTCTCCAAACTGCGCATATATCCCCACAACCTTTTGCGTGAAAACAAGATGATAGCCACGGCCGGGGCCGACCGTCTCCAGGAGGGTATGCGGCGGGCTTGGGGAAAGGCCGTAAGCTTGGCGGCCCGGGTCGACCGGGGGCAGATAATCATGGAGATGCATGTCGACGCCCCCCACATAGAGGCTGCCAAGAAGGCCCTCAAGAATGCGTGCATCAAGCTGCCCGGAACCCCTACCATCCGGGTCGTGCCGCTCAAGCAGCAGTAGGGTCGTACGCGCGGCTCTGCGCGCCATCTACGTGGTCCATTCTGGGCGTCCGCCGGTTTCAAGGACCGGCGGGGGTGTCCGACGCCCGCCTACTCCGGCGCCGCCCGCCCGCAGGCATCGACCATTCTGTCCCACTCGCCGGCAATCGTCGCCAGGAACTCCTCCATCTCTCCGGGCTCGGGGTTTCTCTTTTTGATCCTCCTGCACTGGTAGTAGAACGAGTTGTACAGCCGTCCCGCTATCACGCCACCCACAAAGTCCTCCGTCGAGCCGGGGGACAGCATATCGGCCATGGCGCGGATCTCCGCCCCGCGGTCCACAGTCTCCTGTATCTTCTCGCCCAACTTGCGCCTCAGTGCTGGATCCATGGATGTATGTGCGCGTGCACCGCTAAAAAACGGTTGGCCGCGCGGTGCGGGCCGCTTCCCCAGATACGGCGGCTGCATGCGCAGAGAGGATCCGCAGCTACTCCGGTAACGACTAGGGCGTGGGTCTTTGGCTGGCGCATTCGACCAAAAAATACCGCTTTGGTGTTGCCCACATCGAGTTGATGGTAAATACTACCGGCAGAAACCCGAACCGGCAGTGGACGGGCAGAGCCCGCGCTCGCCGGTGCGGGCACACGTTAAGGCTTAGCGCAGGCACCCTGATTTCGCCGGCTTGTTTGGTATGACCATATGGTTTGGCGCACCATGTGGCCAGATCATGCCGGTTATGTCGTAGGGATTGTCAGGACAATACCGCAAAATCCCGTCTTGCATGTTTTCTGGTGTCATACTGATGCTAAACACGCATCGGGTGCGGGCGGCTAACAGTTAATACACCTGACCATACCGCACAACGAGGGCAGTCGTAGTATAGTTTGGTTATTATGCGAGCTTGCCAAGTTCGCGGCCCGGGTTCAAATCCCGGCGACTGCACCATTCCGGTGCTACGGGCACGTCGTGGTCTTGTCGGGCCGCTTGGTTTGGCGCGCTCACCGGCCATCGCCGGCCGCCAGCCCGTCCTCTATCATCCTCAGGGCGTCTTGGGCTTTTTGCAGCTGGGGGAGCTGTATCATGAAGAAGCCCTCGCCCCCGCCGTCGGACTGGCCTAGGGCCAAGACGCCGGAACGGGCCAGATCCTTGAAGAACTTTAGGTTCTGGTTGGCGTTGATCAGCACCTTCAGGACCTCGCCGTTGCTGAATGTCAGGACCGTCTCCACAAATACATGGCCCATGTAGTCCTGCATTATGTTCAGGTCTGTCTTTATGGATGAGGCATGACCCGTATCGGCCGATGACTGGTACCATCCCATCACGTCATGGAACCTTGCCGCATCAAACAGAATGAGCGGCACGTCGGTCCCGTCCATGTCGAAGGTGCCCAGGCCGCCGTGGGTTCTGGCCACCATCTCGTCCATGCCGTCGGGGACGGGCTGGGGGCGCTGCCCGTATCCCGCCTTCCCGGGTCCGGATCGCCGCCGGCGCCCGAACACGCCTCTCCAGCTAACCATTCTCGGTCTCCTCTGTGGGGGCCAGCCGGTCGCCGACCTTCATCATGAACGGGGCTATGAACGTGGTCGCGATGGATATGACGCCGATCAGGGGGAAGAGGAAGGCGCTGGCTGCCCCCAGGTCCACGCCGGTCTTTACTATGACTATGGAGAACTCTCCCCGAGGCGCCGCGAGGGCGGAGGCCACCCGGACGGACTTGAGCCTCTTCTGTCTGAATATAAAGTTCCCAACCATGTTGCCGCCGAACTTCATGAAGGTAGCCACCCCTATGAGGGCCACCGCCACCCATACGAAGTCGCCCAGCTGTGATATGTCCATCAGCGCACCGGTCGATATGAAGAAGACGGCCACGAACATGTCCTTGATGGGGCTGGAGAGTATCTTGGAGATCTCCGCCGACTTGGATTCGGCCACCAGCACGCCGGCCAGAAACGCTCCTATGGCCACCGAGAGTCCCACCATGTTGGCCAGCAGAGAGTATCCAAAACAGAGTCCCAGAACGCATAGCAGCAGTATCTCGCGGTGCTCGGTGGCCGCTACCTTGTCTATGAGGGGCGGTATGACCCGGGTGCCTATGGTAAAGGTCCCCCCGATCAGGCCTGCTCCCACCACTACAACCACTATCAGGCTGTTTACGGAGACTGTTCCGGCCAGGGCCAGCGACTGCAGCACCGATATGAGTATGACGGCGATGACATCCTCCACTATGAGTATGCCCAGGACCATGATGGAGGAACCGCGCCTTATGCTCCCCATATCCTCCATTATCTTTACTATGACGGCGGTACTCGATATGGAGAGGGCCGCCGCTATGAACAACGAGTCCATGAATCCGAGTCCCAAGGCCCCCGCCACGTAGAAGACGACACCCATGGTCCCGAAGAGGCCTATCGAGCCCACGCCCACCGCCACACTCCCTATGCGGCGGATCTTTGCAACCGGGAACTCTATCCCTATCACAAAGAGCAGCAGTATGACTCCGATCTCCGAGAAGAGGTGCAGCGCCGATATGTCTCCCAGTATGCCGGTTCCCCCCATCCATATGGTGTCCCCCGGGAACACCTGCGTCCACAGCGGAGATAGCGGCCCCAGCAGCATCCCGGCCACCAGATAGCCGATTATTATGGGCTGCTTCACCTTGAAGAAGGCCAGCGTCACGACGGCCCCCATTATCATTATGAAGGCCATGTCGGTAACAAAGTCCGTATGCGGCAGCTCGGGGGTAATCTCGCTTAGTATGTCCGAGGCCGTTCCGGACAGCAGGGATACTATGTCGCCAGGGTCCGCCTGCAGGAATGCGTTCTCCAACAATAAAACTTCGCCGCCAGAGTTAAAAGCGCTTCGTAGTTTGACTCGCGCATTGGAACGACATATGCAAATGTAAAAGATCCCGATCTAAAGATCCTACGGGATCCGCCTTGCATAACGCGCAGACGCACGGCATGACATATAATCAGAAATCGCGTGGCGCCCGGACCGGCCGGCCATTCCGACGATGCAGCCGGCGCGGCCATACCGGATCGGGCCTCCGAGCATGATCCGGCGGACCCTGACGCTCCGGCCGGTGTTCTCCATGTGTGCGGTTCTCGGAGCGGGCCATGCTGCGGGCGCTCCGGACCGGCGCCGGGTCTCTGCCCGGCCTGCGCCCAGCCGCTGGCTCCGTCCGGCCCGGGACGGCCGCCGCAATCTGCCGGGGATTTGTCCTGTGGCGGTTGGCGGTGCGGGGCAGGCCCTGCAGGCCTGCGCCGGAGACGTGGACTCCGGGTGCCGGGGGGGACCCCTGCCAAACAAGATGATCGCATATGACCTGACTGGCATGGAATGGCCATGTATGGTATATGTGGGGAATTATTGGCGGATGCCATCCCAAAGACGTATTTTTTGCATTTATAGCTTCGAGTTCGGGAATGCGCTGCGACAAGACGGGCGGTGGCCTTGGCGGCACGGCTTGGCGTCAGGCAGCGCCGTTTGGAGGAGCGGCCAAGCCGTCTTGCGCCACCGCGGGAGAACTTCCCCGCCCGCCTGGGCCGAATGCCGTTTAGCTCCGCCTATTTTTACTAGTATATTTATGGGGGCGGACGGTACACTATGACATGGCGACCGAGAACATCACGATGGACTACACCAAGTACGACTTTAAGGACTCCACCGAGATGTACGTGCACCTGAGCAAGAAGGGGCTGTCCCGGGACACCATACTGGGCATAAGCCGCCTGAAGGAGGAGCCGCAGTGGATGCTGGACTTTAGGCTGAGGGCCTTTGAGACGTTCATGAAAAAGCCCATGCCCCAGTGGGGGGCGGACCTCTCGTCCATAGACTTTCAGAACATATACTATTACGCCAAGGCATCCGAGAAGACGGAGAGGAACTGGGAGGACGTTCCGGCCGACGTCAAGAATACATTCGACAAGCTGGGCATACCCGAGGCCGAGAAGAAGTTTCTGGCCGGAGTGGGCGCGCAGTACGAGTCCGAGGTGGTGTACCACAACCTGCGGGAGGACTTGGAGAAGCAGGGGGTGGTGTTCTTGGATACAGACACGGCCCTAAAGGAGAAGCCGGATCTGTTCCGCAAGTACTTTGGCAAGATCATACCTCCCGAGGACAACAAGTTCGCCGCGCTGAACAGCGCCGTGTGGAGCGGGGGCTCCTTCATCTATGTGCCGCCGGGCGTCAAGGTGGACATGCCGCTCCAGGCATACTTTAGGATAAACGCCGAGAACATAGGCCAGTTTGAGCGTACCCTGATTATAGTGGACGAGGGGGCCGAGGTGCACTACATAGAGGGCTGCACCGCCCCGGTGTACTCGTCCGAGTCGCTCCACTCGGCGGTGGTCGAGCTGGTGGCTCTCAAGGATGCCCGGCTACGCTACACCACCATCCAGAACTGGAGCAACGACGTGTACAACCTGGTGACCAAGCGGGCGTACGCCTACGAGGGGGCCACCGTGGAGTGGATAGACGGCAACATAGGCAGCAAGATTACGATGAAGTATCCGGGGGTGTACATGCTGGGCGAGCGGGCCTACGGCGAGACGCTGTCCATCGCCTTTGCCGGCAAGGGCCAGCACCAGGACACGGGGGCCAAGATGGTCCACCTGGCGCCCAACACCACATCCAAGATCACCTCCAAGTCGGTCAGCCGGCTGGACGGGCGCTCCACGTACCGGGGGCTGCTGAACGTGGCGCGGGGCGCCACGGGGGTAAAGTCGACGGTGCGGTGCGATGCCCTGCTGCTGGACGACACCTCCAAGACCGACACCTACCCATACATGGAGATAAACGAGGACGATGCCACCATAACCCACGAGGCCACCGTGGGCAAGATAGGGGACGAGCAGATATTCTACCTGATGAGCCGGGGGTTCAGCGAGGAGGATGCGCTCTCGCTTATAGTGAACGGGTTCATGGAGCCGTTCACCAAGGAGCTGCCCATGGAGTATGCAGTGGAGTTGAACCGCCTGATAAAGCTGGAAATGGACGACTCGGTGGGCTAGCCTGTCGCTCCACCCACTATCGACGCTGGACGCTGATCATATCGACGCGATATCGGCCGACGAGCCCGCCTGGCTCCGGTCATACCGGCTGGAGTCCCTGAAGGTGTACGACACGCTCCCCTTGGAGACGTCGCCGCTGTACAACAAGTATACGGACGCGGCCCGCATGGACCCGGACAGGGTAAAGGTCTCGCCCAGCACCGACGGTGCGGTGCCCGGCCTGATATCCGACAGGCTGCGCGAGCTGGACGGCGGGGCGTACGTGCTGCAGGTGGGCACGCACCTGTCGGCCGTCTCCATCCCCGACTCCATGAGATCCGCCGGCGTGAAGATAACGTCGGTATCCCGGGCCGTCTCCGAGCACCCGGATCTGGTTAGGGCGGCGCTGGAATCGTCCCGGTCCGGCGAGGACCGGTTTACGGCCCTGAACAACGCCGCGTTCAACACGGGGGTGTTCGTACACGTGCCCCGGGGGGTGGCGCTGGACGAGCCCATTCACATAGTCACGGCGCTCTCCGGCGACGGCGTCTCGGTGATATCCCGGAACATCATATCGGCGGGCGATGGGAGCCGCGCCACGGTGGTGCAGGAGCTGTACGGGGGCTCCGCCGGCCAGGCATACCTGGAACTGCTGAACGCCTCGGTGGGCGGGGGGGCGCACCTGGACGTCACCACGCTGCAGATGCTGGACGAGAACTCGTACAACTTTTCGACGCGGCGGACCGACATGGCCGCCGACTCCGGTACCAACTGGTACCTGGGGCTGTTCGGCTCGCAGCTGTCCAGGTACCGCATAGGGTACCACCTGAACGGGAGCGGGGCCTCGGCCAACGACTCGGAGGTGGTCTTCGGGAGCGGCTCCCAGTCGTTCGACCTGCACTCCGAGCTGGTGCACAACAGCCCGGCCACCGAGGGCCGAATCACAGAAAAGTCGATACTTCGGGGGCGCTCGCGCTCCCTCTTCAAGGGGATGATCCGCATAAACGAGAACGCGGCCAAGTCCAACTCGTATCTCTCCGGCAGGTCGATACTGCTGGGCCGCGAGGCAAAGTCCGACGCCATTCCGGGCCTGGAGATCCTCACCAACGACGTCAAGGCCACCCACTCGGCCTCGGTGGCCCAGATGGACGAGGAGCAGATATTCTATTTGATGTCCCGGTGCCTGAGCCGGGCGGGCGCCGAGAGGACGATAGTGGAGGGCTTTCTGGAGCCGCTTTCGCGGCGCATGTCCACCCAGATCCGGGCGTGGATCGCCCACCTGATAGAGTCCAAGTGGGAGGGACGCGCCCTGTCGATAAACACCGACCAGGAGCTGCGCAAGTTCGTCGAGGTGGAGGAGACCCGCTACAACGAGAACGCCGAGATAGAGCAGCACTACAAGTACCGGAGATGATGGCATGGGGTGGATAAGGCTGTGCGGCGAAGACGAGGTGGCCGAGGGCGCCGTAGTCTCGGCCGATGCGGGCGGCAACCGCCTCATGGCTGTCCGGCTGGGCGGCCGGGTGCGCGTGGCGGATCGTACCTGCACCCACGAGGACGCCGACCTCTCCTGCGGGTTCGTCTCGCCGGAGGGGGTGCGCTGCCCGCTGCATCTTTCGGTGTTTGATATGGAGTCGGGGATGCCGCTGAACCCCCCGGCGCAAGAACCGATAATAACGTACAATGTTAAAATAGAGCACGGGGCCGTGTTTGTGGAGGTTTAAATGCAGGCCAACTGGATGGATATTAGACACGACTTTCCCATACTGTCCAGGACGGTGCGGGACGGCCGCCCGCTGGTGTATCTGGACAACGCCGCCACCACCCAGAAGCCCAACCAGGTGGTCGATACCATAACCGACTACTACAGGCACCACAACGCCAACACACACCGCGCCGTCTACGCCCTGGCCGAGGAGTCCACCGAACTGTACGAGTCTGCCCGGGACAAGGTGGCCGGCTTCATCAACGCGTCTGACCGCTCCGAGATTGTATTCGTGCGGGGGACCACCGAAGCGATAAACATGGTGGCCTATGCGTGGGGCCGGGCCAACGTCGGGAAGGGCGACGTGGTGGTGACCACCGAGTACGAGCACCACTCCAATATAGTGCCCTGGCAGCTGTTGACCCAGGAGAAGGGCGCCTCCCTGCGCTACATACCGATGGATGATGAGGGGTACCTGATGCTGGATGCCCTGGACGATATACTGGCCGAGGGGCGCACCAAGATGGTGGCCTTCAGCATGATGTCCAACGTGCTGGGAACCATAACCGACGTCGAACATATAACGTCGCGGTGCCGGCGGGCGGGCGTCACCACCCTGGTGGACGGGGCGCAGGCCGTGCCGCACATGAGGGTGGACGTGGAATCGCTGGGATGCGACTTTTTCGCGTTCAGCGGCCACAAGATGATGGGCCCCACCGGCGTGGGGGTGCTGTGGGCGCGCAAGCCCATGCTGGAGAAGATGCGGCCATTCCACGGCGGCGGGGACATGATCCGCGAGGTGCACAAGTACGAGTCCACCTGGAACGACCTGCCGTACAAGTTTGAGGCCGGCACGCCCAACATAGCCGATGTGGTTGGGCTGGGGGCCGCCGTGGACTATCTGAAGCATATAGGTATGGGCAACGTGAGGCGCCACGAGCGGGAGCTGACCGCCTACGCCCTGGCCAGGATGGCCGACGTGCCGGGGCTGACCCTGTACGGGCCCCGGGATCCGGACCGACGGGGCGGTGTCATATCGTTCAACTTTGCCGACGTGCACCCCCACGATGTGGCGCAGATAATGGACGAGGATGGGGTCGCCATACGGTCCGGCCACCACTGCGCCCAGGTGCTGATGGAGCGGCTGGACGTGGCGGCCACGTCCAGGGCCAGCTTTTACGTGTACAACACAAAGGAGGAGGTGGACGTTCTGGTGGGGGCGCTCCGGAAGGTGGCCAGGGTGTTCAAGCTTGAATAGCCGGGACATATACCACGAGATGATCGTGGACTACTCCAGGAACCCGGTCAACTTCGGGCGGATGGAGAACCCGGATGTGACACACCACGATGCCAACCCGCTGTGCGGCGACAGCATAGACATGGACCTGAAGATAGACGACTCGGTCATATCCGACGTCAAGTTCCACGGCCACGGATGCGCCATATGCATGGCCTGCTCGTCGGTGCTCACCGAGATCACCAAGGGCAAGACGCTGGACGACGCCCGGAGCATATCCAAGGACGAGATCCTGGGGGAGCTGGGACTGGAGCACCTGCAGGCCGTCCGAATAAAGTGCGCCCTGCTCTCCCTCAAGACGCTCAAGCTGGCGCTGTACAAGTACATCACCGAGCATATGGCCGAGGACGCCGGTTCGCTGAAGGACGAGGCGGCGGGGCTGTACTGATTGGACCTGATGCTGGCGGCCCGTCGCGTAATATTCGATAACCACAACGACCCCGAGGAGGCCTTCACCAACGACCAGGTCCTGGATGAGATGAGGCGCGGCGGGCTGGTCGCCGACTCGGTCACCATAGACGACATGGAGGACACATTCCGGGAGATGTGCATGTCTGGCCTGGCCCGCAACATAGCGCAGAACTTTACCACCATGTGGCTGAAGCTTTTTGACACCATGGCGGAGGCGGACTGCCCCTCCTGCGGCCGCATACATCTGGGCGGCCTGGAGACCCGCGCCTGTCCGGCGTGCGGGAGCGGTCTCTAGGACTGGAGTCTCTGCGGTCCGGCCAGTCGGGCGGCCGCGTCCTCCAGCGCCCTTATCATGGGCAGCTTCACCCCGGCCAGGTACCGGACCAGGGCTCCCCCCGCCGTGCTGATGTGGTTTATGTGCGTGTCCAGCCCGTACCGCTTCAGGGCCGACGTCAGGTGCCCCCCTGACACGATGGTGGTGGCCATGGATCCGGCCACGGCCTCCAACAGCCGCCGGGTACCCACCTCGTAGCCCTCCCTCTCAAAGTATCCGGCCGGCCCGCTGATGAAGGCCGTTCCGGCGCTGGCTATGATCCTGGAGTAGTGGTCGACGGTCTTGGTACCGATGTCGTATATGTGGTCCCCGCTGGTGAGGTTTCTCACGTCCAGCTCCAGCCGCTCGCCGCCGCTCTCCACGGCCACGTCGACGGGGGTGAAGAAGACGTCCGGATACTCCCCCAGAAGGTCGTGGGCCGTCCTCACCATGTCGTCCTCGTTCCGTATGCCCAGCGGGTACCGGATGCGGCTCTGGGCGCGCATAAACACATTGCCTATTATCCCGGTGAGCAGTATGCTGTCGGCGCGGCCGTTCCGTATGAGCATCCTGATGGACTCTATTCTGTCGGGCACCTTGGCGCCGCCCAGCACCACCACGTGGGGGGCCTTGGCCACCGTGACGATCTCGTCCAGGTTCCTGACCTCCCTCTCGGCCATCCTCCCCACGCACGCCGGGATGGACTGCGGGAAGCCCACTATGGAGGGGTGGGCGCGGTGGGCGCTGGGAAACGAGTCCAGCACGCACAGGTCGAAGAGGCCTGCCAGCCGCCTCACCATCATGGTGTTGGCCGCGTCGGCGGGGGGGAACTCGTAGTTCTCCTCGGCGCAGAGCCGCAGGTTGTCCAGGAGCAGTATGTCGCCGTTCCGCATGCTTTTGATGGCATCCTGGGCGGCCGAGCCTATCACGTCCTCCACATACTTGACCCGCCGGCCCAAGAATCTCTCCAGGGCGGCGGCGTGCCGGTCCATCCCGGTGTAGTCGCTGTTGCCGACCCGGCCCTGATGGGACGCCAGAACGACCTTGGACTCTCTCATGTCATCCAGCGTGGGGGACACCTCCTCTATCCTTCTGGTGCTGGATATCTCCATGGTGCGGGGATCCATGGGGCAGTTCATGTCAACCCTGAGGTAGATGGTCTTTCCCCGGAGGTCGAAGTCGTCCAGGGTGAGCGCCTTCACGGATGTAGCCTCCGTTCCCCGGCATAAATCCTTAACCGCCGGTCATGTCGCCAGGGTGCTGAGCAGGTATGCGGCGTATCCGGCCGTCAGGGCCATGCCGGTCTTTCGCCCTATGCGGCCGGATCCGAAGGCCGTGAAGAGCGCCACGCTGAAGAGTATCATTATGGTGTAGTCTGTGAAGACGGCCGGGGCGACGGATATGCCGGCTATGGCGGCGGCCACGCCCGTAATCATCAGGATGTTGTAGATGTTGCTCCCGATGATGTTGCCCACGCCTATGTCAGTCTGGCCCTTGCGGATGGCCATCACCGACGTGATGAGCTCGGGCAGCGACGTTCCTATGGCGATCACCGTTATGCCTATGATCCTCTCGGGGATGCCGAACGACTCGGCGATGGCGACGGCGTTGTCCACCGTGAGTATGGCCCCCACATACAGCAGTCCCACCCCCATGCCCATCATGCCGACGGATACGGGGAACGGGCGGGTCTTGGCGGGGGCATGCTCCCCCATATGCTCGGACTCGACCTTGGCGCGGCGGGACTGCCAGAAGGTGTATGCCGTAAAGGCGCACAGGATGGCGATGAGGACCGCCCCGTCCAGCCTGGATACGGCCCCGTCCACCGAGAGGCCCACCAGCAGGGCCGAGAAGCCCACCATGATGGGTATCTCCCGCCGCAGGGTCCGCCTGCCCACCGCCAGGGCGGCCAGCATGGCGGCTATACCTATGACCATTCCGACGTTGGCTATGTTGCTCCCTATGACGTTGCCCAGGACCATGTCCCCGTGCTCGCCGGCAGCGGCCACGCTGGCGGCCAGCTCCGGGGTGGAGGTGCCGTATGCGACGACCGTCATGCCTATGACCAAACCCGACACCCCCAGGCGGCGGGCCACGTGTATGCCCCCCTCTACGAGAAAGTGGCCGCCGACACACAGAAGCGCGATTCCCACCCCGGTCAGGGCCCCGTTCAGCAGCGTCTCCACGTCTTGCGGACGGCCAGTTCGCGTATTAAACCCGCCGAGCCGCCGGGCGTACCAACATATGGATACGGGGGCCCTTGCGGCGGCGCGAGCTGGCCTGGAGTGGCGCAGGCCGCGTCCTGCGGCGCGGACATGCACACATCCGTGCTGATTATATACGTGACCGCCTGCATTCCCGCAATGAAAAAACACATGCTCCTGACAATCGCGGCGGTCTCCGTGGTGGGGGCCGCACTGCTGGGCGGCAGCCACGTGCAGTCCCAGATGGATTCCGGCGATTCGATGTATGAGCAGGTGCGCGCCATGGGGGGGCTCAACTTGGTGATGTCCGAGGCGTTTGCCGAGACCAGCTGCAGCATGGACACGACCGGACGCAGCGTGGTGGAGTTCAACCTGACCGGCCAGTCCGTCGAGCTGCCCATAATGGGGGGGAAGACGTACCAGGCCATGACCTTCAGCGGCCAGGTGCCCGGACCGACCCTCAGGGTGACCCAGGGCGACGTGGTGAAGATGACGCTTACCATACCGGCGGACGAGGGCGTTCCCCACGGCAACGACATGCATGCGTCGCAGATATCGTCGGCCAACTTCGGAGCCGTAAATCCCGGCGAATCAGCAACATACTGCTACATTGCAGAGGTTCCCGGCGTCTTCAAGTATCACTGCTCCGGGGTGGATCTGGCGGCGATGGACCAGCACGTCCTCTCGGGCATGTACGGCATAGCGATAGTGGACCCCCTGAACGGCTACGACGAGCTGGTGGTGGAGAAGACCGCGGTGGTAAACGGCGCGGTTGCGGTGCAGCAGACGACGTACCCGCCCGACGCGCTGGAGTTCCAGCTGCAGTACAACCAGCTGTATCTGACCGACGCGGGCGGATACAACATGATTGCGATGCTGGATCATGACACCACCGCCACGGTGGTCAACGGCATGCAGTACGGGTACGTGCCCAACGCGGTGCTCAACAAGGCGGTCAACGGCGACGAGAGACGCAACATATTCGTGCTGCAGCCCTGGAACGGGCTTGACAGAAAACAGTACCAGTCCCAGCCGCTATATGTGGAGACCGGCCAGCACGTCCGCATATTCGTGGAGAACCAGGGCAACGAGCCGCTCTTCTTCCATATAGTGGGGGAGATACTGGACAGGGTGGTACAGGGCGGAGTGCTCCAGTCCAAGGCGACCGAGACGTGGATGCTGGGCGGCTCGCAGAACATGATCGTGGATATAGTATTTGACGAGCCCGGCACCTATGCGGCGGTCAACCACGACTATGCCGCCATATACAGCGGAGCCGCAACCGTCTTTGTGGCGGGGGATCCCTTCGGCCTCAACGACAGCCTGATAGCCGCGGGGATAATAGACTCCCCGGTGCCCTCATACGCGTACGCGCTGGGAAACCCCAGCGATGCGGTTCCCCCGATGGGGATGAACAGCATAGCGCATCCATTGATCAACCTGCACGGGCTGTACACCGACGAGGCGGCGGCCGCAAAACAGCGGGAAGGCGCCATACCATTCCAGAACCTCTGTAGCGCCATCGGGCTGTGCTGACCTGAATTCTTGTTTTTGTCTTGGCACCGGCCGTATGTTCGGTATGCCTTCAGGATCTGCTATAAAGCGGCGCCCGGCAGTTCCCCGCCGCCCGGCCGCGCGCAGTACCGCCCGCACTGGATCACGTGCTGCGGGCAGAATCCCGGCCCGTTCCCCGCCGGTCCCGGGGGTTGGAGTACCTGAACCTGTCTATCTTGATCAGCTGGGCGTACGAGCCGAACGCGGCCGGATCCGCCGCGTCCAGCGGCTCGGCCGGATCCGCCGCGTCGAAGCGGCGCCTGATGCCATATGTGGTGGTGCGCTCGGCGGGGCGGCGCCCCATTTCTCGTATAAGGGCGCGTATGCGGGACGGTGTCAGCAGCTGGCCGTGCCGCGCCCCGGCCGCCGTCGATATGCTCTCGTTTATGAGGGTGCCACCAAAGTCGTTGGCCCCCCACATCAGCAGCAGCTGGGACATCCTGTCCCCCTCCTTGACCCATGACATCTGCAGGTTGTCTATGTTGTGCAGCATTATCCTGGATATGGCGTGCGTCAGCAGGACATCAAGGCCGTCGGCGCCGTCCCTGATGGAATGGTGCAGCCGGCGCCGGTACATGGGCGCCTCCTCGGCTATGAAGTTCAGCGGCACGAACTCGGTAAAGCCGCCGGTCTCCTTCTGGATGTCGCGGATGGTCTTGAGGTGCCGCACCCGCTGGGGTATGCTCTCCATGTGTCCGAACATCATGGTGGCGGTGGTCCTTATGCCCAGGGAGTGGGCGGTCCGTATGACCTCCTTCCAATTCTGCACGGTGATCCTCCCGGGGGATATCGTGTCCCGGAGGGGCTGGTCTAGTATCTCCGCTGAGGTGCCCGGCAGGGTGTCCACGCCGGCCTCCTTGAGACGAGCCAGGTACTCGCGTATGGATGTATTTGATCTCTGGGCCCCGTACAGCACCTCCTCGGGGGAGAACCCGTGTATGTGGATGTCGGGCATCTCGCCCTTTATGGCCCGGCATATGTCCTCGTAGGTGCCCGGCTCCATGTCCGGCGGCAGCCCGGCCTGTATGCACACCTCGGTGGCGCCCAGGCGGTGGGCCTCCTTGGCCCTTCGGACTATCTCCGGGATGGGCAGCATGTATCCCTCCTCCTCCCTAAAGTCCCTGCTGAAGGCGCAGAACCCGCACTGCTTGACGCACACGTTGGTAAAGTTGATGTTGCGGTTGACCACGTAGGTTACGGTGTCCCCGGCCTTGCGCCGGCGGACCTCGTCGGCGACCATCCCCACCAGGTGGAATGACGTGCCCCGGGCCGAGTACAGCTTGGTGCCCTCCTCCACGCTTATCTCCGAGCCGGAGAGGGCCCTCTCCAGTGCGGCGGCTATGGCGGGGTCGGCCTCCCGGAACATGGCGTCGGTGCGGGAGCTCAGCGCCAACGCCCCTCCTCCACCAGTCCGCGGCCGTCTGAGACGGCCGCCATCCTGTCTGTAATGCGCCGGTCTGCCATGTGCATGAACTCGGGGTATATGGGAAACCTGCAAGCCAGGCGGTACCCCATGTTGCGGCACCCGGCCTCCACGTCGGGTATGGCCGGCCACGGGAACTCGGGGTTGACGTAGTCCGGAGTGAGCGGGGAGATGCCGCCCCAGTCGTTGATTCCGGCCCGTATGTGGCCGCGGTACGAGTGCGGGGAGAGGTTGGGCGGTACCTGTATGTTCATGTTCGGCATTATGGTTCTGGCGAGGGCCACCAGAATCATGAACGGGCGCCCGCCGGCCGCCGGATGGCCCCTCATGGCCGTGTCGCGCTTGGGTGCAAAGTTCTGCAGTATGACCTCCTGTATGTGGCCGTATTTTTGGTGCAGCTCCCTTATGGCCAGCAGCGACTCGACGGCTTCGCGGGCGGTCTCGCCTATGCCTGCCAGTATTCCCGTAGTCATGGGAATGCCCAGCCTTCCGGCCTCCTCCAGGACGGCGATGCGCCGGGCGGGAATCTTGCTGGGGGCCAGGCGGTGGGGCATGCCCTCTGATGCCAGACGGTCGCTGGAGCTCTCCAGCATCAGCCCCAGCGACGCGTTGGTCCGGGATAGCAGCCGCATCTCGTCAGGTTCCAGGTTCCCGGCGTTGGTGTGGGGAAAGAGCCCCGCGTCCAGGCACCGCTCAGATATGTCGGCCAGGTATTCGGGGGTGGAGGAGAACCCCTCGCTTCTGAGCCAGTCCCGGGCCTGGGGGTATCTGGCCTCGGGCCGCTCACCGGTCACCAGCAGCGCCTCCACGCAGCCGCACCGGCGGGCGGCGCGTATCATGGAATCTATCGTGTCCATATCCATCATGGAGAGTTTGGCCTGGGAGGGCTCGGACTTGTAGGTGCAGTATGTGCACGTGTCGCTGCACAGGTTTACCACGTTGAAGAACGCCTTTTTGGAGAAGGTGATGGTCCTGCCCTTGAGGGTGTCCCTCAGGCGCGTGGCGGCCGCAAAGAGTTCGGCGGGGTCGGCCAGGGCCTTCCGGTATGTTCTGAGGAGGTCGTCGACGGACGGCTCGCCGTCGCGTATGTGTTCGGGGGATCCGGAGTCCAGCGCCAGCCTGCTCAACGCGTAGCGGCCGGTGCCATTCTATTTAATCGTGAACCGTTACAGAGTGGCGATGCGGGATCCGAGTCAGGGTGGCTGCGGGGATCTACAGGAATCACCCCGCCAATGTAGGTGCGTGATAGCGAATGTGCAACACAACATCTTCGCCGCACCCCGCCAGCAAGTCACCGGTATGGCGCCGGCATAAGCCGGACTGTACGCATCCGGGCACACTAGGGCGGGTCAAAGACCGCTGAATCTATGCTTGTCAGAGTCAAGTCCGCGCCGCGTAGTTTAGCCCCGGTCAGGTCCGCCCCGGTCAGGTCTGCGCCTGTCAAGTTCGCGCCGCTCAGGTCCGCGTCTACCAGGTACGCAAAGGCTAGGTCCGCCCCGGTCAGGTCCGATCCGGCCAGGTTCGCCCGAGACAAGCTAGCACGACTCAGGTCCGCACCTGTCAGGTCCGCCCCGCTCAGGTCCACCCAAGCTAGGTCCGCCCCGCTCAGGTCCACCCCGATTAGATCCTCACCCCTCAGATCCTCACCCCTCAGGTCCGCCCCGCCCAGCTCCATCTGAAATGGGTGCGCCTTCAGGATCACAGACGAAGGTAGGTCCGCCCCGCCTTGGTATGCACTACTCAGGTAAGCCCGTACAAGACCAAGGTCCATCGAGACGAGTACCGGGTTGGAGGGGTCGGTGATGTCCATTATTCTGGTACCGGTAGGCAAAAATGATGCTATTGCATACGTGCGTTCTCCGTCCCCAAACACGTCCGCAAGAAGCGTAATGCCCGGGGACGCATTGGGCATGCCATCGCCCATGTCGCCTCCGCCAAGCAAGCCGGCGAAAAGCGCAGTGAACGCCAGGCCGAGCCCGTCTTGGGAGCCATCGCCAGGCCAGACCAGTGTCGGGTTGGCTGGGTCTGTGATGTCTATGATGATGTGGAACCCTCCGATTGCGGTTGTTATCATGGCGTACGTGCGGTCTCCCCCGAACACGTCCATATAGGACGGCACAAGCAATGCATAGGGTCCCAGCAGATCCTTGGCTGCCTCCTGCTGGACGGGGGACGGATTTGTCGGGTCGGTGATGTCCATGATGCCGATGCTGAAGATTGAGGCCATTACGGCGTACGTGCGGTCCCCGTTCCCGAACACCCCGACGTCAAACGGAGCGAACAAGGATCCGCCCAACTCCGACAGTGCATCCATGCCGCCTATGTCACTCCCTGCTACGCCAAACGGAGCGAACGAGGATCCACCCAGCTCCAAACCATCATGGACCGCCGAGACGAGGGCCGGATTGGCGGGGTCGGTAACGTCTATGATGTGGACTCCGCCATCCGGCCAAGCGGCCACTATCGCGTACGTGCGGTCCCCGACTCCGAACATCTCCATGTCGAGCCGAACGCTCACCCCGCCGAGCTCCCCCGGACCGTCAAGGATCGCCGAGACGGGGGCCGGATTGGCGGGGTCGGTGACGTCTATGATGTGGACTCCTCCATCATACAGGGTGGCCACTATCGCGTACGTGCGGTCCCCGACCCCGAACGACTCCACGTCGATCTCTTTGGCCACATCAACGAACTCCGCCGAGCCGTCAAGGACCACCGAGACTGGGGCCGGATTGGCGAGGTCGGTGATGTCCATTATCTGGACGCTGCCGTCATACGCGTCGGCCACTATCGCGTACGTCCGGTCCCCGCTCCCGAACACGTCCATGTCATGCGAAAAGGACAGGGCGCCGAGCTCCTCTGAGCCATCAAAGACCGCCGAGACTGGGGCCGGATTGGCTGGGTCGGTGATGTCCATGATCTGCGTGGCGTTATCATACAGGGTTGCCACTACGGCGTACGTCCGGTCCCCGACCCCGAACACTGTACCTGCTAACTCCGTGCTGTTCGTGGCTGCCAGAACAGCATCCGCCAATTCTTGGCTCAGTCCCGACTCTATGTCAACCTCCACCAGGTCATCAAAGACCGCCGAGACGGGGGCCGGATTGGCCGGGTCGGTGATATCCATGATCTGCACGCCGTCATCCCAGTTGGACGCTACTATCGCGTACGTCCGGTCCCCACTACCAAACACCTCCACGTCTTCTGCCCCGTGCAAGGCGTCGAACCCCCCCGAACCATCAAAGACCGCCGAGACTGGGGCCGGATTGGCCGGGTCGGTGATGTCCATGATCTGCACGCCGCCATCACTGTGGGCAGTCACTATAGCATACGTCCGGTTCCCACTCCCGAACGCCACTACATCATTCGCCCCGTGCAAGGCATCGAACCCCCCCGAACCATCAAAGACGGCCGAGACGGGGGCCGGATTGACCGGGTCGGTGATGTCCATGATCTGCACGCCGTCATCATTATGGCCGGTCACTATAGCATACGTTCGGTCCCCGCTACCGAACACCTCCACACCACTCGCCAAATCCAAGGCATCGAACCCCTCCGAACCATCAAAGACGGCCGAGACGGGGGCCGGCCGGGCCGGGTCGGTGATGTCCATGATCTGGACTCCACTGTCGCTCCTAGCTGCGACTATAGCATACGTCCGGTCCCCGCTCCCGAACACCTCCACATCATTAGGCCAGCGTAAGGCATCGAATCCGTCCCAGGCAACAGAGACCGCCGAGGCGTGGGCCGGCCGGGCCGGGTCAGTGACGTCCATGATCTGGATACCAGAATTGCCATGGGTGGCCACTATAGCATACGTCCGGTCCCCGCTCCCGAACACCTCCACGTCTTCTGCAATACGCAAGGTGGCAAATCCCCCCGAACCATCAAAGACGGCCGAGACGGGGGCCGGATTGGCCGGGTCGGTGATGTCCATGATCTGGATTACATGATCATTATTATTCGAGACGGCCACTATAGCATACGTCCGGTCCCCGCTCCCGAACACCTCCACGTCTTCTGCCCCGTACAGGACGGTGAACCCCCCCGAACCATCCGTGACGGCCGAGACGGGGGCCGGATTGGCCGGGTCGGTGATGTCCATGATCTGGACCGCATCATCATCAAATGAGGCAGCCACTATAGCATACGTCCGGTCCCCGCTCCCGAACACCTCTACGTCTTCTGCACTGTTCAAGGCGGTGAACCCTCCCGAATCACCAAAGGTAGACGAGGCCGGGCTGGCAGGATCGGTGACGTCCATGATCTGCACTCCGTCATCGTCATAGGCGGTCACTATGGCATAGGTGCGGTCCCCGCTCCCGAACACCTCCACGTCATTTGCCCTGTTCAAGGCGCCGAGCACCGCCGAGCCGTCATAGGTCGCCGAGACCGGGACCGGGCTGGCAGGATCGGTGACGTCCATGATCTGCACGCCGTTGTCATCCCAAGCGGTCACTATGGCATACGTCCGGTCCCCGCTCTTGAAAGCCGCCACGTTTGTCGCCCCGTTTAGCGCTCTGAATTCATTCAAGCCGTCTCGGGCCGCCGAGACCGGGACCGGGCTGGCAGGATCGGTGACGTCCATGATCTGCACGCCGTCATCATTATCGCCGGTCACTATGGCATACGTCCGGTTCCCGCTCCCGAAAACCGCCACGTCATGCGCCCCGTCTAAGGTGGTGAACCCTCCCACGCCGTCTCGGGCCGCCGAGACGGGGGTTGGCCGGGCCGGGTCGGTGACGTCCATGATCTGGAAACCGTTGTCGTCGTAGGCAACTACTATGATATACGTCCGGTCCCCACTCCTGAACACGGCCATATCATTCGCACCGGCCAGGGCGTCGAACCCCCCCGAACCATCAAAGACGGCCGAGACGGGGACCGGCCGCGCCGGGTCGGTGACGTCCATAATCTGGACCGCGTTATCATTCCAAGCTGCAACTACGGCGTATGTACGGTCCCCGCTCCCGAACACCACCACATCATTCGCACCGGCCAGGGCGTCGAACCCCCCCGAACCATCAAAGACGGCCGAGACGGGGACCGGATTGGCCGGGTCGGTGATGTCCATGATCTGGACACCATTATCATCATTATTCCAGACGGTCGCTATAGCATACGTACGGTTCTCGCTCTCGAATACGGCCACGCCAGTCACGCTCAGGGTGGCAAATCCCCCCGAATCGCCAAAGACCGCCGAGACGGGGACCGGATTGGCCGGGTCGGTGACATCCATTATCTGGACCGCTTCATCCTCCAAGGCTGCAACTACAGCATACGTCCGGTCCCCGCTCCCGAACACCTCCACGTCATTCGCCCCGTCCAAGGCATCAAACCCTCCCGAGCCGTCAAAGACCACAGAGATCGGGTTCGGTCCCGATATAACCGGACTCACATGGTCGGCAGCCGGCGGGGTGTCGTGAGGGCTATCCACCAGCGTCACCTGGATGGTCCGCCGGTTGTTGCCGTCCTCGAAGACCGAATCTCCTGAGGCGGTGATGGTGATCGTGTAAGAGGTCTGGTTGGCGGCCGCCGAGACCATGCTGATGCGGTTGCTGTCGGTTATGACAAACCGGTTAGAGTCGCCGCCCGGTTCTATCAGATAGGTGGGGTTCTGGTCGTCCAGGAAGGGATTCTGGGTTGATATGGTACCGACCACGCCGGGAACATCGGCCCTGTTGATGGACGCGTTGTAGATCGCGACGTACCAGTCGCCGAGATTCTGGTCGAAGGAGGAAGCGGAGTCGAACATCCTGGCCATGTCGGTAACAGTTGAGACATCCCATCCGTCAAGGGGCTGGTTGAAGGCGGTCGCGTTGTAGAACATCCCGGCCATGTTGGTTACCGAGGAGACGTCCCAAGAGGAGATGTCTTGGTTGAAGGCGGTGGCGCTGTCGAACATCCAGAACATGTCCGTCACCGAGGAGACGTCCCAGGTATCGAGGGGCTGATTGAAGGAGGCGGCGCCGGCGAACATAGCATACATGTCCGTCACCGAGGAGACGTCCCAAGTATCGAGGGGCTGATTGAAGGAGGCGGCGCTGAGGAACATGCGGTTCATGCTGGTCACCGAAGAGACGTCCCAGTCCCCGATGTCTTGGTCGAAGCTGTCGGCGCCGAAGAACATGCCAGTCATGCTGGTCACCGAGGAGACATCCCATATGTCGAGGGGCTGGTTGAAAGAGGCAGCGTTCCAGAACATGCCAGTCATGCTGGTCACCGAGGAGACGTTCCAGGCGGAGATGTCTTTGTCGAATTTGCCTGCCCCCCAGAACATACCGCTCATGCTGGTCACCGAGGAGGTGTCCCAAGAGGAGATGCCTCCGTTGAAGGATGTGGCTCCGGAGAACATCTCGGTCATGCTGGTCACCGAGGAGGTGCCCCAGCTGTCGAGGGGCTGGTTGAAGGAGAGGGCTTCGCTGAACGTGCCGGACATGTCGGTTACGTCCGAGACATCCCAGTCGGAGAGATCGCCGTTGAAGGAGGAGGCATCCTCGAACATCCCGGCCATGTCGGTTACGCTCGAGACATCCCAGGTGGAGAGTGGTTGGTTGAAGGAGCGGG
>JAEFDA010000120.1 GCA_016126025.1 Nitrososphaerota archaeon | reverse complement strand
GGTGCGCCACGCCTTGTGGCTTCCGAGCACGTCCCGCACGATGTATTCGGCGAACCTTGTCTGGTAGATGCCGGTGCGGTGCGCCGCCATCCTGTACAGGTCCTTGCCGCGCGCGTCCCTTCGGTACCCCTTGGATGTGTGGTTGGACGCCGCCGCGACGTAGTGGAGCAGGCCGCCCAGCAGGCGGCCCTTGTCATGACTCGCGTGGACTGTTCGCCGGATCTTTCCCATGTGTGTCGGTATAGTACGATGATATATATTTGAATGTACCGATTTATTGCCGTACCATATAGGCATGGTGCGCGGAAGCCCGGAACACCCACACATACACTGCGCACCGTAGCATTCCAGGGCCCCGGTGCCGGATGACTGAAAGTTTTTGTTTCAATTACGCATAGGGTCTATTGACAGTGCGTACTTTTGCGCCGCACACTCCGGCACACGGCGACTGCCGGTCCGTACCCGGCGGCGCCCAGGAGCGGGTCCGGAGATTGCACCCGCGCCACCAAGCCGGCGGCGCGTGCACCGCGGCCGCTTGGCGGCCGGCCCCCCAACGGCGTTCCACCGGGCGCCTACCCGGAGCCCGCATCATCCCCGATGCCGGCCAGGGCTCGGGCCCGCTCCGCAGATATGTTGTCCTCTTCGGCCATCTCCCCGGCTATCCGCTCTATCATATCCGGCGGCACGCCGGCGGCGGCGGCCACGTTCCGGGCGTGCAGCCTCATGTGGCCCCTCTGTATGCCGACGGTCGCCAGCGCCCGCATTGCCCCAAAGTTCTGCGCCAGACCGGCGGCGGCCATCACCCCGGCCAGCTCCCCGGAGCTGCGCACCCCCAGTATGTCCAGGCACGCCCGGGCGGTGGGGTGCACCCGCACCACTCCGCCCACTATCCCCACGGACATGGGAACCTCTATGGAGCCGACCAGGTCCCCCGCCCCGTTCCTAGACCATGTGGTCAGGGAGCGGTACCGGCCCGAGCGGGCCGCCCAGGCGTGGGCCGCCGCGTCTATGGCCCGGGAGTCCTGCCCGGTGGCGTTGGCCACCGCCATTATCCCGTTCATCACGCCCTTGTTGTGGGTGACGGCCCGGTACACGTCGTTGTCGGCGAACTCGTACGCCAGTACCATATCTCGTACAGTATCCTCCCCCAACATATCTACCGGAAAGACGGCAGACGCGGAGGCTACCCTCCCGGTGGAGTAGTTGGAGAGTATCCGCAGCAGCGCCCGGCCGCCGGCGGCCTCCTCTATGATGGGGGAGACGGCCTCGCACATGGTATTGGTGATGTTGGCGCCCATGGCGTCCCCCACGTCCACCAGGATCTCCACTATGAGCATGGGGCCGGAGGGCGCCCGTATGGTACGGCTGGAGACGGACTTTGCACCCCTTCCCTGGTTTGGCAGGGTGCGGCTGCACGCGTTGGCCACCTCCAGGATGCGGGAGGCCGCCTCCCCTATGCGGCGGTCCGCCCCGGGTCCGGCCCCCAAGACCTGTATCTGGCCTATGCTCACCGGGTCGCTGCACGATACGGTAAACCCGCCGGTCTGCCGGCAGGCTAGGGCCGCCTTGGATGCGGCGGCCACCACCGAGGGCTCCTCTATGACCATGGGCACCAGTACGTCCCGGCCGTTCACCACAAAGTTGGTGGCCACGCCCATGGGCAGGGCCATCACCCCCAAGGCGTTCTCTATCATGCGGTCGGCCTGCGGGAACGATATCCCGCCATCCAAAACCCGGGCATCCAGGCCGCCGGCGGCCCCGGACACGGCGCGTATGCGCCCTGCGCGGTCCTGCTCGCGGAAGCGGGGGATGCGGCTCACTTGAGCACCCTCAGAAGCAGGTCGTCGTTCTCGGCCGGAAAGCCCTTGCCGTCCGTGTTAGAGGTTATCACGTACAGGGCGCCGTCGGGCGCCTGCACCACGTCCCGTATGCGGCCCACCCCGCCCAGCAGCGTCGTCTGGGACGGGAGCCCCTCGTCCACGTCCAGCTCGAAGAGGCCGGCGGCGCGCATGGAGGCCAGCACCGCGTTCCCCTCGCTGGCGGCCGCCCCGGCCGAGAACACCATGCCGCCCGGCTCGATGGCGGGATCATAGCAGACCAGCGCCCCCAAGTGCTCCCCGCCGCACTCGCTCTCCGGCCATCCGTAGTTGCCGCCGGGGACTATCCGGTTTATCTCGTCGTTCTTCTCGGGGCCCGCCTCCACCATATACAGCTGGCCGGACGCATCCCAGTCCATCCCCCGGGGGTTGCGGTGCCCCAGAGAGTACACCGGCGAGCCGGGGAAGGGGTTGTCCGAGGGTATGGAGCCGTCGGGGTGTATGCGCAGTATCTTGCCGGCCAGCGACTCCACATCCTGGGGCAGGTGCGAGGCCTCCGAGGGGGTTCCGGTCCCCACGTACAGCATGCCGTCGGGCCCGAACTTCAGCACTCCCCCGTTGGCAAAGCGGGAGGCCGGTATCCCCTCCAGTATCGTGCGCGCGTCGGCCAGCCGGTCGTCCTCCACCAGTATCTCCATTATGCGGTTGTATATGGTTCCCCCCTCCTGGTACGTGAGGTACACGTAGAGCAGCCCGTTGGAGCTATACCCGGGGTGCGCCGCTATCCCGGTGAGTCCCGAGTCAAAGTCCTCGGCCGCCCGCAGCACCGCCACCGGATCCTCCAGCATTGCCCCGTCGCGCACCAGCCGTATACGGCCCTCCCGCTCGGTCACGAAGACGTCGTCCCCGGATACTGCCAGGTGCCGGGGCCTCTCCAGGTTGTCAGCGACCACCTCCACGCGCCCGTCGGGGCCGCCGGTGGGCGGCGGGGGTATGGGCAGCGGATCCGAGGGCGAGGTCAACACCCACACCGAGAAGGCCACCGCCGCGCCTATTCCCGCTATGCGAAGCCTCCTGTCCACCGAATTGGGGACGCAGAAAATGGTATATTGCCTTATCGGAGAGCCGGACGCGCGCTCCCGGCTTGCCTGCGCCCCGCTGTCGGACCTCCGACCCGACGGGCGCGCCGGGGACACCCCCGGCATGATTCAATTCCGGAGAATGGGCGTATCCGCTGGACGTCCCGGCCGCGCAGTGACGCATCGATTACATAGCCGAATAGCCGGCCGCGCCTAAAAGAGCATCTATCATACGGCGCCGATGTAATACTCGGCCTCACGCCGCCCGTGCAGAGCTGTTGGAGCGACTGGGCGGACAGACTAGCTACGGGTGCCGAATTACACATCGACCGGGTTTGCGGCAGAACCTGCCCACCCCGCCAAGGTGCGCCACGCCTCCCTTAGCCTGTGCAGTAGGCACCATGCCGAGCTTTGGTTTATTCTCAGATCCCGGCCAGATGTACGCCGGATATGCTCTTGGGCGGGTGGCGCGCAGGTGTGTGGCAATGGTCCAGCGTCGGTAGCAGATCTTGGAGTGTTCCATGACTGCCGATCTCGACGCTGAAGCGCTCGTCGCACTATAGCGCCGACTGAAAATTCGTGCAGTATCCATGAACGATTTTAGTCGAGTTTCCCTTCAAGACCGTACACCATAATATCGCGTATATCAAGATCAGGAACGAGTTAAGCGCCTTGGCCGCGGTTTGTGCACATTATGTCCAACAGTCATCTAAAACCTACGACATACTCTGCATGAGCTTTTGGTCGGCGCTATAGTAGTACGGCATGCTAGGATGCTTGGCGGTACGGATGCATCTGTACCCGCACCGGGGGCTTGCCGTCCGGCCATACATCTCTCTCCAACCACCCCATGGCGGCCTAGTCGTCAGGAAACATCTCTAACAGATCCGGCAGGGACAGGTCCTTATATTCGAGCGAGGCCGGGCCGCCTTTTGCCTTCGGTTTATTTGTCCATGTCGGTATTGTGCAATATTATTTAGTCTGTATCTGTCCGATGATTCCTGGGTCCTGTTCCAAAGGCAAATATAGCGCCCCTCCACACCATGCCGCAGCGGGGTGGGGAAGTCAGACCCACGGGGGCTAGGTCATCCCGGCGGGCTCATAACCCGCAAATCGGTAGTTCAAATCTACTCCCCGCTATAATCCAGATGCCAAGGCAGGCGGGCGGCAAACCTGATGCCGTTCCGCCGGCCCCGCCTCTGCGCCGGACGGGCTAGGTGCCGGTGAGCCGAGACCCGGGGCAGATACTCGCCGCAGGATATCGACCGGGGCAGATCCATGCACACCGGCCCGGCCGCGGCGGCGCCGCACCGGACGCACCCATATCCCTGCCCGCGCCCCCGCGACTTCATGCTCTTGTCACACCTCATGCAGCGCGGGTTGGCGTACGCCACCCTTGGGGCCAGCCCCCGCACCCGCACCACCTC
>JAEFDA010000118.1 GCA_016126025.1 Nitrososphaerota archaeon | reverse complement strand
CAAGCGCACTTGGCTGATCATGCACGACGGACTCATATTCGGATCGGGCTATTATTCATCTGCTTTGGACAACGCTCATAATCCAAATGTTGGGGGTAACTGATCGGACAGTGCGTGGCCGTTCCCGCCAGTATTCCGCCAGCCGGCCACGGTCGATCAGCCACAAGTTCTGCCAATAACGCGCCATCCGGCCGTTCCGGATAAAGATCCGGGGGCTGAAACGAGCAAGTTTAGAATAACACCCGCGTTTGTACGAGAACCGTTGATTGCAAACAATATTAAGTCCGCGCCCCTGTCCGCCCCCCGTGAAGAAGAGAGTCGCCATCATCGGGGCCACCGGCTCGGTGGGCCAGGAGTTCATACAGTCGCTGGAGGGCCATCCTTGGTTCGAGGTGACCCAGATTGCTGCCTCGGCTAGGACCGCCGGCAAAAAGTACGTTGAGGCCATCCGGGACCCCAACACGGGGATAGTGGCCTGGGACGTGGGCGGCGACATACCCGAGTACGTCCGGGAGATGACGGTTCGGGGGGTGGACGAGGTGGACACCGCAAATTTGGACCTGATATTCTCGGCAGTTGAGTCCGGGCCCGCCCGGGATATAGAGACCCGCTTCGCCAAGGAACTGCCGGTGATATCCACCAGCTCGGCGTACCGGTATGAGGAGGATGTCCCCATTCTCATACCGGGCATCAACGACGACCACGCCGAGCTACTGGAGGAGCAGAAGCGCAGGCGCTCTTGGAAGGGCTGGGTCGCTCCGCTGCCCAACTGCACCACCACCGGCCTGGTCATCACGCTGAAGCCGCTTCTAGACAAGTACGGCGCCAAAAAGGTCATGATGACGTCCATGCAGGCCATATCCGGCGGAGGCAAGACGGGGGTGACCGCCATGGGCATAACCGACAACATACTTCCCTACATCCCCAAAGAGGAGGGCAAGGTGCGCATAGAGACCCGCAAGATACTGGGAAACCTGGATAACGGCCGCATCCACGACGCCGACATCCGCGTCAGCTGCACCTGCACCCGGGTTCCGGTTATAGACGGGCACACCGAGTCGGTCTTCGTGGAGACCACCGAGGACGTGGATCCGTCAAAGGCCAAGGACACCTACGACTCGTACAACGAGCACATATCCACGGCGGGACTGCCGTCGGCACCCGAAAAGTACTACGCGTTCCACGAGGATCCCACCCGCCCCCAGCCGCGCTTGGAGCGGACCGTCGGCGACGGGATGACCACCACCATAGGCCGAGTGGAGAAGGAGGAACTCTTTGAGCACGGCCTCAAGTACATGCTCTTCTCCCACAACAAGAAGATGGGCTCGGCGAAGGGCGCCGTGCTCTTGGCCGAGATGCTCCTAGAAAAAGGCAAGATCTGAGCCATCACGACGCCGTACCAGTCTAACTTTGACTCTGCGCCGCGAATCCGCCAAAAATATATACAAAACGGGCGGGCGGCCCCATATTGGCCCGAATAGACGACATCGACACGCTCATACTGTCGGAGCTGGCCCGGGACTCTTCCGTGTCGGTGCCGAAGCTGGCCCGCAAGATCAGCGTCAACCCATCCGTCGCATACTCTAGAATACGGCGCCTGGTGGACAGGGGGCTCATACGACGCTTCACCATAGAGGTGAACAACGCCGCCCTGGGGTACGAGGTGAAGGTGCTGGCGGGCATAAAGATGGACACCAAGAAGCGCAACAGCATCATACAGGAACTCTTTGATATAGACGGGGTCTACGAGGTGGCCGAGGTGACCGGTCGGTTCGACATACTGGTCACCGCGTACACCACCTCGCTGGACGCGATGCACCGCATGGTCTCCGAGAAGATAGGGCGGATAGACGGGGTGCTCTCCTCGGAGTCGTTCATAGAGATGAAGTCCCAGCAGAAGGCAATGCCATATATGTCCACGGGATCCATTCCATGACGTTGCAGAGGCACATGGCCCGGTCCCGGCTCGCCGTATACTATGAGCTCACCAAGCCCAAGATATGGTACCTGCTGGTCTTCACCGCGATCGGGGGGCTGGTGGCCGCTTCCAACATATACCAGATTGAGGTGTCGGCGGCGACCTGGTTGCTGGCCCTATTCTCTGTGGCGGCCGGCTCGGCGGCGGCCAACACACTGACCAACTACCACGACCGGGACATAGACGGCATAATGGAGCGGACCAAGTCCAGGCCGTTGCCGTCCGGGCGCATAAGCCCGCCCGCCAAGGCCAGAAACTTCGGGTATGCGCTGGCTGCCGCGTCCCTGGCACTGGCTTGGGGCATATCGTACACCGCAACGCCCATCCAGGGGGCGCTGGCGACCGCATTCATCGGGTTCGGCCTGTTCAACAATATCATAGTGTACTCGTACCTGCTCAAGAGGCGCTCCCAGCTCAACATAATACTGGGCGGGCTGTGCGGCGGCTCTCCCCCCTTGGTGGGGTGGGTGGCCGTGACCACCGCCGACCTCTGGACAATGGGCATGGTGCTGGCCGGCCTGGTCTTTGTCTGGATTCCGCTGCACATATGGTCCCTGACGATGCGCTACAGGGACGACTACAACAGGGTGGACGTGCCGATGCTGACGGCCGTCCGGTCAGAGAGCACCTCGGCGCGCGTGATCGCCGCGTCCACACTGGCGATGGTCGCCTTCAGCTTGGTGCCGCTCTTCCTGACGGCGGGCGGCGCGCCGGCATCAGGTATGGTATACGCGGTGACGGCCCTGGCGTCTGGGGCGCTCATGGTGGCCATATCCGGCTGGGTCGTGGCCCGCCCCACAGAGCGGGCCGCCTGGACACTCTTCAAGTTCTCCAGTCCGTACTTGGCCGTGCTCTTCATAGGTATAATGGTGGACACGGCCCTGTAGGGCGTGCTCGGGCCCTGCCGCAGCTCACCCCTCGGCCGGGAATTCGGTCTGATATGCGCACAATCCTTTGGTCCTGTACTGCCGAACTGCTAGAGCCGGATGCTGGGCAGACCCCCGTCAGGGGGCAAGTCTCATTATCTGTATGGCCTCGTCCACGATACTGGTCACCATCAGGTGCGTGCCCGCACTCGTCCTGAAGACCTCCACGTCGTCGGCGCCGTCCAGCGACCTGTACCCGCCCGAACCGTCGAAGATGGCGTGCAGCGGCGCGGGGTTGGTCGGGTCGGTAACGTCTATGAACTGCACCGCGTCGTCGAACGCCCCAGACACAGCCGCTATTATGCGGTCGGATACGGGGGCCAACTCTATGTCGGTGGCGCCGCGCAGCGCCAAGTACCCGTCCGTGTTGTCGAATACGGCTGCCACCGGATCGGGATCCGTCGGGTCGGTGATGTCCAGTATCTGGACGCCGTCATCCCACTTGCCGGTCACCATCGCATATACGCGACCATCCGCCTTGAGCACCTCTATGTCGGTGGCGCCGTTCAGCGCCTCAACGCCCCTCAGGTCATCATACATGATCGTGACCGGCCAGGGCTGCGCCGGGCTGGTAATGTCCAATATGAGCAGGGCGTCATCGTTCTGGCTGGCCACCAAGCAGTACGCCCTGTCCCGTATCTCTGTGATGGCCAGCCCCCGGGGCCCGTCCAGTATGTTGATCCGCACCGTATCCTCCTCGCCTATGTCCTCGTCGGCGACGAACACCTCTCCCCGGTGGATGTCGCTGGTGGGAAGGGGGAACCGGGGGTCTGTCAGGTCTATTATCTGCACGGCGTCGTCGTCGTAGGCGGCCACCACGCCGTACGTGCGGCCCGATATGACGGCTGTCTCCACGTTCACCGGGCCGCCCAGCGCCTCAAAACCGTCCTCGCTGTCGAATATCTCCTGCACGAACTGGGGATTGGATATATCCGTCAGGTTTATGATCTGCACGGCGTCGTCGTCGTAGGCGGCCACCACGCCGTACGTGCGGCCGCCTATCGATACGAACTCGACGTCGGTGGCGCCGCCCAGCGCCTCCAACTCGCCGTCCTCGTCAAAGACGTTGGAGACGGGCAGGGGAGTCAGCGGGTTGGTCAGGTTTACTACCTGTATGGCGTCGTCGGGGTACGACGCCACCACGCCGTACGTGCGGCCGTCCATCTCGATGGTATCCATTCCCCAGGATCCCTCCCGGGAAATTCCGGTGTCCCGGGGGTGGGAGACGTCGACTGTTGGCACCGGCGAGGCGGGCCTGTCCAGGCTTATGACTTGGATCCCGTCGCCGAGGTGGGCTGCGGCCAGCAGGTACGTGGTGTCCTGAACGGTTATCGTATCCATGCCCCTCACTCCATTCAGGTGGAAGTCGTGGTCTTCGTCTTCCAGCGTGTTGCCCACCGCCCGGGGCAGGGACGGGTTG
>JAEFDA010000057.1 GCA_016126025.1 Nitrososphaerota archaeon | reverse complement strand
CCGGCCTGCTCCTCCATCGGCTCCACGTCAACGTCGGCCTCCATACCGGCCTGCTCCTCCATCGGCTCCTCTTCCATAACCGGCTCGGGAAGGGGTCCCGGATCCATCACTATCAGACCCATTACCCCTGCCACCAGCAGTCCCATAGCTATGATTACGCCCACCGAAAAGTCCATGTCTAGCCCCCCGTGAGTTTGGCAAACTTCTCGTTGGTGCACATGCCTTCCATGAAGGCTATGTTGGATAGCGCTACCACCGCCGACTCGGAGACGGGTATGTCGGGATCTTCCAAGGCCTGTAGCAGGGGCCCTTTGGCCTCGGGAGCCCCTATGACACCCAAGGCTATGGCCGCCTCGTGCCGGACGAACATGCTGGAGTCGTTCAGCGTGGCATCCACCAGCGGGCGGATTCCACTGGAGTAGCACATCTGGCCCAGCGAGAACGCCGCCTCGTGCCGCACCAACTCATTGTCGTCCTCCTTCAGGACCCGTGCTATGTGCTCCACTTTGTCCTCGCCGCCCATATCCACAAGTATACAGGTGGCCCTGGTGCGGACCACGTAGTCCTCGTGTCCCAGCAGTCCCACAAAGTATTCGGAGTCCTTCTCCTCGTACTTTCGCTCCATCGCCGCAAAGAGGGTTAGGCGCTCCTCGGTTACTGCTTGCATTACGGCTGCCACCTTGGCGGTCTAATATTAGGCTAATTCTAGCACTATGCCACTGGAGATGAGATTATCGCCGTTCTGTCTGCGTTATGATGCACCAAAGCCTCGTTGTCAAGAGACGCGTCTACAGAATTTCCGCCCAACGGGTACGTATTTAGCGTGCCTGTGAGGGCGTAGTGCCATGCCGCCGGTTATAGGAGAAATAGCTCCCGAGATTGCAGTGTCCGAATGGGTGCAGGGAATGCCCACTAGCCTCTCCCAGGAGAGGGATCATATCGTACTGGTAGAAGTCTTCCAGGTCAACTGCCCCGGCTGCTTCCTGTACGCGCTTCCGGAAGCCGCTAACATCTACAACAGCTACAGGGACGAGGGTGTTCGGGTGTTGGGGATAGCCACGGCCTTTGAGGACTTTGACAAGAACACGCTGGAGAACCTGCGGGCCCTTGCGGAGCAGGGGGTGGTCGTGGGGGAGACAAAGCGGGCTCTGAGACAGTATGGCGGATCCGAGGGCACGCTTCCGTTCAAGATACCATTCCCGTTGGGCATGGACATTTTGGCCCGGATGGACGGACATGTGGACGACGATAAGGTGATGGCGTTCATACGCTCCCAACTGCCAGGATTCGACTCGGAGGGGGAGGACAGGCGAAATGACATAATTCGCCGAGTCCGGGCCTATATGCTCTCCAAGGAATATTCTGCGGAGACGTTCGACACGTACGGCCTGCAGGGGACGCCGTCCTCCATCCTTGTGGACCGAAAGGGCGTACTCCGGGATGTTGCGTTCGGCCAGACCGGCACCACAGAGAACAAGGTCCGTGCCCTACTTAGGGAGGGCTAGGGTCGTCTGGCACCGGTCCTGCATATCACAGCGAAAGGCGCTTCCTTATGTCGGGATCCCCCTTGATTCGTGGGTGGGCCGAATCGGCCAGTATCACCTCGAACCAGTAGTGCATCCCGTCCTTGTAGACAAAGTACGAACCCAGCAAGCTCATGTTGGGGTATCTCTCCAGTACGCGGTTCTCCGCTACGGTGCGCATGTCGACATCGGCCTTTATCTTGGTTACCCCAAGATGCTTTGGCCGCCTACCGCCTCGGGGCCTCTGCTTCCTCATGCCGCCGGTTCCCACGCGCATTCTTATCACCACTATGCCCTGCTTGGCCTTGTACCCTAGCCTTCTGGCCCTCTCGAGTCTACTGGGCCGGTTGACCCTGGTTACGGCGTTCTCTTTTCTCCACACGACGGCCCTACGCCGCAGCTCCGCAGAGTTGGTCTTCCACATCTTTACCCACATGGCATCTTGTCGACCCGCCATGATGCGAGAACTCCTGGCCCCCTTTATTAACGCGCCCATCAGGTTGGCGTACACACTCAACTCCCCTACAACCAACATAAGATGACTGGACCACACAGTACATACTCGCGGAGCTGAAGAGGGCCCGTTTCATACAGCTTGACGAGACGCCCTACTAGTACCGCAAGAGACTTGGGGTTGAATGTGTATCTTCATGGGGCCGGAAGGCTCATTGCAGGGGATCTTGCATGATGGGCAGCTCGAACCCGATTGTCCATAGGTAAAGCAGAGCGACCAAAATGATCCAAACTATTTGGACCAGCCCGGACAGTATCAGGATGCCAAAAGCCTTGGCGGTGCCGAAACCGTTGAGGACCTTGATGGCTTTGACGAGGACGATGAAGCCCCAGGCAACGGCTGCCAAAGCCACGGTGCCGACCACATACTGTAAGCTAAAGGACTGGAGGGATGACGAGAGGGATAACAGGGAGGATGCAACAGCCATGGGAATCCCGATTATCTCCGCGTAGAAGATGACCGTGAATACCTTTCTCCAGTTTTTGTTTCCGCTGAAGCCCCTTCCGATGAGATATATCATACCCGCGGTGATGACGCCCCCCAAGATGGCCAACCCAGGGATGGCAGCATAGTCGATTTGCAGTCCGGCTTCAGGCGTGGCCAAATAAAGGCCGATATACACGATGGAGACCAGCAGCATCACCACGATGGATGGCCGGAAGTATCGGCGGTCATCGTCCCGGAGGGCTGCAAAGGTCGAGTTGGGACGCATTATCACCTGGAAGGCCATTGCGAGATCATCCAGCATGGTTGGCGGACCCCCCCTTGAATGGTCAAGGTTGGTTGCGGGCTGGGGCCCGTGCCTCGCCCGTCTTAGGACGACCAAGATTATCGTGGCCAGTACGCCGGCGTTGACCACCAGCATGGCCAGCGAGATGTGCCCGTCAAACTCCAGCCACGCGGCCGGGCCGAACTGCGCCGTCCTGTCTGCCAGGTCTGCTAGGTCGCCCAAGATGTATGCTGAACCGATAACCACCATGGCGATCCCAGCGAATCCTGCCATCAGGCGAAAATAAAAGAGACGGGGGGCGGGTTTGGTTACCAACGCCCGCCATCACCGTCTGCCATACCGGAAGGCTGCGCTCATCGATTGATAAGTGGTGCCGCCCTGCTTGTACGCGGGCGGCATATTCCTATGCGCATTGCTCAGAGAGCGGATCAGATGTGACGTTGCCGACCGACTCGACGAATATGACATCAACCAAATCCATACTGCTCCGCTTGTTTATGGTGTCGTGGCTTACATTGTGCACCCACCTGAGGTGCGATTTTCTGTTCACTATTCCATACTCTCGGCATAACCTGCAAAAGTAACTCCGGCTCCGGCGGCGCCTGGATTTGGCTTGGCCGTCGTTCTCATACATCTGCATCACTGTAGCCCCAATGTCATAGAAAATATTAATCTTCTTGTATTGTGACATTATGTATAATATGATACAAAACTACTGGCTGAATGTGGCATGCGACCCAAGATGGAGTGCTCCGGCATGCCGCGTCTTTCCATCCAGTCCAGAAATGTGCGTTTTTAAAGCTGCTCCGGCTACACTCGATCATGCTGAAGGCCGCCGTTCTGGTGTTGGCGTTGGCAGCGTACCCGGCGGCGGCCGAGCCCTTGGTCGTGGAGGTGGACAGGGCTGTATACCACTATGGCGACACGCTCGCCATCTCGATCATCGTTGAGGAGATCACCGAGCAGTTCGCCACAATGTACATTCGCGACTCGGACGGCAATACCAGCTCCCCGATCAACGTGCCGCTAAATCAACTGTACACCAGGCTGCCTCCCGCCGCCCCGTTCGATCGGACGGTGTATTCAGAGGGGACGTACATGGTAGATGTGGAGTATGCCGGCCTGACGGCCACCACTTCGTTTGACTTGGTGGATGTGGGGACGCTGGTTGTCCCCAATTGGATAAAGGAGGTGGCGTTCCTTTGGGTGAGCGGCGAGATATCCGGCGCCAATTACGTCGACGTGCTCGGCAGCCTGGTCGACGAGGGTCTGCTGGTGCCCAGCGGCGGCACCGAACCGTCGATACCCGTCTGGCTGGCGGCTCCCACCGCTTGGTGGCTGGGGGGCCTGATCACGGACGAGGCGTATGTCATGATGCTACAGTATCTGGTGGATCGTGGCGTTGTCACCGGGTTGGAAGGGTAGGCAGGCAGCGCCGTTGCCCTGCCGCTCTGGTGCACGATGGCAACATGCTGTGGCGACCACACACCCACCCATGTAAATCCGTGGTGGGTGTGCGATGTCATTCGTACCTCGTTGCATTGCCGAGCCTAGTCC